>CAVPET010000062.1:0-77324 GCA_963703525.1 Ilumatobacteraceae bacterium | reverse complement strand
CTATGGATGTCAAGTCCGGATCGGGGTGGTGATGAGGTCGGTCTTGATTGCTTGGTAGGCCTCCCGGGCGATGGCGCGTTTGAGGACGCGCATGGCGTCCTTCTTCGTTTTGCCGGTGGCGAGGAGGATGGATGCGGTAGAGCTGGGTCCGCGGGTCGTAGCGGAGGCGGCTCATCGCGATCCTGTAGAGCGCACAGTTCGCGTCGCCCGCGGTCGCCTCCGCGGTTGAGGCGGTGCCGGTTGGTCTTGCCGGACGAGGCGGGGATCGGCAGACACCGCAGAGGTGAGCGAACGCGGCCGAGCTGTGGATCCGGTCGGGGTTGTCGCCGACGGTGGCGAGCAGTTGCCCGGCGACATCGGTCGCGACACCGAACATCGCCGACCAGGGTGGGTGCGGTCTCGGCGACGAGCTGGTCGAGGTCATCGTCGAGATCGGCGATGTCGTCACTGAGATGGTGGACGCGTCGGGCGAGGCTGGCCAGGGTGCGCTTGGTGGCGGCGGTGACGTCGTCGAGGCGGCCCGGGTCGCGGCTTGCGCTCGCGAATCGTGATGGTGTCGGGGCGGGTCCACGGTTGCAGCGCAGACCGGCGCAGCGGGTGATCAACGTGGCGCCATCGAGGTTGCGGAGCTCGCAGCGGAGTTCGTCGGGTGCGGTCTTGATGACCGCTTTGAGCTGGGTGATCGCGACAGCAGGGCCTTGATGGCGCTGGAGCGTGCGACCCGCAACACCCGGATCATCTCGACGTTGCCGTCACGTGTCTTCGGAGTTCCGGACGCCCGCCCGGACAACGCAGCCCGTGCTGCGGCGTAGGCGTCGATCGGGTCGGATTTGCCCTCGAAACGCCGACTCTTGCGGTCGGGCCGGTCGACTTCGACGATGTGAACACCGCCGGCGGTGAGATGGCGGGCGAGCCCGGCGCCGTACGCACCGGTGCCCTCGATCCCCACCACCGTCACCACACCGTGCGTGTCGATCCAGGCGTGTAGTTCCCGGTGACCGGCCGGTGTCGTCGCGAAGCTGGCGTGGCCGAGCTCTCGACCGACCTGGTCGATCACCGCCGCAACATGGACCTCGGCGTGAGTGTCAACGCCCGCCGCGACGGGGTTGTCGATCTCGGATAGTTCTGTGACGATGCTCATGTCGTCCTCTCGTTCGAGCCGGATGGAGGACGGCACGCACGAGCCCGAACGGGCGGACAAGACAGTGATGGGCGCCTGATAGCGCAGGCTCCTATGAGGTCACGATCCGTCCGAGACAGCTTGTGCCGAAGTGAGCCAGCGGCCACCGAATCGACCAATCCCTTTCAGGTCAACCCGAGAGCGACAGTCAGGCGAAGAGTCAAACCCGGCAGCCGCAGGCTCACTTCTCATTATCACTGTCAGGTGAGTGGTGCGGGTGTGTCGGGGGTCCAGGGGTGGGTGGCCATCACAGATCGCAGCCACGTCTGCGAGAGTCGTGAAGCCTGGCCCGGCGTTTGAGCCGCCAAACATGTCGGCGGAGGCCGAGGCCGTGACAGCTACTACGGCTGCCACACCGGCGAGAGCACCAAGTGCTGTGGGTATGCGCATCACGATGCCTCCAAGATCGCCAACGCTTGTGCCGCGGTGCCGTCCGCGTTGGGGTGGGGGTCGAACCGCTTCTTGATTTCGGTTTCAGAGTGGCCGCTGTCCAAGCTGACAGGGGACCACCCGAGGTCGAAGTCGACGTCTGCGGCTGTCAACGCTCCAGTCATTTCACCGTCGCTGCCGAACACGAACGGATCCTTCGCGCCTGCGCCGTGCCCCTCGAACACCGGCTTGAAGTCGACGACGCTGAAGCCGGCGGCGTTCGGCGATATCGGGTTCTGGTTGACGAGGCCAGTCGCCACCCGCGCTGCTGTCCGACGAGAGACGACCTGACAGGAGACGGCCGCTCAGGGCGAGCCGTTGCCGTGGTCGCCTCGATCGGCGAGCGCGTCGAATGCTCCGAGCGGTCCGTATCGCTCGGGGCGCGCCAACGCCGGCGCGAGACGGCGTGGCGAGTGGCGGCGTTGTGCGCAGGCAGCCAACACATCGGCAACGACGCGCCAGGCATGGTCGCCGAACGCGGGCGGGTCGATGCCGACGCTGACGGACAAGTCGTCGCTGTGGATGACGAGTTCGACGAGACGAGTGTCGAGGTAGTCACCGAGCCGGATAGCGGTGCCATCGAGCACGCTCAACGGTCGTTCGAGATCGAACTGTTGCGACTCGAGCCACGCCAGCGCTGTGCTCGCCGCAGCCGCGAGCACATCGTGACCGGCGTCGACGCGGCTTTCGCCTCGTGCTCGAATGTTGGCGTGGAACGTGCTCGTCACCGGGTGGTGGTCGTCGAGCACCGCTGCGTAGTAGCCGGCGGCGTCGACGAGCACGGCGTCGGGCGCCGGTTGGTCGGCCTCGGCGTACTGGCGGATCGTCTCGATCGAGCGCACGAGGTGCGCCGCCAGGCCACCTACCCGATAGCCCGCCAGAACGGAAGCTTCGGCCCAGGACCGTTCCACGGCGGGATGCCCGACGAGTGCGACGGCGAGCCGGGCGGCATCGCCGGTCGGGTGGCTATCAGTCATCGTCGTTCGCTCCGATCTGGCGAGCAGGATGAGCAGGTTGCACGGATGGCAGACCAGCGCGGCGGCCCGTTCGTGGGCGACGGTATCTCACCGCGCGGTCGATTGAAAGATCCGTAAACGCCTTTCACGGAGCGGTTGACGACTGATTCAGTGGTACCTGAATTGACCAGGCACGACGCCAGGACCCGTCGGGGGTTCGATCCCCCGGCGCCGCTCGCTCCCGAAGATCCGCATCTACCATCACTTCTACACCAAGTGGTGGGGCGGCTGATACCCCCACTCGGTCCGCCCTCCGACGAAGTGGCCCTGGCGGCGGCGCCTGGGAGCTGGTGTTGAGACATGGGGCGGGTGGCTACGAACCGCCGGCGTTTCTCGAACCTTCTTGCCTTCCTCGACGACGACGAGTACACCGCGCTGCAGGCTTCCGCCGAGTTCGAACTCGGCAAACTCACCCGGGCGACCAAGCAGTACGACGAAGCCCGCCGTCGCTTCGAACGAGTCCTCGCCGTACTCGACGGCTTTCCCGAGGCCTGCTACCACCGCCAGGCATCGGAACGACCCGCACGACTCGGCTCACCAGGACAAAGCCCGATCCGAACGGAGGCAGCGCGTCTTCGGCGGATCGCACATCGCCGTGAGTGAGGCCATTGTTGACGTCTCGCTCCGACGGCGTCCAAGTCGCCATCGCCGGAACACAGCACTTCGGAAGGCACCGCACGTGCAGGAGCTCGGATTCTGCGCCTCGGTGAGGTCGGTCAGGCGCGCAGGGCGCCGATGGGGATCACTGCGATGCCGTCATCGCGGACGTAGCCGTAGCCGGTGGCGGTGATGACACCGAGCACGGCAGGCTCGCCGCGGCGGTCGAGGTCGACGACGTCGCGGAACTTCGACAGCGAGGTGGCGGCCTTCTCGATGGCGCCCTGGCCGAGCTTGATCTCGAACGCTGCCCAGCGGCCATCGGCGAGTTCCACGACGACATCGACCTCGAGGCCCTTGTTGTCGCGGTAGTGCAGCACCGATCCGCCGAGCGGTTGACACAGCACGCGTAGATCCCGCACCACGAGCGACTCGAACAAGAGCCCGAAGAAGTCGAAATCCTGCAATAACCGCTCCGGTCCAGCGCGCAGCGCGGCAACGGCGAGCGACGGATCAGCGAAGTGACGCTTCGCCGACGAACGCACCTGACGCGTCGACCGCAGATGTGGCGCCCACGCCGGCTGGTCCTCGATCACCATCAGCCGCTCCAACGCAGTCAAGTACTCCGAGACCGTGACGCGACTCAACTCGCCATCTGCGCCGCCGGCATCGGCCGCCAGCGTCGTAATCGTGACTTCGGTCGCGACATTGCGGGCCAGCGAGCGCACCAACGCCTCGACCTTGGCTGGATCGCGTCTCGCACCACCCACCCGAGCGACATCGACGGTGCAGACCTGGTGCAAGTAGTCGATCGCCGCCCGCGCTGCCGCGCCGACGGACACACCTTGTTGGGCCGGCCACCCTCCGATCGTGATCAACTCCGCCAACCGCGGCACCGTCATCCCCGAATCGACGGCTCGAACGGGCACCCCTGCGAACATCTCGGAGAAGCTGACCTGCCCATTGGTGTGACCCGACTCGGCGAGCGACATCGGCCGCATCGGAAGAAACGAGAATCGGCCCGCTCCCGTGTGGCGATCGACGTCATCGGGCGGCACCGAAGAACCCGTGAGGATGAACTGACCCGCAGCCTGACGCTCGTCGACAGCCCGGCGAACGTGGTTCCAGATCGCCGGCTCGACCTGCCACTCGTCCAGCAGCCTGGGAATCGGCCCGTTCAGCACCAGCGACGGATCGACACGCGCCGCAGCGAGCGCTTGCGCGTCGATGTCGAGCAACACCACGCTGCCCGCCCGCCGCCTGGCCGTCTCGGTCTTGCCGCACGCCTTGGGGCCTTCGATGATCACGGCGCCCACAGCATCGAGTCGGCGACGCAACTCATCATCGACAACTCGTGGCAGGTAGCTCATCCGTCTCGTCTCCGAGCGACGCATCGGTCGATCGCTCCGCACACTGTACGTATCGTACTCATTCTGCTATCCACTTCGTACCATTGCGGCTCAACGATTCGTACTTCGAACGTGAAGACAACGCTGCCCCACCGGGGCGGGCAAAGGGCGGGCGGCGCGGCGAAAGGGCGTTTCACACAGGTCGACCAGGTGAAATTCAGCCGACGGCACGTGTCGCCACGAGCGCCGAACCCCCACATGTAGCTCGACCACTCGGTCTCCGTGAGGTTGCGGCCAGCGAGGCGACATTCATGCCGAGATCGACAGCACCGAAGTAGCGGTCGAACGACTCGGTACCGACGTCAGTGCGATCTTCGACGAGGTCGGGTTGCCCCAGCCGGCGCCGGTTCGAGTGATCAGCGCCGAGCACCAGATCGTTCAGAAGCTCCACGCCTGTATGGGGGACGCCGCCAGTGGGCGAGCACATGATCTCGAGAACGAGACCGTGCTCCCCTCACTTGACGACGCGATTGACTTCGTGAACCGGCTGATCGATGCGGCCGCGGCGTCGCCGGAGGATTGAAGACGGCTCGTCTGCAGGGCGTTCCCAACCGTGGCTACGGGCATCTCTTCGCCGAACCGAGGAAGGCACTCCTGCAATACTCGACTACCTGTGACTGTGTGGGCGATCGCGGGAAGGACGAAAGATGGCTGCGCGGCCAATTGACGGCGCCGAGGGCCATGCGCTGTTCCTTCGTCACGATGGGAACATCGAACTCGACGAGATCAACGAGTATCTCCGGGGAATCGGGATGCGAGAGGTCCAACCGCGGATGCTTCAGCACTACCGCAAGCTTCAGCGATACGGATACGACTCATACATCACGCAGAACCGACTCGACCTTGCGGTCGCAGGCGAGTACGCGTGGACCGAGGACATGCGAGCCCAGTACCCGGAGCTTCGACAAGACGTCCAGGCGGAGATTATTCATCAGGGCGAGTCGTCGCCCGCCTCGGTGGAAAGGCTGGGGACGGCATCTGCTTCGATCCTCATGGGAACGCCCCCGCCGGCTGGGCATCACGTCGTCCTTCGTCTGCCGAAGACCGGCATCGAGCGTCTGGCTGTCGTGACGCGAACCTGTTTTGCGTCTGGGCCGGCGCCATCTGGGGCTACACCGACGCCATCACCGGCATCGACTCCCCCGTCGAATCAGCGCCCGAACACATCGACGACGCCCTCAGCTGCAACCGCTTCGACTGACGACCCACGCCAGGGTGGCCAGCGCCGCACTCGCTGCCTACGATGCCGGCGGCGACGGTGGCACGAGGCGATTCAGCAGGTCGCGAGGCGACAGCACCTCGAGGCCATCGACGGCGGCGAGGTCGCCATCGCCCGAACACAGCACGTCCGCCTCCGCCGCTCGGAACAGCGCGATCAGATAGTCATCGTTCGGATCGCGCGACACCGCCGGCACGTCCGTTGGATCGGGGAGGCGATGCGCCAGGACGCGGATGTCGGCGACGAATCGATCGAGCTGCTCCCGAGTTCTCCATCGCAAGAACCGCTCGCGAGCCAACACTCCCTCCAACTCGTCGTGCAGCCGCGGACACGTCACCATCCGGATGGCACCCGCAGCGACGAGCTCGACGACTCGCCGTGGAGCACCGTCCGCGATCGCAGCGGACACCAGAACGTTCGGATCGATCACGACCCGGAGCGGCTCAGCCATGGAAGGCCTTCAGCCGTGGGTAGACCTGAACGCTGCCAGTTCCTCGGCTGCGATCAGCTCGGCGTCACGCTCCGACAGGGCATCAGGCGCCGCTGCGTCCTGACGTCCGAACTCGTCGAGCAGCCTGCTCAAGTCCGCCCCGACGACGAATCGCTGCACCGCCTCCGCGACGACCACATCGACCGCCACGCCTCGACGCTCAGCCTCGCGGCGCGCCGCCGCCAGCAGCTCGTCGCTGATCTGCACGGTCGTCATGACGACAGGGTACTCCCCCACTCAGATGTGTCGACGACGCCGTCCCATCGCGCCCGGACGGACCGACGCCTTTCGCAAGGCGATCCCATCGATGGAGATCGCAACGACGTCTGAGGTTCGGTTCGTCGAGGGCGGAAAGAGGGCGGACGGAGGGGAAAAGGGCGGGAAACACAGGTCAACAACGGTCACTCACGGTCAACAACGGACACTCGAAAGCCCGCCTTGACCAGGAGCGCAACGCTCTGACCAGGCACGACGCGCCATCCCCGTCGGGGGTTCGATTCCCCCCAGCTCCACCGAAGCCCAACGCTCGTTCCGGCGCTTCAGGGGCTGCACCCAGATGCCCCACCTCGTCGCCGCGATCAGCCGAGCGACCAACCCCGCCACACCCGACAACTACGATCAGGCTGCCGCCTGAACAAGATCGGGATCACCACCGAACTTCAACAAGAAGCGAGACATCCTCCGATCAACCGACTAGCGAACTCGCGTACACCGCACACCCGGGACCTGAACAGTTACGACGCACGCATACCTTCTCGATGCCACCCGACTGCAAGCCCGCTTGCACGGGTGCGGGGCGCGCTCTCCGGATCAATGGGTGTATAGTTGGCCGCATGCCGAAGATGCAGGTCTACCTGCCCGATGAGTTGTACGAGAAGATCAAGTCACAAGCTGCACGCCTGAACGTGTCGGGCATCCTGCAGGACGCCCTCGCGCAGCGCCTTGACCAGCTCGAACGACAAGACGCGCTCGCCGCCGCCGTCGACTCCTACACCGCCGAGTTCGGAGCGTTCTCCGACGAGGAACTGAACCGCCAGGCCGAAGCCGACAACAAGCAGATCGTACATCCGCGAACCAAGAAGAAGACCCCCTCGGCCGCGTGAGCAGATTGGTCCTCGACGCCGGTGCGTTCATCGCCCTCGACCGGAACGACAGATCCATGTGGGCACGCCTCGCCATCGCCCACCAATCCGAACAACAGATCGTGACCCACGCCGGCATAGTCGGACAGGTATGGCGGCGCCCCGCTCGTCAGGCACGCCTCGCACAAGCGCTCAAAGCCGTCGACGTCCGCTCCCTCACCGTCGAACTGGCCCAAGCCGCAGGACTGCTGCTCGCCGCCACCGGACGAGACGATGTCCACGACGCCGCTCTCGCCCTCGTATGCGAGCCCAATGACATCCTCCTCACAAGCGACATAGACGACCTCGCTGCGCTCCTCGCCGAACGCCGAATGCCCTCGGTCGGAATGATCAAGGCCTGAGGCTGCGCGGGGATCACCCTCGCAACCACGGGACCCGACTCGCGGGCCGACGCCGGCCTGCCCAAAGCCCACACGACCGGCACCCTGACACGCCCAATGCGTCCGCTCCGGGCGCATCTCCTCCATGATGGTGCAAAGTGCCCTCTCCAACGTCTGAACCTTCGTCATTCTGTCCTTCTCCACCGCCAACCACCGCCAACCACGGGCGTCAACAGGGCGGATGGAGCGTCAAGAGGGCGTGTCACACAGGTCAACAACGGTCACTTGCGGTCAACAATGGTCACTCGACAATAGGGGCTGAGCCAGGTGTACCTCCCAGACGACCTCTACGACGAACTGAAGCGCCGCGATCTGCCCGCCTCCGAACTCCTCCAGGTGGCCGTACGCGCCGAACTCGAACGCCGCGACGTGCTCGAAGCGACCGCCGACTACCTCACCGAACTGGCCGCAGAAATCGGCGGACCGACAAGACGTCAACAATCTCGCGCCGACGCGATCGTGCGACGCATCCGCGATCGTCAACTCCACCAAACTGGCTGGCCCGTGCTGGTCATCGACAGCGGAGGGGTCAGCCGTCTTGCCGAACACTCCACGCGGGCACTCGCCCTCATTCGCGCCCTTCGAGATGACGGTCTCCGGCCACCGATCGCTCCAACCGTCGTACTCGTCGAATCGCTGCAGGGCCACAGCGGCCGTGATGCAACCACGAACAGGTTCCTGAAGACCTGCGTGGCCCACGCCCACCACGTCACCGTCGGAACAATCTGACCGCCGGCGGCGGAGTCAGTCGGTCACCGACGCCGACATCGAACGCATGGCCACCGAGGCCGAAGCCGGATACGACATCACCACCGTACGACCACGCGGCGGTCGCCCGCCGATGGGTTCGGGCCCCGCAGAGGTCCACCCGAGCATCCTCGTGGGGCGCGTACAGCGAGACAAGCAGAACCGAAAGTTGCATCGGCAACACATCCCCGAAGTTCGTGCACTGCTTGCGGCACAGGGATCACTCGTATGAGCGACGACGTGGCACGCCCCATCAGTCCCTCGGGCCGGCAACGGCCGGTAGCTGCCGACAATCGCGTCATTCATCTACCGAACGCACAACAGACAACCCGACTGACAGTGAGAATGGGGTGGGGCCGCCGCAGTCGGCAGTGGATGGCGTCAGATCGGCCGCCGGCCGCAAGCTCACTTCTCATTGTCACTGTCAAGCCCCTCCGCCAAGGCGTCTCGGCGGCGCCCGACGTCGCCGGCATTGAGATGCGCCTGGTCGGCAGCGATCCTGCCCCGGGCCCAACCGGCAGCGTCGGTTCCGATACGCACAGCGACGCCCTCGAGCGTGCCGAACAGCTCCGTCATGGATTCTTCGACAGCGGTCTCGCGCGCCACCAGCGCCGGCAGCAACGCCGGCCCTTGCGTCGATGTTGCAGCCGACTCGACGTGCGCGGTGACGTCACGAAGTCGTTCGTCGATCCTGGTGACGAACGACAGGAGAAACGACGAACGAAACGACCTACTGCGAGTCCGGCCGCCAGGCGGAGCCTTGGCGGCCTCGGCTCGAAGCGCGGCGTGAGACTGCACGAGCAGCGAGGTGAACAGCGCCTCTGCCGCCGCGACGTCGGAGGCAAAGCCGACGAGCGAGCCCAGACCGTATCGCGGATGGTACACAGACTTGCAACGAGAGTGGTGCGCGACGCGCTGCAACAAGAGGGACTTGACGTCGATGTAGGGGTCGTCGAGCGGCAAGCGGATCGTGATCGGACGTTCATCTCGTCCGGACCGCGCCCACAGGAGAGCGCCGTCGATTGCGTGCCGCGCCATCAATTCCTGCGCCTTGGCCGTAAAGGCTTCGGCTTCGGCTTCGAACGTGGTCGATTCAGCCTGGGCGAGTAGGGCCCGAACCTTCACCAGCACCGGATCGTCGACGCCTCTCATACCATCACGCGTGCGATCATCTCGTTGGGCTCCGGGCGGGGGGACGATCGTAGGAAGCGGACCCGCGGCGCCGAGCACGGCCAGCAGGCGAACCGAAAGCGAGATCAGGCCGAGTCGATCGAGCCCTTCGCGCGCTGCAACGACGGACAGCCACCCCGTGTTGCTCCGGAGCTGCGGCAGCGCAAGCCCTCGGACCTGCTCGGCCCACGCCGGCGAAAGCGTCGAGGGGACGCGCTGGGCGTGGTCAGCCGCAACGGCCGTGACTGCCAGCAGACCGACCTTGGTATCGCTTCGGCGAGCGAGCCGGATGAGTTCTGCGGGCTGCCATCCGTGCTGCCACAACGCCCCGACGATCGAGAGCAACGCTGCCTCCGATTCTCGCTCGACGACATGCCGATCGATCTCGGCCAGCGCCCGCATTGCCTCATGGGCGTCGACGGCGTCGCCGCTCGCCAAGGCGTCCGCAGCGTGCCCGAGCAGCGCCCGTGCTTCGTCGCGCGGCGTGAACATCGATTCGAATCGCTGCTCTCCGCGTGGTGGCGAGGACTGGCGCGCATTCGTCTTCACTCGTCGTTTGGCCTTCGCGGCCCGGCGCTGTTTGTTGTTCGTTCCCACGTCGGCGAACCTACTTTGCGGGTGCTACACAGACGTGAACAAGGCCACGCCGGTTGGAACGAACCGGCGGCGATCACGACGTCCATGTCGTCGTCTCGGACGTGAGCTCGTGCAGCGACCACCGTCCGGCTCCGGTGGAACGTGACACCCGTCTCCTACGATGCATCAAGTGACCTCTCGCTGGCGGCTCAATCGTGCCGGCATCCTCAACGTGTACCAGTACGGCGACGAGACGCTGCACTTCGGCGGCGGACGTCTGCTGCTACGCGGCGTCAACGGCTCCGGCAAGTCGACCGCGATGAACATGCTGCTGCCATTCCTCATCGATGCCGACACGCGGCGGATCGATGCGGCAGGCGAGCAGTCCGCTGTGCTCCGCTCGTGGATGCTGTCGGGGCGCGACGAGCAACAGCCCGTGGGGTACCTGTGGATCGAGTTCGCCCGTTCCTCCCCTCAGAACGAAGAAGGGCGCGAGCAGTACCTCGTGTGCGGGTGCGGGATCAAGGCCAACCAGAGCACCGACCGTGTCACCACCTGGTGGTTTCTCACCGATCGCCGACCCGGGGTCGACTTCGCCCTGATGGAGGGCCGCGTTCCGCTCAGCGCCGACGTGCTGCGCTCCACGCTCGGCCCGCATGCCGTGTTCGCCCACGATCAACGCGGCGCCTATCGCCAAGCGGTCCGCGACACGCTGTTCGGCGGCCGGGACCTCGACCAGCACATTCGCCTGCTCCACGTCGTTCGCAGTCCCCGTGTCGGCGACCGCATCGACACCGAACTCCCGGCCTACCTCCGCGACGCGCTGCCGCAACTCTCGGAGGCGGCGCTCGACGACGCCGCCCAACCGCTGGAGGACCTCGAGGAGCACCGTCGAAACGTCCACGCGCTCGCCCGAACAGCGGACACGCTTCACTCGCTGATGCAGGTCTACGGCGCTTATGCGTCAGACGAGCTGCTCCGCCGAGCGACCCATCTGGGCGGATTGAGCGACGACGTGGAGCGCCGTCGCAAGGAGGCGGCGTGGCGCAGCTGCACGCCACGCCGGCCTACCAACAAGGCCTCGAGCTCGACGACCTCCGCGATCATGTCGCCACGCTGGCCCACCAACTCGACGAGGCCGAGCAACGCGAGGCCAAAGAGCAGGAGCGCCTCGCGACGGCAGCCGCAGCCGTGCGAACCGCGGCCACCTCGACGCTCGAGGATCACCGCGAACTGCACAGCACCATCAGCGAGCTCAGCGGTTCGGCAGGGTCAGTGCGAGTCCCGGCCCGCATTCCCGACCTTCCCAACATCGCTGCCGACGATCTCGACGATTCGATCAGCCTGCCCGTCGGCGACTTCTCCATCGAGCCGGTACGCGCCTCGATCGGCGGGGTGCAGGCTGCGGCCGGCCAACGCCGGCTCGACGTCGACGAGGTGTTGGAATCCATCCAGCGTGTCGACGCCCGCCAGACCGAGTTGCTCCGCGCCGAGCAGGACCACGAACAGGCGCGCTCCGACACCGAGGCCGCTCGCCGGCGCCTCGACGAGCAGCGTCAGGCGCTGACGACCGCGGTTGACGCCTGGCGCATCGAGTTGAACGAGTGGCTCGATGCCATCGTGGCCCTCCACTCCGGCGCCGACGAGATCAACCGGTCGCTGCTCGACGCGCCAGACCTACTCGACCGACGCACGGAGGTGGTGGCAAGCTGGCTCGACGCCGCGAGTGGATTGCTCGACCGACGCCAGGGGGCTCGGTCGGAGGTGGCGGCTCGCCGGCAGCACGAGCAGACAGAACTCGATCGGCCGGCCGCAGAACTGGCCGAACTGGAGGGGCGCTCATACCCCGAGCCGCCCGTCGCCGCGTGGCAACGTCTCGACCGTCGCGCTTGCCTCGCCGACCTGATCGACTTCGCCGACCACCTCGCTGACGACGAAAGGACAGGATTGGAAGCGGCGCTCGAGGCAGCCGGGCTGCTCGGCGCCGAGCTCGGCAGCGACGGCGCCTTGCACCTCGCGAGCGGCGACCTCATCGCCTGCGCCGGTCAACAGGTCGACGCCCCGCTGAGCGACCTGCTGACCGTCACCGTGCCCGAGACGCTCCAACCCGACGTCGACCCGGGCGGCGTCGCCAAGTTGCTCGCCTCGATCTCCACCGACCTCGCGGCGGCGGCCGAGACCGTGGTCACCGTCACCGGCGAATTCCGCGTGGGCACCCTCCGGGGTCGCCACACCAAACCCGTCGCCGAGCACGTCGGCGTCACCGCCCGTCGGGCCGCGATCGAGCGCCGAAGAATCATTGCGCAACGAGCACTCGCGGTGGCGGTCGAGGTCATTCTTGCGACCGACGTCGCGCTCACCGAGCGGGATGCGCACATCGAACGGCTCAAGGCGCAACGCAGTTCGCTGCCGACCACCCGCAGCCTCGACGTCGCCCACGACCGGGGGCTCGCCGCCGCCGAGCGGCTCGACGACGCACGCTCCCGGGAGGCCGACGCGGCCGAGCGCGTAGCCGACCGCCGCAGCGCATCGGGTCGGGCTGAATGTTAGGCATCCTTGACTCTATCCGACAACTTCCGTTACAATGCAGTCACCTTGTCCACTCCGACCAGAAAGACCCCCCATGCGCTCTTCTTACTTCCCACTGGCAGCCGCCGCCATCGTCGCCGGGCTGGCGCTCGCCGCCTGTGGCAGCGACGGCGAGGAGACCAGCTCCACCGAGTTGCCCCCAGCGGCCGATGCACCCGCCCCGACTGGTTCGCCTGTGGGCACAGACGCTCCCACGGCGTCCGGCACGATCACCGTCTACAGCGGCCGCAGCGAGGAACTCGTCGAGCCGTTGCTCGAGCAGTTCACGGACGAGACCGGCATCGAGGTCAAGTTCCGCGCCGGCGACAGTGGCGAACTGGCCGCCCAGCTGCTCGCCGAAGGTGACGCTTCCCCGGCCGACGTGTTCTTCTCACAGGACGCCGGTGCGCTCGGCGCCATCGAGAAAGAAGGACTCTTGACGATACTGCCCGCGGCGACACTGGAGATCGTCCCCACACAGTACCGCTCCACGACCGGCGCCTGGGTCGGCGCCAGCGGCCGAGCGCGGGTGTTCATCATCAACCCAGAGCTGGTACCCGACCCGCCGACCACGATCGACGAGCTCCTCGACCCACAGTGGAAAGGCGAGATCGGGTTTGCCCCGACCAATGCCTCCTGGCAGGCCTTCGTCACCGGCCTGCGCGTGCTACGTGGGGAGGACGGCGCCCGCGAATGGCTCGAGGCGTTCGCCGCCCAGGATCCCGTACCGTTCGAGAAGAACGGCGCCGTCCGCGACGGTGTGAACACCGGCGAAGTCGCGATCGGCCTCGTCAACCACTATTACCTCTACGAGAAGATCGCCACCGAGGGCGCGGATGCCGTCGTCGCGGTGAACCAGTACGCGGCGCCGGGCGATCCGGGCGGCCTGGTCAACGTGGCCGGTGTGGGCATCCTCTCGTCGACGGACAACCTCCACGCCGCGGAGGCGCTCGTGGCCTACCTCCTCAGCGAGACCGGCCAGAAGTACTTCGCCCAGGAGACCTTCGAATACCCGCTGCGCGCCGACGTCGAGGCGGCGGCCGACCTGCCCTCGCTCGAATCTCTGCAACCGCCGGCCATCGACCTGTCCGACCTCGACAGCCTGGCCGAGACTCAGGAGCTACTGGCCGACGTCGGCCTGCTGACCTTGTGACCCGGACCACGAACCAGGACGATGAACCAGGACGATGAACCAGGACGATGAACCCTGACTGTGAACCCGGTCTGCGAATTCTGTGCCGGACCGGGCAGGATCTTGACGTGATCCCGGCCGGCTGTCCCCTCGCTCCATGAGCGAACTCGACGTCCTGCCGCCGAGACCCGCACGCCGGCAGGCCCCCCCGATGCTGCTCGTGCCGGCGTTGCTCGCCGCGGCGATCGCCGTGGCACCGATCTGGTATCTCGTCGATCGAGCACTGCAAGAGGGACTCGACGAGGTGATCGACGAGCTGTGGCAGCAGCGGACGCTCAACCTCGTCACACGAAGTGTCGGCCTCACGGTGACCGTCACCGCCCTGTGCATCGTCGTCGGTGTCAGCGCAGCGTGGCTCGTCGTGCGCAGCGATCTCCGTGGTCGTCAGGCACTCGAAGTGCTGTTCGCGCTACCGCTCGCCGTGCCCTCCTACCTCTCCGCGTTCGCCTACGTCTCGTGGCGCCCCGAATTCGCCGGCTTTCGCGGCGCTGCGCTCGTGCTCGTGCTCGTCTCGTACCCGTTCGTCTACCTCCCGTGCGTCGCCGCTCTCCGCCACGTCGATCCGGCCCAGGAAGAGGTGGCTCGTTCCCTCGGTCGCACCCGCATCGACATCGCCATACGGCTCACCCTGCGCCAGATCCGACCGGCGATCGCCGCCGGCGCGCTCCTCGTCGCGCTCTACGTCCTCAGCGACTTCGGCGCCGTCGCAGCGATGCGCTACGAGGTGTTCACGTGGGTCATCTACGGCGCCTATCGGGCCGGCTTCAATCCGTCCCGCGCAGCGATTCTCTCGCTCGTGCTCGTGGTGATCGCCATTGCCCTCGTCATCGGCGAGGCTCGTGCCCGTGGCCGCGCCGAGGCTGCCCGACTCGGCTCGGGCAGCGCCCGCACCGGCGCACCCGTGCGCCTCGGACGCGCAACCCCGGTCGCGTGGTTCTTCACGATCGGTGTGGTCGGCGCCGCGATCGGCTTTCCGGTCGCGCGAATCCTCCAGTGGGTCGTGAACTACACCTCGACCGACATCGACCTCGGCGATGTGGCCGCCACTCTCTGGCGGACGCTGTCGTTGGCCGGACTGGCAGCGATCGCATCCACCCTGCTCGCCCTACCGGTCGGCATCATGGCCGCTCGTTATCGGGGTCGCACGGCGAGTGCGCTGGAACGCACCACGTATATCGCGCATGCTCTGCCCGGCATCGTGATCGCCATCTCGCTGGTCTTCATCGGTGTTCGGCTCCTTCGCCCGATCTACCTCGAAATGCCGCTGCTCGTGCTCGGCTACGTCGTGCTGTTCCTACCGCTCGCCGTCGGCGCTGTGCGCGCCTCGATCGAGCAGTCACCAGTACGCCTCGAAGAGATCGCCCGCTCACTCGGCAGCACCCCGCGACAGGTCCTCCTACGGGTGACGGCGCCCCTGGCGGCACCAGGTGTCTCTGCCGGGGCGGCGCTCGTCTTCCTTTCGACAATGAAGGAGCTACCGGTCACCCTCATCCTTCGGCCGACGGGAACAGAGACGCTGGCGACGACGCTGTGGAAGTACACCGCCGTCTCCGATTACGCCAACGCGGGTCCGTATGCCTTGGCACTCGTCATCTTCGCCGCCATCCCGACCGCGCTCCTCAGCGGTGTGCTGACCCTCCGGCGCGAGAAGGACGACGATGGCATCTGACGTCACACCGCCGGCACTGGCCGTACGCGGCCTACGCAAGTCCTTCGGTCGCCACGTCGTCCTCGCCGGCATCGATCTCGAAGTCACGGCGGGCACCGTCACCGCCGTCCTCGGTCCGTCCGGTGGCGGAAAGACCACGCTGCTGCGGATCGTGGCGGGGTTCGACACCCCCGACGCCGGCGCCGTCGACATCGCCGGGGTCCACGTCGCCGGGGTTGACCCCGGCGGCGCGCGGGCGAATGTGCCGCCCGAGCGACGCCGTGTCGGTGTCGTACCGCAGGAGGGCGCGTTGTTTCCTCACCTCGACGTCGCAGGCAACGTCGGTTTCGGCCTGCCGCGCGGCCCAGCCCGGGCGAAGCGAATCGCCGCCACGCTCGAGCTCGTCGGCCTCCCCGGCATCGAGCGGATGCGCCCACACGAGCTCTCTGGGGGTCAGCAGCATCGTGTCGCGCTGGCCCGAGCGCTGGCCCCGCGACCATCGCTCGTCGTCCTCGACGAGCCGTTTTCGTCGCTCGACGCAGGCCTGCGGGCCCAGGTACGCGAGGACGTGCTGCGGGCGCTTCACGCGGCGCAGGCGACGGCCATCGTGGTCACCCACGACCAGCAGGAGGCGCTGTCGGTGGCCGACCGGGTCGCGGTACTGCTCGACGGACGCATCGCCCAGCACGCGGATCCAGTGGAGGTCTATGAAGCTCCCCGTTCGATCGAGGTCGCCACGTTCGTCGGCGAGGCCGTCGTTCTCGACGGTACCGCCGGGGGCGACACCGTCGACTGCGCACTCGGCCGCCTGCGGCTGCGTGACGGTGCTCCGATCACCGGGCCGGTACAGGTGATCGTGCGTCCCGAGCAGGTCGAACTGTCCAACAGATCGGCCGACACGACATCCGGTGTCGCCGGGAAGGTGCTGTCGCGCGCCTTCTTCGGCCACGATGGCACCGTTCGCGTCGAACTCGGAGACGGCACCATCCTCCGGGCCCGGCTCCACGCCTCCAGCCTCCCGGCGCCCGGCGCTGAGATCACCGCCCGGGTCGGCTCACCCGTGATCGCCTTCTCGGCGGTCGACGCCGACGATCTCAGCGGCGCCTCCGGCACGGTGGCGCGGTAAGGGGCGACTGCTCGGCGATTTCACCGCCCGTCCAAGCGGGCGCAGCAACGCGGTCGTCGTCCGCCGGTTCCGAATCATCATCCGCTGATACTGCGGTGTCCCGGCGATCTGGCTCATGCGGCTCGGGGCCAGGCGCTTACTCAGGCGGTCGAACCCACTGGGAGCCTGGTCGACGACGGCACGCAGTTGGCGGTGCGAGCGCACGACGACCATGAGCGGTACACCGAACCGACGCCCGAGCATGTTCTCGGTATCGTTCTCCAGCCCGTCGCGCGGCGCATCCGACTCGAACAGGACGTTGCCCGACTGGATGAACGTGCCGACGGCTTCGAACCCGTGGTCCTCGAAGGCGGTTCGCAGGTCGGCCATCGCGATCGTGTTGCGGCCTGGAACGTTGATTCCGCGAAGCGACGTAGAGCGTCGTCCCCATCGGCCGGACGGTGACACCGTGTCGGGCGGCGCAGTCCGACGGCGCGGATGAACCGCTGACGGGGGCCCGGTGGCGTGTTCCCGACCGGCGTGTTCGGACGCGGCGGCTCTGATCCTCAGCCGCGCGACATGCGCTCGTGCATGTCGTCCGGGAAGCCGAAGGGAAGTGAGCGCTCGTGCCGCAGCGCATCCGTACGACCGAGGTCGCTCTGCGCTGCCATCATCCGCTTGACGATCGTGTTGGTGCCACGGGAGTTCCCCAGGATCTCGGCAACGAGAGCGGCGACGGTGTCGTCGAGTTGGTCGTCGGGGACGGAGCGATCGACGAGCCCGATCGCCGCAGCCGCAGGCCCGTCGATGCGTCGGCTGGTGAACATCATCTGCTTCGCCGTCGAGCGTCCGACCCGCTCGGGAAGCCGGACGGACATCCCCCAGACCGGCACGAGGCCCCATTGGCCGTGGGTGTCGCCCAGCCTCGTGGATTCGGCGGCGATCAACACGTCGCAGGCGAGCGCGAGTTCCAGGCCGCCGGTGAAGCAGTGGCCGTGGATCCGGGCGATCGTCGGCTGCGGCAACTGTTCCAGCGCGTCGACCGTCTCGGGCTCGAAGTGTTTGCTCGGCGCCCGCTCCGCGGTGGCGATCGACTGCAGATCGTGGCCCGCACAGAACGACCGGCCGGCGCCCTGCAACACCACACATCCGATCGACTCGTCGATCGCGATCGCATCGAGATGGCCTCGCAGCGCGACGAACGAGCCCGGCGTCAACGCATTCAGCTTGTCCGGCCGGTTCAACGTCAACGTCGCCAACCCGTCTCGGTCGGTTCTCGTCACGAGTTGCTCGGTCATGGTCTCTCCGTCTCTGCGCGGGTCTCGGTGATCGTCAGCCCATGGCTCGTGCGGAGATGGTGGCTGTGGCGCCAACCATACGACATGGCCGAACGGACCGAATCAGTCGCGGTCGCCGGCAGCATTCGAGAGGTCCGGGAGACTGATGGTGAGCACGCCGAAGGCGGCGGCCCGCGGCAACAGTTGGCGGCCGATCCGTTCGAGCGTCGGACCCCAGCGGTCGATTCGAGGCAGGCGCCGTGGCGCGAACAGCCCGGCGTGCCAAGTGGTCGTGCCGTAGGGCTGTGCGATCCGCGCGAGTGCGGTGCGCGTCAGGAACGTCGCGGCATTCCATGGGGGACGCGAAAACTGGCGGTGGTTCGACCATGCCCACGGGCTGTGACGGTTGAGTGATCCGATGACGACATGACCCCCGGGACGGGTGATCCTGACGAGTTCGGCGATCGTCGCGGATGGGCTGGAGGTGAACTCGCACACCGTGACGGCGAACGTGGCATCGAAGACGGCGTCGGCGAACGGGAGGCGCTGCACGTCACCTTCGAGCAGTGGCCCCGCGACCCGTCGGCGCGCGACCGCGATGGCCGCGCGGGTCGCGATCGATCCCGACGACACGGGCGCCTCGCGCTTGGAGTTCGGCCGTGAACCGTCCGGTGCCGCAACCGGCGTCACAGACCCGGCGCCCGGCGAGTGCGGACACGGCGGCGAGCAGGAGCCGATGTTCGACTGCGCTCGCGTAGGCGCCCCACGGGCGGTCGAACCATGCGTCGTATTCCTCCGCATCGGCCGCCCACCGCGACGCGTCAGCCCACTCGCTCACGGACGATCAGCCGCGCGTTCAGGAGGCGGCCGCCATGTCGACGGGATACCGGGCTCGCGCCCATTCGGGGAAGCCGTCCTCGAGGCGCCACGCCGAGCGGCCGCGGCGTCGCAACAGTCGCACGGCATCGTCGGCGAACACGCAGTACGGGCCACGGCAGTAGGCGACGATGTCGACACCCGCGGGCAGGTCGCCCACGTTCGCGGCGAGTTCGGGGAACGGAATCGAGCGGGAGCCGGCAATGTGACCGGCCGCGAACTCGGCGGTCGGTCGCACATCGACGACCACGACGTCGCCCGCCGTGATCCGTGCGGCGAGGTCGCTGCGGGAGATCTGTTCGAGCCGGCTGCGGTCGCCGAGATACGCGGCGGTGAGCTCGTCGAGCCGGGAGTGGTGGGCAGCGGCGACGTCACGCAGCGCGGCCCACAGCTCGGCGACGCGACCGGACACGAGGCGGTAGTAGATCCGCGTGCCGTCGCGGCGTGTCGTCACGAGGCCTGCGGTGGCGAGGGTGCGGAGGTGGAACGAGGTGTTGGCGACACTCTGGCCGATCTCGCCTGCCAGTTCGTCCACGTGTCGCTCACCTTGGACGAGCACGTCGATCAGCTCGGCACGACGTCCGTTGCCGAGTGCCTTGGCCACCTCGGCGAATGCGTCGAACAGGGTGTCCTTGGCCCGACGATCACCCACTCGAACCTCCTCGAAGAATTGCTTGACAATCTACCGAGTGCTGGGCTTAGTGGTGGGATCGGCGATCCGCCGCATGTCACTTGAAGGGTCAAAGGCCCCTACCCGGATGTCGAACGGAGGAACAGACTGAACCCATGAACAAACTCGAGGTCGATCACAGCGGCCCGAGCAGAACCCCTCACAGAAAACAACCCGGAGGAAAGACCATGACAGACACGACCGAACTCCAACCGACCAACGTCGCCGAGAACACGCCCACTGGTTCGACGAACACCACCGCTACCGAAGATGAGCCGGTGATTACCGAAGATGAGCCGGTGATCGCGCTCAAGCGGCGCAACGTCGACCGCGCGCTGATCGCCATCGGCGCCGTTCTCGCGGTCGTGCTGGTAGTCTCCGGCGGGCTGCTCACCTGGGGCGCCACCTTCTCCAACGACTACGTCGATGACGAGTTGTCCTCACAACACGTCGTCTTCCCGGCGGCGGACAGGCTCGAGGAGGAAGGGCGCACCGATCTCGTCAAGTACGCCGACGAGACGGTGAACACCGGCCCGGAGGCCGAGGCCTACGCGAGCTACATCAACGGTCACCTCCAGGGCATGGCCGACGGGGCCACCTACGCCGACCTCGGCACCCCCGAGCGTGAGGCCAGGGCTGCCGTCGAGGCAGCCAAGACCGACGGCGCCAGCGAGGCCGAAGTCGCCGCACTCGAGGCTGACGCCGCCGCCATCACCGGCCAGCGTGACACGATGTTCAAGGGCGAGACGCTCCGTGGCCTGCTGCTGACCGCCTTCGCCTGGTCGACGATCGGCCGGATCGCCGGCATCGCCGCAATCGCCGCATTCATCGCCGCAGCGGTTCTGGCGCTCCTCGTGCTCTTCGGCATCGTGCACCTTCGCCGGACTCACCACGGCTGACCGCCGGCAAGCCAGGCGATCGCCACCGCATCACGCGAAACGAGGCAGCCACCGAACCCGGTGGCTGCCTCGTTTCGCGCCCCATCTTGCGGCGGCGGGCGGGCCGACCCTGACGCTCGACAACTGGTTCGGGCCGAGTGATCGACTCGTCGCGCGCGGCGTGGCAACCGTCAGGTCGCGAAACCGGCCGGCATCGTCGTCGGGTGCCCTTCAGGGATCCCGAGGCGTTCGATGTCGTCGCCACGATCGGGATGCGTCGCGCGCAGTGTCGCCTTCGTGCCGGCCTCGAAGCCGGCTCCGCTGAACCCTGGCGCCATCGTGCAGCCGAACAGGCCGTACACCCCATCGTCGGCAAGTTCCCCCGCTTGCCAGGCGCCGGCCGGTACGACGACTTGGACGCGTTGGCCCACGGCGACGTCGTGACCCAGCCAGACGTCCTCCGACGTCCCGTCCGGGTGGAGCAGCACCAGTCGGATCGGGTCACCGTCGTAGAAGTGCCAGATCTCATCGGCCGCAAGTCGATGGAAGCACGAGCGGCTCGGCGGCTCGTGCGCGTACATCCCGATCATCGCCGTGCCGACCGGCCCACCTGCCACGGTGTCCGCCGAGGAGCGATAGGTACTGGTGAAAAGCGTTCCTTCCACCGGGAGCGGTTCCAGCCGGTAGTGCTCGATGAGCTGAGCGACGCGGTGATGCATACGACGACGGTAATCGGACTCGCGCCGGCGCGTTCGGCGACCGGCGCCGGCGCGCGAATCAGGCCTTGGGGAGCACGATGGTGACGGTTCCCTGGGCCGCGCAGGCGAGGTTGCCGTCGTTGGTGATGTCGATACGGGCGACGCCGCTGCGCTTGGACAGCGCCACGATCTCGGCGGTCGCCACGCACACGCCGGACGAGACCGGTCGGATCAGGTTCAGCTTGAACTCGGTGGTCGCCACCCACGCTCGCGGCGGGATCACCGGATAGAAGACGACGCCGAGGCAATGGTCGACGAACGCCGACAAGCAGCCGCCGTGCAGATTGCCGAACGGCGTCAACAGGTCCACGCGGGCGTCCATCTCCGCCACGAGTCGTCCGGCGGTCAGCTCGGTGTGACGAAAGTCGAGGTAGCTCGAGATCCCGCCGGCGGCGGTCGCTCCGCCGAGCATCGCTTCGGCCGTCTGTGGGTTGAACTCGAACTCCATTGGACCCCCTCCGTCGCCGACCTACACAAGCCGATCTACACAAGCCGAATGAGACACTAGTGCGTTCACGTCTCATCCATGAACTCTCCCGACGACGTCGTGTCCGGGTCAATCGGCGCGCAGGATCGCGGGCAGGAGGAACCTGCGCAGGTAGGTGTCGAGCCCGTCCCCGCTGCGCCGCTTCGGACCCCTCACCGTGAGCAGGCTCAGGATGGCACGCAGGATCCATTCCGACGCGTCCTCGATGGGCAGCCCGACGAGATGCTCGTCGGATCTGCCGGCGAACACCGGACGGAGGAATTCGGTGATCAACTCGAAGAGCGCGACCGACGTCCCCTCGATGATCCCGACACTGTTGAGCCCGTCGTCGCTGGTGAAGAGCATGCCGATCGTTTCGTCGCGCGCTGCCGCCCGCAGCGTGACCTCGACGAACTCGAGGATCGCACTTCCGAGATCCGGCTGGGATTCGACCCGCGGTCGGACCCGTTGGAGGTGGCGCTCGGTCTCGCGCAGGATGACTCCCGACACGACTGCGTCACGACCGGAGAAGTACCGGTAGACGGTCGCCCGCGAGACGCTGGCCTGCTTGGCGATGTCCTCGACGGTGGTCTTGGAGATCCCGAAGCGGCCGAAGCAGGTCTCGGCAGCGTCGAGCAGACGGTCGCGGGCGCGGTCGGGGCCGTTCGGCGCCCGGTCACCCCACCGCAAGGATCCATTCGTCACGCCGCCAAGTATGCCCATCGGCGCAGGCGCCGCCGACCATGGCCACCTCGTGCCGCGAATGGTGGCGGTCGCCGCGGTCGTCGACACCACATCGCGGACGGCGAGATTCACTCCGCCTACGGATTCGGCACACACCATGTGACACAATCGGCGTGTTGTCTTGCCGGCGCCCCTGTGGGGCGAGGCGGCACGTCGAACTCGACAAGCCATGTACTCAGCAAGCCAGGTAGAGGAGCACGCAGAAGATGGGATCAACGGTCGTGAGGATGGGGACCGACGTGCACCCGCGGCCGAGCCGATGAGTTCGACGACGATCCCGACGGACACCAGATTGTTCCGCCTCGCCGAGGGCGACGAGACCCGGCCGCGCCTGCTGGGTTCGTACGCGCCCGAGTCGGGCCTCTACTTCTGGCCCCGGCGGCGCCGCTGTCCGGTCACCCGAACGCCGGTGACCGACGTCGACCTCAGCCCCGAGGGAGTGCTGTACGCGTGGACGTTCCTCTACGTCCCGCGGATGGGCAAGATCTCGTTCGGGGACACCGGTGGCTACGGCGTCGGCCAGATCGACTTGCCGGAGGGGGTTCGGGTGCAGGCGCCGTTGCTCGGCGCCACCGACGACTGGCAGATCGGCGCGCCGATGGGCTTGACGACCTTCCCTGTCGGCAACGACGACGACGGCAACGAACTCGTCACGTTCCGCTTCGAGGCGGTGCGCTGATGGTTACCAACCTCGCCCGCGACGTGTACGTGATCGGCGTCGGCATGCACCCGTTCAACAACCAGGGTGTCGACGCTGCCCTGATGGCCGACGTCGCGGGCATGAACGCTCTCGACGACGCCGTGCATCGAGTTCCCCGAGGTCGGGGCCCTCTACAACGGCTACATCGGCGGCACCATGGGCGCCGGAGTGCACATCGCCAAGGAGTTCGGCCTGACCGGCCTCGCCGTCACCCACGTCGAGAACGCATCGGCCACAGGATCGTGTGCCTTCGGTGAGGCGGTTCATGCCGTCGCCGGCGGGCGCGTCGAGGTGGCGATGGCGCTCGGTTTCGACGACATGAACAAGATGGGCGGGCTCGGCCGCAGCCGCAGCGGCACGATCGGCGCCGAGGACGTCTTGTTGCCGGCCGCGTTCTTCGCGATGTGGGCCACCAGGCGGATGTACGAAGTCGGTACCACTGTCGAGACGTTTGCGGCGGTGGCCGCCAAGAACTGGAACCACGCGCGGACCAACCCGTTCGCTCAGCGCCGGGCCGACCACGAGGTCACCGTCGAGGAGATTCTCGCCTCGACCATGATCTCGTACCCGCACACGTCGATGATGGCGTGCGCGTCCGGAGGCGGTGCGGCAGCCGCGATCGTCGCCTCCAAGGAGGTCGCCGAGCGCGTCGGCCGGGACCGGCCGATGATCCGCGTGAGCGCATCACAGCAACGCTCCGAGACGTACACCGACGGCCACGTGTTCCTCGGCGCCGTCATCGGCCCGTCGCAGATGACCCGCGACACCGCGGCCGACGCGTACGAGCAGGCAGGCCTCGGCCCCGACGACCTCGACCTGGTGCAGGTCCACGACGCGTTTCCCGTCGAGGAGCTCGTCTACTACGAACTCCTCGGCATCTGTGCCGACGGGGAAGGCGACCGCCTCGTCGCCGACGGCGAGACCAGCCTGGGAGGACGCATTCCGTTCTCGACCGACGGTGGGCTCACGGCTCGTGGCCACCCGGGTGGGCCGACAGGTCTCGCACAGATCCACGAGACGACCATGCAGCTGCGCCACGAAGCGGGCGTTCGCCAGGTCGAAGGAGCACAGACCGGCCTGTGCCACATGGCCGGCGCCGGATCGGTGTGTGTCGTCCACATCCTCCAGCGGTCGTGAAAATCCGGCGAACAGTGCCCGACGCGACGCCTGACCGATGAACGACAGCCAAACCGAACCACCTGGACACAGGAGACCGACCCGATGACCAAACTGCCCATCAACAGCGACCTCGTCGGGCTGAAGATCGATCCCGTCGCCCACTCCTGGACCGAACGCGACACGATGCTGTACGCCCTGGGCATCGGCTGTCGTCCGCCCGACGACCTCGACTACATCTACGAAGGGCGCGGACCCAAGGTCGTGCCGACGTTCGCCGTCATCCCCGGGCTCCAGGCAATGGGCCAGGCGATGCAGCGCATCGACATCAACCTCGCGGCACTGCTGCACGGCGAGCAGTCCGTCGTCACCCACCGGCCGCTCCCGCCGAATGCCGACGTGTCCGTCGAGGGCGAGGTCGTCGCGGTGTGGGACAAGGGCAAGGCGGCCGTGATCGAGTTCGAGGGCCGGTGCTCCGACAGCGACGGCCCGATGTTCACCGTCAGCGCCGGCCTCTTCGTGATCGGCGCCGGTGGCTGGGGCGGCGAGCGCGGCCCGAGCGGGTCGGCCTCCTCGAACAGCGCTCCCGAACGGGAGCCGGATATCGTCGTCGAACGCGAGACCCGGCCCGAACAGGCCGCGATCTACCGCCTGTCGGGCGATACGAATCCGATGCACATCGACCCCGACTTCGCCATCGCGGCCGGCTTCCCCGGCCCCTTCAACCACGGCCTGTGCACGTTCGGCACCGTCGGCCACAGCGTGGTGACCGCCTGGTGCGGGGGCGACGTCGAGAGCTTCGAGTCGATCGAGGGCAGGTTCGCCGACCAGGTCTGGCCGGGTGACACGATCATCACCCGCATCTGGGACCAGGGCGATCACGCGATCGTGGAAGCTCGCACCCAGCGCGACAACGTCGTCGTCTCGAACGGACGCGCCACGAAGCGATGAAGATCGACCCCCGCACGCCGGTGCTCGTCGCAGTCGGCGAGATCGTCAATCGTTCCGATGCGATCGTCGACCCGATCGACCTGGCGGCCGAGGCGACGCGTCTCGCGTTCGCCGACGCGTGCGCCCCGATCGCCGACCGGATCGACACGGTCGCGACGCCCGGCATCCTGCTGATGCACCGGGACAACCCTGCCAGTCGGATCGCCGAGGCGGTTCGCCTGCCGACCGGTCGGCGGATCAGCTGCCCGGTCGGCGGGAACACGCCGCAGTACCTCGTCGATCACCTGGGCGCCGAGATCATGGCCGGGACCTGCGACGCGGCGCTCATCGTCGGCGCCGAGGCGGGGAGCTCGGCCCGGCGGTGCCGAACGGCCGGCGGCGCGCCCGTCGCCGGCCCGATCGACGGCGCCGACGAATCGCTCGGGGATTCGCGTCCCGGACTCAGCCCGATCGAGAACGCCGCCGGGCTCCACTTCCCCCACGAGGTGTACCCGATCTTCGAGTCCGCGATGGCGGCGCGGGCCGGTCGCACCCTCGACGAACAGCGCGTGTGGCTTGGCGAGCTGATGGCGCCGTTCACCAGGCAGGCAGCGCTTCATCCGGACCGGGCGTGGTTCCCGACCGAGCGCACACCCGATGAACTCTCGAGCGTCACGCCCGACAACCGGCTTGTCAACGAGCCGTACACGAAGTTGCTCAACAGCTTCCTCGCCGTCGACATGGCCGCCGCGTTCGTGCTGATGTCCGCCGGCATGGCCCAGGATCTGGGCATTCCCCGCGATCGCTGGGTGTTCAGTTGGGCGAGCGCCACCTGCAACGACGTCTACTTCCCGGTACAGCGTCCCGACCTCGCCCGCTCCGCCGGCATCCGAGCCGTCGGTTCGGCTGTACTCGGCGCGTCGGGGATCGAGGTCGACGACGTGGCCTGGTTCGACTTCTACTCCTGCTTCCCCGCAGCGGTCGAGGCGGCGATCGATGCATTCGACCTCGATCCGACCGACTCGCGAGGATTCACCGTCACCGGTGGGCTGCCGTATCACGGGGGGCCGGGCAACAACTACGTCAGCCACTCCATCGTCGAGATGGCCCGACGCTGCCGGGCCGAACCCGACGGCATCGGCATGGTCTCGGGGCTCGGCTGGTACATCACCAAACACTCGCTCGGCTTGTGGTCGTCCACCCCGCCACCGAACGGTTGGTCGTCGCCCGACATGTCCGCCGCGCAGGCCGCGATCGACGCCACCGCCGTCGAGGTCGTCGACCCGCCCGATGCGACCGGCCCCGCCACGATCGACGGCTACACGGTGATGCACGATCGCGAAGGAGGCCCCCTGTCGGTGCCGGTGTTCGCGCGCACACCCGACGGCCGGCGCGTGGTGGCCCGCAGCGACGACCCGGAACTCGCCCGATCGATGTCGGGTGGGATGTTCGTGGGTCACGACATCGACCTGAAACCCGCCGACGACCAAGCCCGATTCGAGATGGAGTTCGAACTGCGATGACGACATCCGCCCACGCACTGGTCCTCACCGGGCCGACCACGCTCGAACCCCGCGAGTTCGACCTACCCGACATCACGGCCGACACCGCCCGACTCCGCATCGAGGCATGCGGGCTGTGCGGCACCGACCACGAGCAGTACAGCGGACACATCTCGGTGCCGTACTCCTTCATCCCCGGCCATGAGATCGTCGGCGTGATCGACGCGATCGGCGACGATGCCGCCGCGCGATGGAACGTCTCGGCCGGCGACCGTGTGGCGGTCGAGGTCTTCCGATCGTGCGGACAGTGCGAGCCCTGCCTCAGCGGCGAGTACCGGCGCTGCACCCGCAACGGGCTCGCCACGATGTTCGGTTTCGTCGACGCGGCGATCGAGCCGAGCCTGTGGGGTGGGTATGCGACCCACCTCCACCTCCCGGCGGATTCGATGTTGCTCCCGATCCCCGACAAGCTCGACCCGGTGCTGGCAACGGTGTTCAACCCGCTCGGCGCCGGCATCCGTTGGGGCGCCACGATTCCCGGTACGAAGGCCGGCGACGTGGTCGCCGTGCTCGGGCCGGGCATCCGTGGCATGTGCGCTGCGGTGGCGGCAAAGGAGGCCGGCGCGTCGTTCGTGGCGATGACAGGGCTCGGTCCGAGAGACCACGCTCGACTCGACGTCGCGAAGCAGTTCGGCGTCGACCTGGCGATCGATGTCGCCGTCGACGACCCCGCGGCCGCGCTCAGACAGGCGACCGGGGGGCTCGCCGACGTCGTCGTCGACGTCACGGCCAAGGCGCCTGCCGCGTTCGCGCAGGGTGTCGGGCTGGCCCGCCCGGGCGGCACGCTCGTGGTCGCCGGCACTCGTGGCAGCGGTGGAGCACCGGGCTTCGACCCGGATCAGATCGTCTACAAGGAACTCACCATCAAGGGCTCGCTCGGCGTCGACTTCCACGCCTACCGGGCGGCCATCGACCTGCTCGCCACGGACCGCTGGCCATTTGCTTCGCTGTCGCGATCTGTGGTCGGATTCGACGGGCTGTCGGGGCTGCTCGATGTGCTCTCCGGCGCCAAACCGGACGAGATCCCGCCATTGCACGGAGTGTTCACCCCGGACCGGGCCGGCGCCTGACCATGAAGGAGTACACGACATGACCGACAGCTCACGGGTCCCGATGCTCGACATCGACGAGGCGAAGAAGCGGGCCGCGGAACGCGGTATCCCCGAGAACATGGCCGAGTTGGCGGTGTTCCGGATCGCGCTGCACCAACCCGGCGTCGCCGCCGCCCTCAACACCATGCTCCACGAACTGCTGTGGAACGGACAGCTCGAAGCCCGATTGCGTGAGCTGATCATCATGCGCCTCGGCTGGGCGACCGGCTCGGTCTACGAGTGGACGCAGCACTGGCGCGTGGCGCGACTGCTCGACATTCCCGAGCGAGATCTGCTCGCCGTACGCGACTGGCGCAACGCCGACCATTTCGGGCCCGCCGATCGCGCGGTCCTCGCCGCGACCGACGACACGCTGGAACGCGGAATGATCTCCGACGACACATGGGCCGAATGCAGAACTGCCCTTCACGACGATGCCGTGCTGGTCGAGATGGTGGCGGCGATCGGCAACTGGCGGCTGTTCTCGGCCCTGCTGAAGTCGCTCGACGTACCACTCGAAGAAGGCATCCAACCGTGGCCACCCGCGGGTGAACAACCAGAGACAGGAAGATGATGACACTCAAGACTGAGCCAGTAACCCCCACACCGGGATGGACGTTTGCCGAGATGTGGGAGGCGGTGGCCGCGCAGTTGCCTGATGCCCCGTTCGCGAAGCAGGGTGAGCGGACCGTTTCGTGGTCGCAGGCTGATCGTCGGGCTGAGGGGTTGGCGACGTTTCTGCTTGATCGTGGCGCCGGCAAGCAGGACAAGGTGGCGCAGTATCTGTACAACTCGGTGGAGTATCTGGAGTCGTTCTTCGCGTGTTACAAGGGCTCGCTGGTGCCGGTGAACACGAATTACCGTTATGCCGCCGACGAGTTGGTGTATCTGTGGGACAACGCCGACGCGGTCGCGGTGATCTTCCACGGCATGTTCGTCGACACGATCGAGGCGATCCGCGAGCGGGTGCCCAGGGTTGCGACGTGGTTGTGGGTCGACGACGGCTCGGGCCCGTGTCCTGTGTGGGCGACCCCGTACGAGGAGGCTGTTCTGACGCAGGGCGTGCCGGTGGTCGAGCGTGTCGAGCGCAGCGGTGACGATCTGTACATGTTGTACACGGGAGGTACTACGGGCATGCCCAAGGGCGTGATGTGGCGCCAGGACGATCTCATTGTCGTGTTGGGCGGCGGGCTCGGCATCAACGTGCCCGAGGAGTACGACCCCGATTTCCTCACGGGTAGCGTTCTCGGCTCCCGGCCTGGTCGGTATGCCGGCGTGTCCGTTGATGCACGGCACCGGCGCGCTCATCTCCTTCGGCATCCTGTCGTCGGGTGGTTGTATCGTTCTGCTCGGGTCGCGCCATTTCGATCCGGTGGAGTTGCTCGACACGATCGATCGTGAGCAGGTCAACGCGATCGCGATCGTCGGTGACGCGTTCGCCAAGCCGATCCTGGCCGCGCTCGATGCCGAACCCGACCGTTGGACGTTGAGTTCGGTGTTGGCGTTCGTGTCGTCGGGGGTGATGTGGAGCGAGGAGACCAAGCAGGGGATGCTGGCGCATCAGCCGAACATGATGCTGTCCGATGCGTTCTCCTCGTCCGAGGCGCTCGGGATGGGCCAGTCGGTGTCGGGTGGCGGCGCCGCGGCGAAGACGGCCCGGTTCCAAGCCGGCGAGAACACCATCGTGGTCGACGATGCCGGTAACCGGGTCGAGCCCGGCTCCGACACGATCGGGCGGCTCGCGGTCGGTGGCCGCCAACCGATCGGTTACTACAAGGACCCGGAGAAGTCGGCGCGCACGTTCATCATGGTCGACGCCAAGCGGTACTCGTGTCCGGGCGACTATGCGACCATCGCCGCGGACGGCACCGTCAGCGTGCTCGGTCGCGGTTCGGTGTGTATCAACAGTGGCGGTGAGAAGATCTTCCCCGAGGAGGTCGAAGAGGCGCTCAAGACCCATCCCGCGGTGCGTGACGCGGTGGTCGTCGGGGTCCCCCACGAACGCTTCGGCGAGATGGTCGTCGGCGTCGTCCAACCCGCCGCCGGTGTGTCGCTCGACGATCAGGAACTCATCGACTACGTCCGCGGGCGCCTCGCCGCGTACAAAGCGCCACGACGCATCGTCGAAGTCGACACGATCGGCCGCGCCGCCAACGGCAAGGTCGACTACAAGCGGCTACGCGACCACGCCATCGCCACGCCGTGAGCGGAGCACACGATGACCATTGACATCTGGGGTTCCACCGCGATCGTCGGGGTCGGCGAGACCGACTACGTGCGAGGAAGCGATCGTCACGTCTGTGATCTCATCCTCGACGCCGCGATGGAGGCCATCTCCGACGCCGGGCTCACGCCCGCCGACATCAATGGCATCATCCCGCCCCCGGGGTACATGAGCACCGAGGAGATCGCCGGCCATCTCGGCGTCCCCGACGTGGCGTACCACGTCTCGGTGCTGATGGGCGGCGCATCGCCGACGGCGTCGCTGCAGACGGCGACGATGGCCATCGCCTGCGGGCTCGCCGACACCGTGCTCGTGTGCATGGGCTGGCCCGGCTACTCGGCACTGCGGCCGAAGCCTGACGCCCGGCCCACGAAGCGGGCGATGAACCTCGGCCCGATGGGCGAGACGGTGCGGAACTTCTACGCGCCGTACGGCTTGAACTCGGCCGCCCAGCACTACAGCATGTACCTGCGCAACTACGTCGAGACCTACGACGTTGCGCAGGACGCAGCCGCGGCAGTGGCGCTCGCATGTCGCAAGCATGCGCAGCTCAACAGCAAGGCGTTGATGCGGGACAAGCCACTCACCCGCGCCGACTACGACGCGTCGCCGTATATCGCTGAGCCGTTGCGGATGTTCGACTGCTGCGTCGAGACCGATTGCGCCACCGCCGTCGTGGTCACGAGTCTCGAACGCGCTCGTGACCTCGCCCATCCGGCCGTCGTCTACCTCGGCGGGGCAGAAGGCCATCCGGAACCCGCCGACGAGATCGCCAACCGGCCCCACCTGCTCGAACTGGGTATCCATCGCGCCGCGCCGCGGGCGTTCAGCCGAGCCGGTGTCTCGCCCCACGACATCGACGTGCTCGAGATCTACGACTGCTTCACCTACGTCGTGCTGCTGCAACTCGAAGGGCTCGGGTACGCCGAACCGGGTGGGGCGGCGGAGTTCGTCGCCGACGGCAACATCGAGCTCGGCGGCAGATATCCGCTCAACACCCATGGCGGGCTGCTCTCGCAGGGCCACTGCTGGGGCCTCAACCACGTCGTGGAGGCCACTCGGCAGCTACGCGGTACCGCCGATGCGCAGGTCACGAACGCCGAACTGGCCCTGGTCACCGGATACGGCGACCTCGGCGACGGCAGCGTGGCGATCCTCGGGAGAGACCGATGAAGACCTTCGTACCACAACCCGAATGGATCATCCTCGACTGGCACCGCGCCTGCATCGCCGCGGGCACCCTCTGCATCCAGCGCTGCGCGAGTTGCGGGCGTTGGCGCAATCCACCGCGTCGCTTCTGCGCCGCCTGCTTCTCCGACGACGCCGCGTTCGAACCCGTCTCGTCGGCCGGATCGGTGCTGTCCAAGGTCGTCAGTCACCGCACCCGCGACCCCGGCTGGCAGCGACAGCTCCCATTCGCCACGATCCTCGTCGAACTCGACGAGGGCCCCCGGGTGCTGGCAGCCACCGCCATGGCGCCCGACGAGATCCGCATGTCACAGCGACTCGGCCTGCGCATCGAGCCGAAGAGTGCCGACTTCGTCCTCGTCTGGGCCGACGACGCGAGCTGACCCATGATCAGAACTCGACTCACCGACGCTCTGCAGTGCGACCATCCCGTCATGCTCGCCGGCATGGGCGGCGTGTCGTATGCCGATTTGGTCGTCGCCGTCAGCGAAGCCGGTGGGTTCGGCACGCTCGGCGCGGCCCCGATGAGCTTGGAACGGATGACATCCGAGATCGCCGACGTGAAGGCGCGGACCAGCCACCCGTTCGGCGTCGACCTGCTCACCGCCCTGCCCGACCAGATGGAAGCCCAGGTCGAAGCGATCATCGCGGGCGGCGCATCGGTCTTCGTCGCAGGGCTCGGCGTGCCGCGTGAGGTCGTCGACCTGTGCCACCGCAGTGGAGTCCTCGTGGCCAACATGTGCGGACGTGTGCGACACGCCATCGCCGCCGTCGAAGCCGGTTGTGACATCGTGGTCGCCCAGGGCACCGAAGCCGGCGGGCACACGGGATCCGTCGCCACCATGCCGCTCGTGCCCCAGATCGTCGACGCGGTCGGCAGCAGGGTGCCTGTCGTCGCCGCCGGTGGCATCTTCGACGGGCGTGGCCTGGCCGCGGCGCTCGCCCTGGGCGCCGATGGTGTGTGGGTCGGTACACGCTTCATCGCCACGCCCGAAGCGCACGTGGTGAACGGGTACCGCGAGGCGCTCGTCGAGGGCCACGAGGACGACACCGTGATCACGCGGGCCTACACCGGCAAGACGCTGCGGGCGATCCGCAACGACTACACCCAGCACTTCGAAGATCACCCCGGCGAGCTGGCGCCGTTCCCCCAGCAGATCGCACGTTCGATGAGCGACGGTGCGATGCATCTCGGGGCCCAGCCCGACAGCGAGGGAATCGATCCGTCCAAGGAGTGCTTCGCCGCCGGACAGGGCCTCGGCGGCATCGCCGAGGTCGTCCCCGCCGGCCAACTGGTGCACCAGTTCGTCGAGGACGCCGAACGCGAACTCGCCCGCATCGCCGCGCTCGTCCGCGGGTGATCGAGCCCGTTCGAGTTCAGGCGCGGTAGATCGCGAGCCGGCTCACGAGCCAGGTCACGAGCCGGCCGCCACACCGAAGCGATGTGGCGGCACCGCGATGAACAGCCCCTCGCCCTCGGCGAATCGTTCGCCGCCGGACGTCGCCTCACCGGCGATCCAGATCTTGCGACCATCGCGCTCGCGGAGACGAGCGCGGAACTCGAGCTGGGCGCCGAGCGGTGTCGGAGCGAGGTAGCTGACCGTGAGCCGGCCGGTGTACGCCGGTGTCTGCAGCATCGCGAGAACGAACCCCATCACATCGTCGAAGACCGCCGCGACGATCCCACCGTGGGCCCGACCCGGCGCCCCCTCGAATGCGGCGCCGAGCGACACCTGTGCCACTGCGTCGTCACGTTCACGGTGACAGGTGATCGCGATTCCCATGGGATTCGCCGGACCGGACACCACACAGTCGGGATAGTGCTCCATGCCCTCACCGTCGCCGGGCTCGCTGTAGAAGAGTCGGCGCTTCATGTCGTCGACCGGTCGGGAACGCGGCGGACCCGACTCGATCTCGGGGAGCACCCCTCGAACGAAACCGGTGATCCGGTCGAGCACCTCGTCGTCGACGGCGTGCCCGACGATCGAGTGACCGAGTTCGCGCAACGACGTCGCACACTCGATTCGGCCGGCAGTCGCGTCCACGTCGAGGTCCACGTCCACGTCGAGGTCCACGTCGAGGTCCACGTCGAGGTCGGGGTCGGGGGAGAGCATGACGATCAGTGTTACTACAACACCGTCATTTCGTCTCAAATCGAGCATGTGGAACCGAGCACCGATCGCTTCCCATCCGAACCACCGTGGACGTGGCCTGCATGCTACAAACTCCGTACTTTGTGTCGCGTCGCCGCTCGGCTAGGTTGCACCCGGGTCACATTTCTGTCGCTGACAACAACAGCGAGCAGGACGGCCGCGCAGGAGGGGAAGCGAAATTCCAATGACAGGGCTCGAAGTCCAGCAGATCGGTTTCGTCGCGATCGTCGAGATGCAGCAGCCACCGCACAACTACCTCGACGACGGTCTCGTGGAAGCGCTGGCGGTTGCGTTCGAGGAGCTCGACGCCGACGCCGACTGCCGGGCGATCGTGCTCGCCGCATCCGGCAGGTCATTCTGCGCGGGCGCCAACTTCTCGGGCCGACGGCCGGATGCGGATTCGTTCGCCGGTCGCAGCCCAGACGCGACGTCGGCGGAGGGCGCCGGCGTCGGCTCGCTCTACCGCACGGCGCTGCGACTGTTCGCCATCGAGACTCCCGTCGTCGCTGCGGTCCACGGCGCCGCGATCGGTGGCGGGCTCGGGCTCGCGCTCACGGCGGATTTCCGAGTCACCTGCGAGCGGGCCAAGTGGTCGGCGAACTTCAGCCGCCTCGGATTCCACCCCGGATTCGCGTTGACCCAGACGCTGCCCGAACTCATCGGTGGCCGCCACGCCCGCCGGCTCCTCTACACGGGAGCGCGGATCGACGGAGCGGAGGCCACCATGATCGGACTCGCCGACGAGTGCGTCGCCGAGGGCGACGTGCGCTCCCGTTCGGTCGAGTTGGCCACCGAGATCGCCACGTCGGCGCCACTCGCGGTCCGCGCCATCAAGTCCACACTGAACCGCGGCCGGGTCGAACGACTCCGGCTCACGACCGAGCACGAGCTCGCCGAACAGGTCCGCCTGCTCGCCACCGACGACGCGCGCGAGGGCATCGCCGCGTACGGGGAACGCCGACCGCCCGCGTTCACCTCTCGATGAGTGAAGCGACGCCGGCGCAGACCACACTTGGGCGAAGGATGGAAGGGACCCGGTGAAGAATCTCGAAGGAAAGGTGGCGGTGGTCACCGGCGGCGCGAGCGGCATCGGGCGAGCAGTCGCCACGCGGTTTGCCGAGGCCGGGATGCGAATGGTCATCGCCGACGTCGAACAGGATGCGCTCGAGCGCACGACGGCTGATCTCATCGAAGCCGGCCACACGGCGATCGGCGTGGTCACCGACGTCTCGAACGGCGAATCGGTCGAGGCCCTCGCCGACGCCGCGGTGGCCGAGTTCGGCGCCGTGCACGTCGTGCACAACAACGCCGGCGTGGGCGTCGGGGGCCCGATCTGGGCCCACAGCGAACGCGACTGGGAATGGGTCCTCGGCGTGAACCTGTGGGGTGTGATCCACGGCATCCGGGTATTCGTGCCACTGATGATCGAACAGGGCGAGCGGGGCCACATCGTCAACACGGCCTCGATGGCAGGGCTCATCTCGGTGCCGGGCCTCGGGGCCTACAACGTGTCCAAGCACGGCGTCGTCACCCTGAGCGAAACGCTCGAGCGCGACCTACGCATCGTCGGCGCCGACATCGGCGTGTCGGTGCTGTGCCCCGGACTCGTCATGACCAACATCTTCGAGTCGCAACGCAACCGGCCCGACGACCTGACCGACGAGCGCAGCACGTCCGGGTTGGGCTCGCTGATGGCCGGCGCCGACGAAACGGCACGAGCCGACGCCCTGGAGGCCTTCGGCGGCCTGATCTCACCCGAACAGGTCGCCTCCGAGGTGTTCGACGCCGTCGTCGAGGACACCTTCTATGTTCTCACCCACCCCGAGCTGACTCGATCGCTCGTGCGCACCCGTGCGGACGACATCGTCGAAGCCCGCCATCCCTCACCACTCAGGAGTTGACCGTGACCGATCCGTTGAACCGTTGCTGCGATCGAAGGGGCGCGTTGTGAGATCGCCGTCACTCGCCCCACCGCTGCCCTCGACGGTCGACACGCGAAGCGATCAGTTCCGCCAGAACCGCGCCGACATGCTCGAGCAGTTGAGCGTGGTCGACGAACTGCTCGCCCAGGCCCAGGCCGGCGGTGGGGAGGCATCCGTGGCGCGGATGCGGTCGCGCGGCAAGATGCCGATCCGCGAGCGCATCGCCAACGTGTTGGACCCCGACACCCCGTTTCTGGAGATCAGCGCGCTTGCCGGGTACGGTTCGAGTTACACGATCGGCGGGGGCATGGTCATCGGGATCGGCATCATCGCCGGCGCCGAGTGCGTGATCATGGGCAACGACCCGTCGGTGCTCGGCGGCGCGCTGACTCCGTACGCGGGCAAGAAGTGGTCGCGGGCGATCGAGATCGCGCGTGACAACCGCATGCCGTACGTCAGCTTCGTCGAGTCCGCCGGCGCCGACTTGCGCATGGGTGGCGCTGGCAACGACGGCCCGATGACCCAGACGTTCCACTTCGCCGAGAGCGGCCGGCCGTTCTACGAGATGATCGAACTGTCGCAGATGGGCATCCCGTCGGTGTGCGTGGTGTTCGGATCCTCCACCGCGGGCGGCGCCTACCAGCCCGGCCTGTCGGACTATGTGATCGTCGTCAAGGAGCAGTCGAAGATCTTCCTCGCGGGCCCGCCGCTGGTGAAGATGGCCACCGGTGAGGAATCCGACGACGAAACGCTCGGCGGCGCCGCGCTGCACGCGGAGGTGTCGGGCCTCGGTGACTACTTCGCCGACGACGAGATGGACGCGCTGCGCATGTGCCGCGAGGTCGTGTCGCACCTCAACCGGCAAAAGCCCGGCCCCGCCCCGGCGTCGGCATTCGACGAACCGTTGCACGATCCCGAGGAGCTGCTCGGTCTCGTCAGCCGTGACCTTCGCCAGCCCGTCGACGTTCGAGACGTCATCGCCCGCATCGTCGACGGGTCATGCTTCGAGGAGTTCAAACCCCGTTGGGGTCCGAGCATGGTCTGTGGCTGGGCGTCGATCCACGGCTATCCGATCGGCATCCTGGGCAACAACGGCGTCATCTACCCGGACTCGTCGCAGAAGGCCGCGCACTTCATCCAGCTGTGCAACCAGATCGACGTGCCGCTGCTGTTCCTGCAGAACATCACCGGGTTCATGGTCGGCAAGGACTTCGAGGCCGACGGGATCGTCAAGAAGGGGTCGCAGATGATCAATGCGGTCACCAACTCAACGGTGCCGCACCTCACGGTGATCTTCGGTTCGAGTTACGGCGCCGGCACGTACGGCATGTCGGGTCGGGCCTTCGGCAACCGCTTCACGTTCATCTGGCCGACCGCGAAGATCGCCGTGATGGGGCCCAAGCAGATCGCCGGGGTGATGTCGATCGTGCGCCGGACGCAGGCTGCCCGTAAGGGCCTCGAGTTCGACGAGGCCGAGGACGCGGCAATCGTGGAGATGGTCGAAGCAGCCCAGGAGAAGGGCTCGCTCGCGCTCGCTGCGACGGGCGCCATCAGCGACGACGGGCTCATCGACCCCCGCGACACCCGCGACATCCTCGGGCTGTGTCTGTCCGCTGTCCGCAACCGCCCGATCAAGGGCGCCGAGAGCTACGGAGTCTTCCGCCTGTGAGTACCCCCATCACCTCCGTCCTCGTCGCCAACCGCGGCGAGATCGCGCCGGCGAGTCTTTCGCACTGCCCGCGACATGGGCATTCGCTGCATCGCGGTGTACGTCGATGGCGACGCCGACGCAGCCTTCGTCGACGACGCCGACGAAGCCATCCGCCTCGACCATGGCGGCTACCTCGACGGCGATGCGGTCATCGCCGCGGCGAAGACCGCCGGGGTGGACGCCATCCACCCCGGTTACGGCTTCCTGTCCGAGAATGCCGGATTCGCCCGCAAGGTGATCGACGCCGGCATCGCGTGGGTCGGTCCGACGCCCGAAGTGATCGATTCGATGGGCGACAAGCTCGCCGCCAAACGGATCGCCATCGCGGCCGGAGTGCCGACCCTGCCGTCATCGGATGATCCTGCCGACGCCGGCGATGTCGGATACCCGTTGCTCGTCAAGGCCGCCGCTGGTGGTGGCGGCAAGGGGATGAGGGTCGTGGAATCGGCTGCTCAGCTCGACGAGTCCGTCGCCGCGGCCCAGCGTGAAGCGAAGAATGCGTTCGGCGACGACCGCGTGTTCCTCGAACGGTACGTCCCCAGGGCCCGACACATCGAGATCCAGATCCTCGGCGACTCCCACGGTGGGCTGATCCACCTCGGCGAGCGGGAGTGCTCGATCCAGCGTCGCCACCAGAAGATCATCGAGGAGAGCCCGTCGACCGTGATCGACGAGGCGCTGCGAGCGAAGATGGGCGCCGCCGCGCTCAGCCTCGCCGCGGAGCTCGGCTACCAGTCCGCCGGCACCGTCGAGTTCCTGTTCGACGATGTCACCGGCGAGTTCTACTTTCTGGAGGTCAACACCCGTCTGCAGGTCGAACACCCGGTCACCGAGGAGGTCACCGGGGTCGATCTGGTTCGTGAACAGCTGCGGGTGGCGGCCGGCGAGCGGCTGGGCTACGACCAGGACCGCGATCAGCTTCACGGGCCACGCCATCGAGGCGCGGCTGTACGCCGAGGATCCCTCCGCGGGGTTCCTCCCGGCGATCGGCACGTTGGCCGCCTATGTCGAGCCGGATGATCCGGCAGTTCGCTGGGACAGCGGCGTGCGGGCCGGCTCGGTCGTCGGTGTCGACTTCGACCCGATGCTCGCCAAGGTCATCGCCCATGCCCCGACCCGGGCCGAGGCAGCCGGACGCCTGGCGCTGGCCCTCGAACGACTGCACCTCGGCGGTGTGGTCACGAACCGCTCCTTCCTCGCGGCGACGCTGCGTCACCCCGAGTTCCTCGCCGGCTTGACCACGACCGACTTCATCGAGCGGACTGCGCTCGACAAGAAGCTGCAGCCGGGCGAGGTCGTGGTGCGACGCGCGGCAATCGCCGCCGCGCTTTGGATCCAAGGCCGGAACCGGCATGAGGCTGTCACCTGGTCACGGTTGCCGTCCGGCTGGCGCAACAGCCCCATGCCACCACAGTCGGTGTCGTTGCGTCTCGGCGAGGCCGAGGTCACGGTGAACTACCACTTCCGGCGTGACGGCGCCGTGGTGCTCGACAACGGCGACGGTGACGACGGTCTCGCCCGGATCCATTCGTGGCGCCCCGACGGGATCGACGTCGAGATCGACGGCCACCGCAGCAGCGCCCGTGTCACCGACGACGGGGCCCGGATCCACGTGCAGACCGTGCAGGGAACACTCACCTTCGAGGTGCTTGCGCGCTTCGTTCCGCCTGGGGGTGGCGACCTCAGCGGTGGCCTGTCGGCTCCGATGCCGGGCGCTGTGCTCGACGTGCGCTGCGCGGTCGGCGACACCGTCACCGCACGCCAGGTGCTCGTCGTGCTCGAGGCGATGAAGATGGAACACCACGTCAGCGCACCCTTCGACGGGCGTGGTCACCGAAGTCCGGGTGGCCGTCGGCGATGCAGGTCGACAACGGCGCCGTGCTGATGGTCATCGAAGAGACACGAAGAGACCAAGGAGACGATTCCTGATGACTAAACCGATCCGCATCGCCAACTGCTCGGGCTTCTACGGCGATCGCCTGGCCGCAGCCCGCGAGATGGTCGAAGGCGGCCCGATCGACGTGCTCACCGGCGACTGGCTGGCCGAGCTCACCATGCTCATCCTGCAGCGCACCCGCGCCAAGCGACCGGGCGGCGGCTACGCCCGCAGCTTCGTGACCCAGATGGAGCAGGTGATGGGCACCTGCCTCGACCGTGGTATCAAGGTGGTCTCGAACGCCGGTGGTCTCGACCCGGACGGGTGCGCCGACGCGGTCGCCGAGGTGGCCGACAAGCTCGGCCTGTCGCCGACCATCGCCTACGTCAACGGCGACGACATCCTCGGTCGGCTCGACGAGTTCGTTGCCGCCGGAATCGATCTGGCGCACTTCGACACCGGCGAACCGATCGGCGACACGTCGAGGTTCATCACCGCCAACGCCTACCTGGGCTGCTGGGGCATCGTCGACGCCCTGAACAAGGGTGCCGACATCGTCATCACCGGCCGCACGACCGACGCCGCCGTGGTGTGCGGCCCCGCAGCGTGGCACCACGGCTGGGCCCGCGACGACTGGGACCAGCTCGCCGGCGCCGTCGTCGCCGGACACATCATCGAGTGCGGCACCCAGGCCACCGGTGGCAACTACTCCTTCTTCACCGAGGTCGAGGGCCTCACCCACACCGGGTTCCCGTGGGCCGAGATCGCCGCCGACGGTTCGACCGTCATCGGCAAGCACGACCGAACCGGTGGGCAGGTCTCGATCGGCACCGTGACCTCACAGCTCCTCTACGAGATCGCCTCCCCGGCCTACCTCGGTCCCGATGTCACCGCCCGCTTCGACACCATCGAGCTGGAGCAGGTCGGCCCGGATCGTGTGCTGGTCAAGGGCGCCAGGGGTGAGCCGCCGCCGTCCACGCTGAAGGTGGCGATGAACGAGCTCGGCGGTTTCCGCAACGAGGTCGGCATCGGCCTCGTCGGGCTGGACATCGAAGCCAAGGCCGAACTGGTCGAGGCTGCCTTCTGGGCCGCGCTGCCGTTCGAACCGTCCGACTACGCCAGCGTGTCGACACGTCTCGTGCGCACCGACAAGCCCGACCCGGCGACGAACGAGGAGGCCACAGCGAGCTTCCGGCTGTCGCTCAAGGACACCGACGAGCGCAAGCTCGGTCGCGTCGTGTTCAACGCCACCGTCGAACTCGGCCTGTCCACCATTCCGGGTTTCACGGGTATCGGCGGCGGCGGACAACAGGCGCAGCCATACGGCGTGTACCGGCCCGCGCTCGTACCCGCCGACCTCGTCCCCCAACACGTCGTCGTACTCGGTGGTGAACGCACCGTGATCGACTCGGTCGCTCCGCACACGAACCTGCCCGGCACGATCGAGCCCCTCCCCGGCCCCACGGCCGGCGCCCCCGACGGGCCGACACAACGGGCGCCGATCGGCAGCATCATCGGCAGCCGCTCGGGAGACAAAGGCGGCAACGCCAACCTCGGCGTGTTCGCCCGATCCGACCAGGCCTGGGCCTGGCTCGATCAGTTCCTCACACTCGACAAACTTCGTGAACTGCTGCCCGAAACAGCCGGCTACGACATCGACCGCTACCGACTCGCCTCGATCCGATCATTGAACTTCGTGATCCACGGCCTACTCGAAGAAGGCGTCGCCGCCTCCACCCGACGCGATCCCCAGGCCAAGAGCCTCGGCGAATGGCTCCGCTCCCGCTACGTCGACATCCCCACGTCCCTACTCCAAGGAGCTTGATCAATGGACTTCGATTTTCCACCGGACGACGATCCCCGGCGTCTGGCGATCCGCCGATGGTTCACCGACCATCCCGACGCCACGATGGGCGAGATCGCGGAGGCCGGATACGTCGTACCCCACTGGCCGCAGCCGTGGGGTATCGAAGCCGATCCGATGCACCAGCTGATCATCGACGAGGAGTTCGACCGGGCCAAGATCCACCGGCCGATGGGCATCGGCATCGGCTGGGCGGCGCCGACGATCCTCCTCGCCGGCACCGAGGAACAGAAGAAGGAGTACCTGCCCCGCATCCTGTCCGGCGAGGACCAGTGGTGTCAGCTGTTCAGCGAGCCCGACGCGGGATCCGATCTGGCGTCGCTGCGCACCAGCGCCGTTCGTGACGGCGACACCTACATCGTCAACGGCTCCAAGATCTGGACGAGCGGCGGTCACAACAGTCGCTACGGCATCCTGATCGCCAGGACCGACCAGGATGCCCCGAAGCACCGCGGGATCAGCTACTTCATCTGTCCGATGGATCTGCCCGGCATCACGCTCAGCCCGATCATCGACATGACCACGGCGCACTCGTTCAACCAGGTCTTCTTCGACGACGTCAGGTTGCCTGCCCACCTGCTCGTCGGCGCCGAGAACGACGGTTGGCGCCTCACCAAGGCCACCCTCTCCAACGAACGCGTCATGCTTTCGTCGGCCGGATCGTTGTGGGGCGCCGGGCCGTCGGCGGCAGATCTCATCGACGTCGTGCGCGCCAATGGCGGGCAGAGCGATGCGTTGCTCCGCCAGCGCCTCGCCAGGCTCCACTGCGAGTCCGAGGTGCTCCGCCTGAACCGGCTGCGGACGCTCTCGGCCCGCCTGAAGGGCCGCACCCCCGGCCCGGAGGCGTCGATCCAGAAGGCGATGGCCGACGAGCACGGTCAACACGTCATGGAGCTCGCCAAGGACCTCGTCGGCGCCGACGGGTTGCTCGAAGGCTCCGGGCCGAAAGGCGCCGTGCCCGACGACGCCCGCACCGGCGCCACCGAGATCAAACTCGGCGGCAACCAGTTCCCCGGTGTCGACCCGATCTGGCACTACGGATTCCTCTTCTCCCCCGCGCTCACCGTGGGCGGGGGAACATTCGCCATCCAACGCAACATCATCGGCGAGCTCGTCCTCGGGCTGCCACGCGAACCGAAAGTTGACCGATGACCGACCTCTCCACCATCGCCGCCGACCTGCTGGCCGAGCAGGAATCACTCGACAGGGTCGTCGCCGACCTGTCCGCAGAGCAGTGGGGTACGCCAACTGCGAGCCCCGGCTGGACGGTGGCCGACCAGATCGGCCACCTCACCTACTTCGACGGCACCGCAACGTTGGCCATCGAGGACCCCGACGCCTTCCAGGCCGGCATCGGCGAGCTGATGACGGCAGGCGAGGGATTCGAGGACATGACGCTGTCGCGCAACCTCTCCCCCGCCGAACTGCTGGCGAAGTGGCGCGACAACCGCCGCCGTCTGGCCGAGGCGGCCGCCACCCTCGAAGACGGCGTGCGGATCCCGTGGTACGGGCCGTCGATGAGCGCCAAGTCGTTCCTCACCGCCCGTTTGATGGAGTGCTGGGCACACGGCACCGACGTCGTCGACGCGGTCGATGGCGACCGTCCACCGAGCGAGCGGCTGCGGCACGTGGCCCAGATCGGCTTCATCACCCGCGGGTGGACCTACCTCAACCGCGGCGAAGACGTCCCCGAAGGCGCCGTCCGCGTCGTGTTGGAGGCGCCGTCGGGCGAGACCTGGACGTTCGGTCCCGACGATGCCGCGGCCGGCATCACCGGACCGGCCGAACAGTTCTGCCAGGTCGTCACCCAGCGCCGACACATCGACGACACCGATCTCGTGGTGACCGGCGAGATCGCGGCCGACTGGATGGCCAAGGCCCAGGCCTACGCCGGGCCACCGACGGAGGGTCCGGCGCCCCGAGGAGCGACCTGATGGCGGTCGTGCGCAGCGAGACGAAGGATGGCGTGTGCACCGTCACCCTCTGTGACGAAGAACACCGCAACGCCCTCGGGCGACAGCTCATCACCGAGATGATCGCGGCCTTCGATGCCGCCGAGGCCGACGACGACGTCCGCGTCATCGTGCTCACCAACGAGGGTCGCGCGTTCTGTGCCGGCGCCAACCTGTCGGAGCGGTCATCGGCGAGCGACGACGACGCTCCGGCGGCGGTCAGTAACCCGATGCATCTGTTCGGCCGCTTCGCCCGCTCGCCCAAGCCCTACGTCGGCCGGATCGCCGGGCACTGCGTCGCCGGTGGCATGGGCCTCGCCGCCGCGATGGACATCTCCGTGGCCGTCGACGACGTCAAGTTCGGTTTCACCGAGGTCCGCATCGGGGTCGCTCCCGCCGTCATCTCCGTCGTCTGCCTGCCCAAGATGCGCGACGCCGACGCGCGAGCCGCGTTCCTACGCGGCAACCGCTTCGACGGCGTCGAGGCGGCACGAATCGGCCTCGTCAATCTGGCCGTGCCCCGGGATCGCCTCGACGAGGAGGTCGACGCCATCATCCAGGACCTTCTCGCCGCCGGCCCGAGCGCGCTGGCCACCAGTAAGCAACTGTTGGCGAATGTCCCCAAGATGCCGACCGACGAGGCGTTCGGCTGGACGTCGCAGTTGTCGGCTCAGCTCTTCACGACCGACGAAGCGCGAGAAGGCATGACCGCCTTTCTCGAGAAACGACCCGCCTCGTGGGTACAACCTGCTCCCAGCCGTGCGATCCCGTGACCACGACGATGATGCCCGGCAAGCCCGCATGATGAGGTCCCGCACGATAAAGCCCGAATGATGAGGTCCCGACAATGAAGTTCGACGTGATGACCGGCGGCCTCCCGCTGCGTTCGATGGCGACGTTCGCTCAGGATGCGGCGCGCGCCGGCTACTCCGGAATCGTCGTGACCGAAGGCGGCAGGACCGCCTATCTCGGCTGCGGCGCGGCCGCGCTCGCCGCCGACATCGACCTGCTGACCGGCGTCGCGGTGGCCTTCCCGCGCAGCCCGATGGTCACCGCCGAAATCGCCTGGGAGTTGGCCGAGGCCTCGGGCGGCCGCTTCCGTCTCGGCCTCGGCACACAGGTCCGGGCGCACATCACCCGACGATACGGCTCCGAGTTCGAACACCCGGGCCCGCGGCTCAAGGAGTACGTGATCGCGATGCAGGCGATCTTCCGTGCGTTCCGCGGCGACGAACAGTTGGCGGTCGACGGTGACTTCTACCATCTCGACCTGCTGCCGGCGCAATGGTCGCCCGGCCCGATCGATGCTCCCGACCCGGCCATCGACGTCGCCGCGGTCAACCCGTGGATGCTCAGAATGGCCGGGGAGATCGCCGACGGTGTTCACGTCCACCCGCTGAACCACACCACCTACCTCACCGAAACAGTGCTGCCCAACATCGCCGAGGGTGCGGCCAGGTCCGGCCGCAGCGCTGCCGACCTGGAGGTCATCGTCCCCACCTTCATCGTGCCCACCGACGACGACGACGCCGCTCGGTGGCGCGAGTTCGCCCGCATGCAGGTCGCCTTCTACGGGTCGACGCCGAACTACGCGTTCATCTTCGAACAACTCGGATTCGATGGCGCCACCGACCGGATCCGCGTACGGCAGAAGGCTCGCGACATGGCCGGAATGTCCGCCGAGATCTCCGACGAGCTGCTCTCCCACTTCATCGTCACGGGCCCCATGAGCGAGCTGTCCGACAAGATCCTCGAGCGATACGACGGGCTGGCCACACGTGTGGTCAACTACTTCGGCGGTCTCGATTGGTCACGTGATCCGGCTGCACTCCAGAAGTGGGCCGATATCGCACGGGGGGTAACGGCGCCATGAACGTTCAGGAAGACAGGCACGACGTGATCATCGTCGGCGCCGGCTTCGCCGGTCTCTACCAACTGCACAGGTTGCGGTCCCTCGGGTTCTCGCCGCTGTTGCTGGAGGCCGGTTCCGGCCTCGGCGGCATCTGGCACTGGAACTGTTACCCGGGAGCGCGTGTGGATTCGCACATCCCGGTGTACGAGTTCTCCGACGAGGCAGTCTGGCGCGACTGGTACTGGGATGAGCGATTCCCCGACTGGTCGGCCTTGCGCCGGTACTTCGACCACGTCGACGACGTCTGGGACCTACGCCGCGACATCCGCTTCGACACCCGCGTAAGCGCGGCGACGTGGAACGAAGAGGCCCGATGCTGGAATGTCGACACCGCGCACGGTGAGTCGCTCCGAGCAGGGTTCCTCGTGGTCTGCACCGGTTTTGCCTCCAAGCCGTACATCCCCGACTTCCCGGGCCTCGACGACTTCGAAGGCGCCAGCCATCACACGGCGCTGTGGCCGCAGGACGGCCTCGACATGACCGGATTGCGTGTCGGCATCATCGGCACGGGCGCCAGCGGCGTGCAGGTCACACAGGAGGCGGCCAAGGTCGCCGCTCAGGTCACCGTGTTCCAACGCACACCGATCATGGCGCTGGCGATGCAACAACGCGCCCTCACCCGAGCCGAGCAGGACGAGGCCAAGCCCGGCTACCCCGACATCTTCCGTCTGCGCACCGAGACCTACGGCGGCTTCGACATCATCCGACGCGAGGAGTCCGCGCTCGCCGTGTCGGAGCAACAGCGCCTGGCCGTGTTCGAGGAGCTGTGGCAGACGGGCGGATTCTGGTTCTGGGCCGGCAACTTCTCCGACATCATGCTCGACGAGACCGCCAACCGGATGGCCTACGACTTCTGGCGCGGCAAGGTGCTCGCACGGGTCCACGACCCGGCCGTCGCCGAAGTTCTCGCCCCCGTCGAGCCACCACATCCGTTCGGTGTCAAGCGACCCTCGCTGGAACAGACGTACTACGACGTGTTCAACCAGGACAACGTGACCCTGGTGGATCTGAAGGCCACACCCATCGAGCGCATCACGCCGCGCGGGGTCCGTACGACCGCGGGCGAGCACGAGTTCGATCTGATCGTGCTGGCCACCGGGTTCGACGCGGTCACCGGAGGCCTCACCGGCATCGACATCCTCGGGTCGGCGGGAACCACGCTGAAGAACTACTGGAGCAAGGGGGTTCGCACGCAGCTCGGCGTGGCCAGCGCCGGCTTTCCGAACCTGCTCTTTCTCTACGGGCCGCAGAGCCCGTCGGGGTTCTGCAACGGGCCGACCTGCGCCGAGGTGCAGGGTGACTGGATCGTCGAACTGCTCGTGGCGCTCAGGGACCGGGGGGTCTCGCGTCTCGAGGCCACGTCGGCAGCAGAGGACACGTGGCGCGCCCAGGTCCAGATGATCAGCGAGATGACGTTGTTCGACCGGGCCGACTCCTGGTACATGGGCGCCAACATCCCGGGCAAGCCACGAGAACTGCTGAACTATCCCGGCGGCATCACGCTGTACGCCGACAACTGCCGGGCGTGCGCCGCCGACGGATACAGCGGCTTCGAACTCGACTCCTGACCGGCGGGCCCGCAGCGGATCAGTCGGCCGTGTCGGCGTGCCGACGATGTCGGCTGTGTCGGCTGTGCCGACGATGTCGGCTGTGTCGACGATGTCGGCGAAGGCGGCACCGATCGCGTCGCGGAAGTCGGCCGGCGCCTCGATCGCAACGGGGTCGATGAACAGGCCGATGTCGAAGTGTCCGTCGTAGGACAGCGCGGTCGCATTGCAGGCGGTACCGGCGACGGGACCCATCACCAAGATGCCCAGCACGCGAGCGCCCGACACGTACACCGGGCACGGCGCTCCCCGCATGTTGGAGGTGGCGAAATCGATCCTACCGGTGGCCGCCCGAGCCACCTGGGTGACGACCGAAGTGGGCAGCAGGTTGACGAGTCCCGACACCGCGCCGATGCCGCCCACCGACACCATCGCGTCGCGCTGTGCCGCCAGTCGGACCCGGATGTCGTCCACGCGATCAGCAAACGTCATCGCCCGGCCCGGAATCTTCGCGAGCACCGGGGTGAAGGCATTGCCCCCGACGGCATTGTCGGTACGCGTGCTGAGGATGAAGCTCGTGTTGAACGCGTCGACCTCGACGCCGCGATCGGCGTGGTAGCGCACGGCGCCCTCGGTGAGGCCGGCCAGGAACACGTCGTTGATCGACGCGCCGAAAAACGTGGCCGCCGCCTTCAGCTCGTCGAGGCCCAACGACACCCGCTCGAGGTGACGCCGACGGGACCGCTGTGCCCACAGCGGTGAGCCACCTGGCGCCCCGTTGCCCGAGCCGCGCAGGGCTCCGAGCGTCGATGTCGCCGCGGACACCACGCCGGCGATCATGTCGGTCGCGCGCCGCGGGTCGGCCGGCCAGATCGCGACCTCGCCCGCAACCCGCCGCGCGACGCCGGCCTGGCGACGCAGGAGATGACCGAGCGACTTCGCCGCCGTGTTCCCGAAACGAAGCGCCGGATCGCCACCGTGCTCCTCGGTCGAACGCGCCTGCGCCGCGGCCGCGATGATCCCCTCCAGATCGACATCGTCGGGGGGCGGCGCGGTGGGGTCGAGCTGTTGGTACGTCTCGGCCATCCGCAGCTGACCGATGCCGTCACTCACGGAATGGTGGACGATCGACCAGATGGCCGAGCGTCCACCCTCGAGCCCGTCGATCACGACGAAGCGCCACAGCGGCCGGGTGCGGTCGAACGGCTCCTGGTACAGCTGGGCAGCGAGATCGAACAGCTGCCGTTCGCTGCCGGGTGGCGGGAGCTGCATGTGGCGTACGTGGAATTCGATGTCGAACTCGGGATCCGGCACCCACGCCGGCGGGGAGATACGGGCCAGGCCCGCAGCGACTCGTTCGTAGAGACGTGGCAGCCGGCTCACGGTGTTGCGCATCGTGAGCCGGAAGTGATCCCTGTCGAGCGGACCCTCGAGGATCGAGATGGAGGCCCCGCTCGGATTCAGCCACGGATCCGTCTCGACGTTCCACATGAGCGCTTCGTGGTCGGACATCCGTTCGGACATCCGGTCGGTGAAGCCGGTCTCCCGTTCGCTCGTGGCCATCTGTCGTCCTCGTCACGTATCGCTGTCAGGTGTCGCTGTCAGCGCTGTCGGTGTCGGTGTCGGTGTCGGTGCCCGGCCGGCGACCCGGCTCGGCCTGCGGGTCGCCTCGGTAGCCCGGAGGATACGTCAGCGCCAGCTCGTCGGGTGTCGGTGTGCGGGTCTCGCGCGACTCGGGTGGCAACAGCGCCGAGATCGCCGCCATGATCCGCTTCGTGTCGGCCTCGGGGCTCTCGTGCCCCAGCTCCACCGGTGAGCCCACCGTGACCGTCACCAACGGGCGGTCGTTCAACGCCAGGCGCGGGAATCGGACGTTACGCGGCCACACCCGCTCCGTACCCCACAGCCCGACCGGGATCACCGGCGCCCCGGTTGCCGCCGCGAGACGAGCAGTGCCCCAACGCCCTTGGAGCACCGGGTCGAAGAAGGCGGGCCCCCTCGGGATCGTCCCCTCCGGCGCCATCATCAACACCTCGCCACCATCGAGGGCGGCGATCGCGGGGTCGAGCGGCTCGTCGGAACCGGTGCCGCGATCGACACGGATACCGCCCGACGCGCGCAGCAGGCGCCCGAGGATCGGTGCGTCGAAGACCTCCTTGTTGCCGATCCCCCGAATGTTGCGGCCGGCCTTCGCGATGAGCAGGACGACGACTGCGGGGTCGAAGTAGGAACGGTGGTTGAACGCGAGGATCGCCGGGCCCGTCTTCGGGATGTGCTCGACACCGTCGAATCGCAGTCGGGCGTTCAGCGCGATGAGCGAAGGCCGCATCAATGGCCGGGCCCACTCCTGGATCTCCCATCCGGCGATCTTGGCCACGCCCTCCGCCTTGTCGAAGTGGCGTACCGGCCAGCCGCGGATCACCGCCGTCGCCCACAGTTGAGCGTCGGGGTTGACGGCAACGGGATGTCCGACCAGCGTCAGCAGCGAGGCGTCGAAGTAGCTGTCGCTGTAGGCGTAGCTCGTCGACAGATCGACGTCGTGACCGGCGGCCCACGCCTTCACGGCGTCCGCTTTCGCCCGGCCCCAGATGAAGCCGCCGTCCATGCCGCCGGTGAAGGTGTCGCCGGCGTCGTTTCGGCTCCAGCGGGTGGCGATGACATCGTCGAAGCCGAGCCGCGCGGCGAACGGCTCGACGAACACGTGCGGGGAAGTCGAGGCAAGCACGAGGAGGCGACCCGCCCGGCGATGTTCCTCGATGACCACCTTGGCGAATGGCAGCACCATGTCGACGAGTTCGTCGGCGGCGACTTCCATCGCGGCCTGCACGTCGGTGACCGGCCACCCCGCGGCACTCCGGCCGGCGAGCCGGGCGGGCTGCATCATCAGCCAGTTCTCGCCGAAGCACCGATACCAGCGCACGAGCACGTCGCCGAGGGGCAACTCGAGCGAGCCACCAAGGCCGGCCGCTGCGAGGTGATGGCGGAACACCACAGCGGACGGGCCCGAGATGAGCGTTCGATCCAGGTCGAAGATCGCGGCCGAACGCCGGGCCGTCGGGATGCCCATCAGCTCGTCACCGTGCCCGCCATGACGCTGCGCCCGCAGGTGGCGCCGGCGCCGATCAAGTGTCTGCCGTTGGCGGCCATACCCGATCTTCCCGTCTCCGGACCGCCTGCACAAGGGGCGGCTGCTCGATTTCGGCACGGTTCACGACAGGCCGACGATCTCACCGTGTTCGTCGACATCGATGTGTGCCGCCGCCGGTGATCCGTCGGAAAAGGCATTCGCCCACCCCCGTGTCGCCGGCCTGAGCCCGGCCCGCTCGAGTGCAGATACTCTCACGCCATGGGACCTCCGCCGAATCCTCGACACCGGTACCGCCCGATGGACCGTCTGACCGACCCTCTCGTTCGTGACCGCGGCGTGCTGCGACCCGCCGACTGGGACGAAGCGCTCGGGCGGGCCGCGGCGGGGTTCCAACGCGCGCTCGACACCGGCGGTGGTTCCACCATCGGGGTGTTCTCCTGCTCGAAGTCGACCAACGAGATGAACTTCATCGCCCAGAAGCTCGCCCGGGTAGCGCTGCGAACGAACAACATCGACAGCTGCAACCGAACTTGACACGCCCCCTCCGTGGTCGGTCTGGCCACAGTGTTCGGAGCGGGCGGCGGCACGTCGTCGTACGCGGAGGCCGCGACCGCCGACGTCATCGTCGTGTGGGGATCGAACGCCCGCAACGCTCACCCGATCTTCTTCCACCACGTCCTGAAGGCGCTCAACAAGGGCGCCCGCCTGTTCGTCGTCGATCCTCGTCGTTCCGAGACCGCTCAGTTCGCCGACCGTTGGCTCGGGTTGCGCGTCGGCACGGACATCGCGCTGTCGAACACGATTGCGCGCGAGATCATCCATGCCGGCCTCGCCTGCGACGACTTCATCGATCGGGCCACCTCCGGCTACGAGGAGTACGCGTCCTGCGTCGAGGAGTGGACCCTCGAACGCGGGAGCGCGGTCACCGGAGTTCCCGCCGACGCCATCCGCGAACTGGCCCACGCCTATGCCGAGGCCGACGCGGCACAGCTGTGCTGGACGCTCGGCATCACCGAACACCACAACGGCGTCGACAACGTCCTCGCGCTGTGCAACCTGGCGCTGCTCACCGGTCAGGTCGGCCGCTACGGCGCCGGTCTCTCACCGCTGCGGGGGCAGAACAATGTCCAGGGTGGCGGGGACATGGGCGCCCTCCCCAACAAACTGCCCGGGTTCCAGGACGTCGTCGACGATGTCGCACGCGCCGAGTTCGATGCCGAGTGGGGGGTCACCGTGCCGGCCGCGAACGGCTGGCACCTCACGCAGATGTTCGATGCCATGAAGCGACGTGATCTCCGTTCGCTCCTGGTCATCGGCGAGAACCCGGCGCAGTCCGAGGCCGACGTCAGCCACACGGTCGAGCTGCTCGCCGGGCTCGACCACCTCGTCGTCGTCGACATCCACCTCACCAAGACTGCCCGGATGGCCGACGTCGTGCTTCCCGGATCGGCGTCGTGGTGCGAGTCGGAAGGAACCGTCACCAACTCCGAGCGTCGGGTGCAACGGGTTCGCAAGGCGCTCGACGCTCCGGGAAATGCCCGCGACGACGTCGACATCCTGCTCGATCTCGCGGCACGTCTCGGGTACGCCTGGCACTACGCCGACCACGAGGCGATCTGGGACGAACTGCGGCGCCTGTCGCCGATGCACGCGGGCATGTCGTGGCCGCGTCTCGAGCAGCTCGGTGGCATCCAATGGCCCTGCTTCTCGGAGGACACGCTGGAGCCGCCGTTCCTGCACGGCCGCCTGTGGTCCGACGATCCGGCCGAGCGGGGGCGGCCTGCGCCCTTCAGCGTGGTGCTCGACGACCCGGCGGTCGAGGCGTTGAGTGACGACTTCCCGCTGCGCCTCACGACGGGCCGGCGTCTCGACTCGTACAACACCGGGGTGCAGTCGGGCGGATATCGCAGCCCGAATCGGATCGGCGAGACGATCGATGTGTCCCCACATGACGCGTCGTTGCTCGAGTTGACCGACGGGGAACGTGTTCGGGTGACATCGCCTCGCGGCGCTGTCGACGCCCCGGTTCGGATCGATCCGGCGTTGCCCGCCGGCCTCGTGTTCATGACACCCCACTTCCCCGACGAGGTCGACGTCAACCAGTTGACCATCGACGCCACCGACCCGAAGTCGGGCACCGCCGAGTTCAAGGCGGCCGCCGTTCGCATCGACAAGTTGAATACTCATGTGACCGGGGCGCCTGAACGATGGACCTGAAGACCCGCACGGCGCCTCCGACCGACGACGAGCGGTCGGCAATCGACTCCGTGCTCGGGCCCGAGCCGGCGCACGACACGCACGACAGGCGCGGCGGACACGAGCGGCGCTCCGAGCGGCGCCTGCTCCTGCCGACGCTGCACGCGGTGAACGATCGGTTGGGTTGGATCAGCCAGACGGCAATCGACCACATCGCCCGGCGACTCGACGTCGCGCCCGCCGAGATCTACGGGGTGACCACGTTCTACGCGCTCTTCGCCACCTCGGAGCGCCCCGCCCGCCAGGTGCACGTCTGCGTCGATCTCGCCTGCCGCTCCTTCGGCGGCGTCGCCGCGGCCGATCTCCCTGCCGGCACACATCCTTCGCCCTGCCTCGGCATGTGCGAGCAGGCGCCGGCAGCGTTGGTGATCGACGCCGGCGACCCCGCCCGTCGCACCGCCGTCGGCAACGTCCGCGCCGAACAGCCGGCCACATGGGCGGCGCACGGGCGACAGACGCCGGTCGAATCAACCCACATTCGCCCGGTGCCGCAGGCCGGGGATCCGGACCTGGTGCTGTTGCGGCGCGCCGGACGCGTCGACCCACTCGACTTCGACGCCTACCTCGACGACGGTGGGATCACCGCGCTCACCAGGGCACGAGAGCTGGGCGCCGCGGGGATCATCGAAGCGGTCGAGAACGCGGGCCTGCTCGGCCGTGGCGGCGCCGGGTTCCCGACCGCCCGCAAGTGGGATGCGGTCCGAGCCCAGGACGCGACCCCGCACCATCTGGTGTGCAACGCGGACGAATCCGAACCCGGAACGTTCAAAGATCGGATCCTCATCGAGAGCGATCCGTTCGCGCTGCTGGAATCGATGTGTATCGCCGCTCACACGACCGGATGTGCGCACGGCTGGATCTATCTGCGTGGCGAGTACCCACGGGCGGAGGCGACGTTGCGAGCGGCGATCGGCGCCTTTCGCGATCGAGGAGTCATCGGTGGCGACACCGGCTTCGACATCACGCTCGCCAGAGGCGCCGGCGCCTACATCTGTGGCGAGGAGACGGCGATCTTCAACTCCATCGAGGGATACCGGGGCGAGCCACGCAACAAGCCGCCGTTCCCGTTCGAGGTCGGTCTGTTCGGCAAGCCGACGGTCGTCAACAACGTCGAGACGCTGATCAACGTTCCCTCGATCGTGCTCGGCAGGACGTCGTCGAACCGGCGACTGTTCTGCCTGTCCGGCGCGGTCGCACAGCCGGGTGTGTACGAAGTCGAGCTGGGCCTGACACTCGGCGCGTTGATCGATCGTGCGGGCGGGCTCCGCAGCGGCGTTGCGCTCCAGGCCGTACTGATCGGCGGCGCCGCGGGGCGTTTCGTCGGCCCGGAATCGTTGGGGCTGGTGCTCGACCACGACTCGCTACGCGAGGCCGGGCTGTCGCTCGGATCGGGCGTGGTCATGGTGCTCGATCAACGCGTCGATCTGGTCGATATGGTCCGCCGCATCGCCGCGTTCTTCCGTGACGAGTCGTGTGGTCAGTGTGTCCCGTGTCGCGTCGGGACGCAGCGTCAGCAGGAGGTCATCGAGCGGCTCGCCGCCGGCGCCCGCGCAGGGCAGCTCGAGCTGTTGGCCGATATCGGCCGAGCGATGACCGACGCATCGATCTGCGGGTTGGGACAGACCGCTCACCATGCCGTCGAATCCGCTGTGGTGACCCTCGGGGTGTTCCGCGGTGGCTGAGACCGATGCCACCGACCGCGACATGATCGCGCTCATCATCGACGACGAGGACGTCACCGTCGTCGCCGGGTCCACGATTCTGGCGGCCTGCGGCGGAAGGGACGGCGACATCCCGACGCTGTGCTTCGGGGACACGATCACACCGAAGAACGTGTGCCGGCTCTGCGTGGTCGAGGTCGATGGCTCGCGGGCGCTCGTGCCGGCATGCTCGCGCACCGTCGAATCCGGCATGGTCGTACGGACCCGGTCGGAGCGGGTCGACCACGCGCGCCGGATGGTGCTCGAGTTCCTGGGATCGTCGGTCGATCTCTCGTTGACACCGCATGTCACCGAATGGAACGCCGAGTACGGCGCCCGGCCCGACCGCTACGGTCCGGATGCGGCGACGGTCGCCCAACCCGTGAAGGTGGACAACGACCTCTACGTACGCGATTACGCCAAGTGCATCCTGTGCTACCAGTGCGTCGACGCCTGTGGCGAGCAATGGCAGAACAGCTTCGTCATCGAGATCGCCGGCCGGGGATTCGACGCCCGCGTCTCGACCGAGTACGACGTCTCACTCCCCGACTCGGCGTGCGTGTACTGCGGCAACTGCATCCAGGTCTGCCCGACCGGCGCCTTGATGCCGACTACCGAGTACGAGATGCGTGCCGCCGGCACCTGGAGCGCAGAACGTCAGACCACGACCGACACGATCTGCGCCTTCTGCGGCGTCGGCTGCGGTCTCACCCTGCACGTCCAGGACAACACGATCCTCAAGGTGACCTCTCCGTCGGACAACGCCATCACCCATGGCAATCTGTGCATCAAGGGACGCTTCGGCTACCAACACGCCCAGAACCGCCCCGAGCGATCAGAACCGGAGGCGTCGGGCGACGAGTGACACCGTGATCATGGTTCGACGACGGATCATGGTTCGACGCGGATCATGGTTCGACGCGGATCATGGTTCGACGCGGATCATGGTTCGACGACGATCCAGCCGCGACGCTGCAGTTCGGCGGCGAGCAGATCGTCGGACACGTCCGCCAGTGCGCGTTCGGCCGCTGACGGGCGTTGCACACGCCCAGCGGTCGGGGTCGCGGTCGGGGTCGCGGTCGGGGTCGGGGTCGCGGTCGGGGTCGGGGTCGCGGTCGCGGTCGGGGTCGCGGTCCGCGCCGTGACGGCCGGCGGCGTGCCGGCGTGCGCCGCTGCCTTGAGTTGCTCGATGAACGCCTCGGCCTCGTCCCGGCTGAACTTCCCACCAGCTTGGCGCTGCGTGAATCCCATCGGGCCGCGGGCATCTCGGAAGTCGCGATGGCCGGCAGCCTCGAGCAGCGCGAGCAGATCGCGAATCTGCTTCGCCGAGGCAGGTGACCCCGACTGTTGCCCGAACGCCATGCCGACAGTCTCCCACCTCCTCGGCTCTGCACCGTTCATGCGTCGAACGCGTCACGAATGAACGCGTCACGAGTCGAACACGCCGGCCCGATCGTCCGAAGTGATCCGATCCTCGGCTGCGATGAGAGTTGGCGCGGACAGGTCGCGCTCATCCTCATCGCAGCGGGTCACTCGTCCGCTGCGATGAGAGTTGGCGCGGACAGGTCGCGCTCATCCTCATCGCAGCACGCCGGCGGGTGCCGGCGCCTTCGGCGGGTCGCGCCGGGCTGGTTCACCGTTCGGCGAGCACGGCGCGGTACACCGCGACGTAACGGTCGACCATCTCCGAAACGGAGAACCGCTCCGCCGTACTGGCCCTGATCGCGTTGCGGTCGAGGTGGGTGACGGCATCGACGGCGCAGGTTGCCCCGTCGAGATCGCTGACGAGGCAACCCGTTGACCCATCATCGATCAGCTCCCCCATCGAACCACGGCGATGGGCGATGACCGGGGTGCCGCACGCCATGGCCTCGACGACGCTGAAGCCGAAGGGCTCGTCGAAGTCGATGAGATGCAACAAGGCATGGGCGCCACCGAGCACCTCGACGCGATCGGCAGCCGCGACCGGTCCGAGGTAGCGGACGGTCTCGTCGTCGAGATGGGGTGCGACCTCGTCATGGAAGTACCGCTCGTCCTGGACGATGCCGGCGATGTCGAGCCGCCTACCTGCCCGCCGGGCGACCTCGATCGCGTGAGCGGTGCCCTTGTCCGGATGGATCCGGCCGAAGAACAACAGGTGGTCACCGGGCGAGGGGTGCACGGCGAAGGCGGCGACGTCGATGCCGTGGTGGATCGTCGCGGCGTAGTGCAACGCGGGGTGGCGATCGGCGTCGCTGATCGCCACATACGTGCTCGTGGCGTCGTAGCGCTCGTAGACCGGCACGATCGCCGGGGACGAGAAACCGTGGATCGTCGTCACGACCGGAGTGTGACGAGCCTGCTGTAAGTCAGCGGGAGGAAATCGAATCCGTTGTGGATGATGTCGAAGTCGCCGGCGTGTTCGAACACGTCGGCGATGTGGATGCACTCGGCGACCTTGGGTTCGACGGCTGCGTCCTCGGACCACCCACGCGCTGCAGTCGCGTGAAGCCCCGCGGTGGTCGAGGAGTCGGCGGTCGCGAACAGCGTCACGTCGTGACCGAGCTCGACCAATCCCTCGGTGAGCAGCGATGCGAACAACTCCCACGGGCCGTAGTGACGCGGAGGTGTCCTCCAGGAGATCGGCGCCAGGACGGCGATCCGGAGCGGCGACACGGCGAGGTCGCTCCGTCGGGAAGCGGGAATGCTCCCCAGGGTACCGACGTCTGCTGGGGAGAATCCCTGCTGGTACCGACGTCTGCCGGGGAAAGTCCCTGCTGGGGACGGCGCCGACGTCTCCTCGTGACCGGCCCGCGGTACAATATGCATGAGTCTCTTGGAAGAGTGCGCCTCGCTTGGGCCGGACGGCCGTCTCGGCTTGTCGCCCTCCGCAGGCCCGACGCCTTGACCGAGCCGAATGCAAGGAGCTCAGTCGTGCGCAGCCCATCCCCTCTCGTCCCCCCAACATCGAGCGGGAATGACGCGGTTCGTTCGTTCGGCATCCTGTCGACCTTTCCGCCGACGTCGTGTGGCATTGCCACCTTCTCCGCCGCGCTCGCGACCGGACTGATCGCCAACGGCGGCTCGGTGGATGTCGTGCGTACCGGGAGGTCTCCGGATCTCGAGGATCCGTTGGTGCTCGCTTCCCTGGACAGCGGATCATCGGATCGTCACGCCGAGGCGATCGACGTCCTCAACGCGACCGACGTCGCCATCGTGCAGCACGAGTACGGCATCTACGGCGGCGACGACGGCGCCGACGTCGTCGACCTCGTGGCCGGCATCGTCGTGCCGACCATGGTCGTCGCACACACGGTGGTCAGCGAGCCCACGGCGAATCAGCGCCTGGTGCTCGAACGCCTCTGCGATGCAGTCGACGTCGTGGTGGTGATGACCGAGACCGCACGGACGCGGCTGTTGCACGGCTTCGAGGTGGATGCCTCGAAGCTCATCGTGATCCCGCACGGAGCCGCGACCGTGCACGTGGACCCGCTGACGGACCGTCGTCGGCCTGCGGATCACGTCCCGCGGCTGCTGACGTGGGGGCTGCTCGGGCCGGGCAAGGGCATCGAGTGGGCAATCGACGCCGTGGCCGATCTCACTGATCTGTCGCCGCGCCCGAACTACGTGATCGCGGGTTCCACCCACCCGAAGGTCCGCGAGCACTCGGGCGAGTCGTACCGCCGGATGTTGTCGGCGCGCGCCCGCACTTCGGCAGCTGCGTCCTTCGTGTCGTTCGACAACACATACCGTGACCTTGCGTCCCTGACGGAGCTCATCTGTTCGGCAGACCTCGTCGTGCTCCCCTACGACTCCAAGGACCAGGTCACCTCGGGGGTGCTCGTGGACGCGGTCGCGGCCGGACGCCCGGTCGTGTCCACGGCGTTCCCTCACGCCATCGAGCTGCTCGCCAGTGGCGCCGGGATCGTCGTGCCCCAGCGCGACCCCGTCGCCCTGGCCGCTGCGATCCGCTCCGTACTGACCGACCCTGGTCTGGCGGCATCGATGGCCGCCGAGGCGCGCCGCCTGGCGCCCGAACTGTCGTGGACGGCGGTCGCCGCCCGGTATGACCAGCTCGCCGTGCGACTGCTTGCTGCCCGCCGTCCGGTCCGGTCGTGACAGTGCCGTCGTTCGAGCACCTCCTGTCGATGAGCGACTCCATCGGGACGTTCGAACACGCGGAGCACACCGACGCACGACGCAGCCACGGGTATTGCACCGACGATGTCGCGCGCGTGCTGATCGTCGTGGCGCGTGAGCCGCACCCAAGCCCCGCGGTGGACGAACTCGGCCGCACGGCGTTCCGATTCGTCGCCGACGCACAAGGGGTCACCGGCCGGATTCGAAACCGGCGAACGGCGCGGGGTCGCTGGCACGGGGAACGAGGGGTCGACGACTGCTGGGGTCGGAGTATCTGGGCCTTCGGCACGGCCGCTCGACGTGCCCGGGACGACTGGATGCGCCAGAGCGCCCTGGCACACTTCGAGACCGGTGTCCGGCAACGCTCACCCTCGCGCCGTTCGATGGCATTCGCCGCTCTCGGCGCCGCCGAGGTGCTCGCGGTCCACCCTCGCCACCAACAGGCGCGTGATCTGCTTCGCCGACGCGGTCACCACGATCGGCCCGTCGAGGATCGACGACGCCTGGCCCTGGCCCGAGCCCCGGCTCGCCTACGCCAACGCCGTGCTGCCCGAAGCGCTCATCGCTGCCGGCGACCTCCTCGGGCGAGCCGACATCGCCGACGACGGCCTCGAGTTGCTGCGCTGGCTCCTCGGTCGTGAGACCGTCGACGGGCACCTGTCGCCGACGCCCGTCGGTGGAGCAGGCCCTGACGATCACGCGCCCGCATTCGACCAGCAGCCGATCGAGGTCGCAGCGATGGCGGACGCCTGCATGCGCGCCGCCGAACTCACCCACGACGATGTCTGGCGCCATGGAGTCGAGATGGCCATTCGCTGGTTCGACGGCGCCAATGATGCCGACGCGGTGATGTGGGACCCGGCGACCGGTGGTGGCTATGACGGCCTGCAGGCCTCCGGTCCCAACCTCAACCAGGGAGCCGAGTCGACCCTGGCGGTCATCTCGACCATGCAGTACACCCGTCTGCCGGCGTCGGCACTTCCCTGAATGCGCGGGCGCCCACCTCGCCGTCCGGCCTACCGGCCGGCGGGCTCTTCGACCAATCGGGTCAGCAGGTCATCGAGCACGACGCCGGCAACGCTCGCTCCGACGTCGGCGAATCCATAGGGGATCACGAGGCGGTCGCCGTGGATCATGCTGCCGCACGAGTACACGACGTTGGGCACGTACCCTTCACGCTCGTCCGCATCGGGGACCAGGAGCGGTTCTCGCAAGTGGCCGATGACGCGACAAGGATCGTCGAGATCGAGCAGGAGCGCGCCCAGCGTGTACCGGCGGAAGGCCCCGACACCGTGGGTGATCACGAGCCACCCGGCCTCGGTCTCCAAGGGCGATCCGCAGTTGCCCAACTGTGTCAGCTCCCACGGTCGCTTCGGCTCCTGGATCAGCTCGCTGTCGCGCCACACGCGGACATCGGTCGAGGTCATCACGAAGTTGTTGACGTTGTCCTGGCGGCCGAGGGCCACAAACCGGCCGTCGAGCTTGCGCGGGAACAGGGCGATGCCCTTGTTCTGCGCGCACCCTCCGCTGAGCGTGGTGATCCGGAATGAATGGAAATCGGTCGTCTCGATCAGCTGTGGCAGGATCTGGACGCCGTTGAACGCGGTGTACGTCGCGTAGTACACCACTCGGCCGTCGTCGTGCACGAAGCGCACCATGCGTGCGTCTTCCATGCCGTGGCTCTCGGTGGGCCCGCCGGGGAAGATCACCCGATCCGAGATCGGGGTCGACGCGGGGAACGAGGTCTCGTAGTTCGACGAGGCCAGCCAGTGCAGTACCCGTTTGGTCTCGATCGACCCGGCGGGGTCGATGCCCTGTTCGTCGAGCGCCACGATCGCCGCTTCGAGATCAGCCATCGCGAACTCGACGCCGAGGCGGTTCAGCACGAGACGCGCGACGTCGTTCAGCACCCCGAGGTCGCCGAGCTTGGTCGCGAAGAAGGCCTTGTCATAGGTGCAGGCCGACCGCCGCCCCGTCACGGGGTAGCGGGTCGGCTCGTCGAGCACGATCTCCATGCCGTCACCCTCCTTGCCGCCGCCGATGACACCTGTTCGGAACTCGATCGAGGAGATGTGGCCCTCGCCGACGGCGCGCAAGCTCATGATGAACCGTGTCTCGTCGGCGGCGAGACCGGACTGGTCGGGCGCCGCGACCATCGAGGGATTCCCGAGCGCGGCGCCCTCGATCGAGTACTCGTGGGTGAAGTAGGCGCCGATCAACTGGCGACGCTCGGCAGACAAAGACCCCGGATCATCCAGCCGTCCGGCGACGATCGCGAAGTGGTCCGCGAGCACCGCGTCGAGGTCGCGGTGCCGGCCCACGAACTCCGCACGTGCCGCCCCGAGTGTCGTCACGACGTCGTGCTCGGTCATGGCCAGGATGCGGCCGAGGACGAGGTCGATGCGCGATGACCCGTCGGGGAAATTCTGCTCCCCCGGCAGGAACGGCTTGGCAATCACGCGACGGGCGTCGGGCAGCAATCGCAGCTCGTGACAGCGGGTCACCGGGAGCACGCTCATTGGGAATCCCCCGCTCGGTGTTGGTGGCGCCGACGGTCGCTCACGCGTCAGCCGATCAACCGTACCCGCTCGTGTCCGATCTCAGGCCATGTCACGGCGATCCAGAGCGGCCAGTCCGGCCATCGCGAAGATGACGGCGACGAACAGCAGCAGCGCGATCGGGAGCCACTCGAACGGCGCCGCCGGGAGCGCCGGAACGTGCTGATACGGCGAGAGATTCAGTACCCATTGCGGTAGCTCCAACACGGTTCCGAACAAACCGGCGACGAGCGTCCAGGCGAACACACCCCAGGCGATCGGCGACCATCTCGCCGTGAGCCCGTAAAGCAGCATCGTCACGCCGCCGAGGACAAGCATCGCCGGAACCAAGACCAGCGCCGCGATCACGATCCGGGGGAACCCGCCGGCATCGCCGGACACCACCGGGTAGCCCAACCCGGTCACCAGCCCCGTCACCGCCATCACCACCACGGTGCCGACCGACGCGACCGCGAGATGGCCCGCCGCCCAGCCCGATTGCAGAGGCCGAAGGCCCTTTGCCGTCGGGGGATGACATACTCGCCGAAGTGTTCGAGAAACTACCTGCTGGTCGGTAGGCTGGCCTTTACACTTCGAAGGAGCGTCCATGCCCCGAACCAGCAACCCCACGGCCATCGAAGCGCCGCACACCGGCCTGACCCACCTTGCCACGGCCACACCAGCGGCCACGACAACGGCAACGGCCGAGACCGTGCCGGCCAGGCCCACCGGGCTCAAGCCGGTCCTCGATGTCGTCCCCGACCACTGCTACGAGCGCTCGACGGTTCGCGGGCTCGGCCTGTTCTTGCGTGATGCCGTCGTGTTCGGCCTCACGGTCTGGGGCCTGCTGTCGACCGACAATCCCCTGCTCCTGATCCCGCTGTGGCTGCTCAGCGGTCTCGCCGTCGCGGGGTTGTTCGTCGTCGGTCACGATGCCGCCCACGGAGCGCTGTTCGACTCGGCACGTCTCAACGCCGTGGTCGCCCGACTGAGCATGCTGCCGTCGTTGCATGCGGTCGAGGTGTGGGTGTTCGGTCACAACCGCGTGCACCACGGACACACGCTCCGACAGGGCATCGACTTCGTGTGGCATCCGCTCACTGTCGAGCAGTACGGGCAGCTCGGCCGGATCGGCAAGCTCCGCCACAAGCTCGAGTGGGGCCCCGCAGGCGCCGGCGCCTACTACCTACGAGAGGTCTGGTGGAACAAGATGGTGCGGTTCACGCCGCCACAGCGCTGGGCCCGCCAGATACGACGCGACCAGGCGTTCGTCGCGCTCTACGCGGTCGGTGCTCTGGTCACGCTGCTCGCCCTCGACGGCGGCGGCGGCATCTGGCAGTGGATCAAGGTCGTCGTCGTACCCTTCCTGCTGTTCTGCCAGACCATCGGATGGGTCGTCCACGTCCACCACATCGCCCCCGAGATTCGTTGGTGGCCACGGCGGGAGTGGAACCGCTTTCGCGGTCAGGTCGAGGGCACCACGATCATGTGGGGCCCACCGGGTTGGGAGCTCTTCTTCCACTGGATCATGGTCCACCTCCCACACCATGTCGACATGCGGATCCCCTGCTACCGCCTCCCCGAGGCGGCCCGGGCGATCGCCGGCGCCTTCCCGGACGAGGTCGTCGAGCGCCGGATCCGCCTGCGCGACTACCTGCGCTCGACGAAGGCCTGCAAGCTGCACGACTTCGAGGCAGGCGCCTGGCTGCCCTACCCCTCCTCCACCTGATCCCCTCCACCTGATCCTCTCCACCTGATCCTCTCCACCTGATCCCCTCCACCTGATCCCCTCCACCTGATCCCCTCCACCTGATCCCCTCCACCTGATCCCCTCCGATGAGTTCGAGCGCGACCTGTGCGCGTTCATGCTCATCGGAACGGGCGAAACCGGCTCGACGATGAGTTCGAGCGCGCACAGGTCGCGCTCGTACTCATCGCACGCCGGATCTGGTGTCGCCGGCCGGCGCACGTGTTCTATGGTCGCCGGATGAGGTCGCTATGAGATCGGGGCCGGACGAGATGCCCGACGAGATGCCCGACGAGATGCCCGACGAGATGCCCGACGAGATGCCCGACGAGATGCCGGGGGAGCCGATGATCGGATACGCGGAGTTCGGCGCGTGGTACGACACGTACCGCGCCGACACGCTCGAGCCGGCGCTCGAGGTCGCGACCGACGCCCTGCACGAGGCGCTCATGAGCGGATTGTCGGAACGTGACCGTGCCAGGATCCGCAGCATCACCGGGCGTGTGAAGTCCAAGCGGCGCACATGGCGCAAGCTCCGCCAACCCCGCTATCAGGGCCTCGTGGGGATCGCCGAGGACATCCCTCACGTGATCGATGATCTCATCGGCTTGCGGGTCACCTGCACGAACCTGCGCGACATCGACATGGTGCAGTCGGCGCTCGACGGCCTCCCGCGTCAGCCCTCGCGCGATCAGACGCTCTGGCTCGAACCTTCATCCGAACGCGACTACGTGCTCGAGCCGAAGGAATCCGGCTACCGCGGCTGGCACGTCAACGTGGGCGTCACGGTGCCGGTGGACGGCCGCCGGCTGCCGGTGACCGCCGAGTTGCAGGTTCGAACGCTGCTCCAGGACAGCTGGGGTGAACTCACCCACGAAGACAGCTACAGCAAGGATGGCGCGCTGCCGCCGTTGGTCGAGGTGCTCAGCAAGCGAATGGCCGACCTCTTCGCGACCCTCGACGACATCGCCGAGGATCTACGGACCGAACTCGACCGCATCGATGAGGCCGTGGTCGGCAAGGAGGTCGCCGAGGACGTCGCCGAGGACGTCGCCGAACGCGACACCGAACATGACGAGGGTCGCCCCGGCCCGCACGGGCCGCCGGCTGACGAGATCGACCTCGAGAGCGAGCAGGCCGGCGATGCCGGGGCTGTTCTCCTCGACCGATGGCGCAACCTGGACCGGCCGGTCGACCTTGCTTCGCTGGCATGGACGTTGCAGCACGAGTTCGGCGCAGAGATCAGCGATGACTGGTTCGGGCACCGGACCTTCAAGCGGTTTGTCCGACATGCCGTTCCCGATGGCGAGATCAGCACCGGTCGCCAGGCGTACCTCCTCCCCCCGGCGGAATCTCCTGCCACCGCCACCGAAGCCGAAGCCGCCACCGAAGCCGAAGCCGAAGCGATGACCGACGATGTGCAGCCGGGCGCGACGACCGTTCCCCACGAGGCGACGGAACTCCGACGGGTCGATCAGGGGTTCCCGACGCTCGAGGCTGACCAATGGCTACCGCTCTACACGCAACTCGCGGAAGCATGGCGGCGGCTCGGCAAGCGTGCCCCCACGGCTCGATTCGCGAACCAGCTCACCCGATCCGCTCGCGACCGGGCCGCGGCCACCGGGACGACGCTGTCTCGGCGGCATCTTGGCTACATCGCCAAGGCGGTGCTCTCGGTCAACGACACGGGCCTGCCACTCGACGCCGCCGGAATCGCCGAGGCCTTTGCGGCCTCGACGCTACAACGCATGATCGATCTGCGGATCCTGGACGAAGGTGACCGACGGTCCGCCGCCATCGAACGCTGGCTCACCGCGGGCTGAGTGGCGGCACTCACGTGAAGATGATCTGGCCCCCTGCCGCGAGTTCGTAGAACTCGCCGACCGTGATGATGTCGTCGACCTGCTCGATCAGGTCGTCCTTGACGAGCCCGAACAGATCGACCGAGGCCTTGCAGGCGTGGAGGCCGGCGCCGGTGTCGGAGATCATCTCGATGAACTCGGGGATGGACGGGATGTCGAGTTCTTCCATCTTGTGGTTCATGTACCGCGTCATGACCGAGGAGACACCCGGGAGGCCACCGGCCAGTGTCGGCAGGTGGAGGCCGGGATTCCCGACGGTGGCCAGCTTGATGTGTTCATGCCGGGCCTTGTGGATGGCGTCGAGCCCGAAGAAGGTGAAGAACAGCTCCGCGTCCATGCCCTCGGCACGCGCGCCGTTGGCCATGATCAGGCCCGGATAGATTCCCTCCAGCGATCCTTTGGAGATGACGATCGAGACTTTGGTGATCGGCTCGGGGTCGTGTCCAGGATGATTGGCGTCTGACATGAGGTCTCCTCTCGGTTGATCTCGTACCCGGTTCGATTCCAGGTCGAGTTCGATTCCAGGTCGAGTTCGATTCCAGGTCGGGATCGGTTGCAGGTCGGGATCGGTGGCAGGTCGGGATCGGTGATGCTCAGATACAGCCGCGGGGCTTGGGGATTCCGGCGATCTTGGCGGCGAGCTTCGCCGGACCCTTGGGAAAGAGCTGGTACAGCTCTTTGACCGACACCCCCGATGTCTTGCCCATCGCCCGAACGGTGGGGCCGGTGCCCTTGTCGTAGTACTCCTGGCGCATGAACCTGATGATCTGCCAGTGGCCGTCGGTCAGTTCGTCGATGCCGACGGACTTGGCCAACTCGGGCGCCATGGCCTCGGTCCATTGATCGGGGTCGGTGAAGAAGCCTTCGTCGTTGACGTCGACGGTCGCGTCGGCGAATACAGCGGTGGGCATTGGTCAAACCTCCTGATGAGATGCGGTCTTCTTGCCCGACATCGGCATGGACGCACCGACTCCCGGGAGTTCCCGTCCGGGCAACAAGCTGTGCCAATACACGGACTGGAACAGCAGCTTGCCAAGATGGTTCAAGCGAGATTCCTTGAGCAGGGGGAGCCCCACAGCGGAGGGGTAGTGGCCGGGTAGCGGCTCGGTGTCGTAGTTGAAGTCGATGAGCAGTGCCTTGTGGTACCCGGTCTCGACGAAACAGTTGGCGTGGCCGTCGAAGCCCTGCTCGAGCGGCTCGCCGGCCAGGAAGTGGGCGATGTTCGCCGTCAGGGTCTCACCCTCGAAGTGCGTGACGGAGCCCGCCTTCGAGGCCGGCACGTTGGCGGCGTCGCCGATGACGAAGACGTTCGGCGCCGCCTTCGCTTGCAACGTGTGTGGATCCGTGGGGACGAAGCCGAGTTCGTCGCCCAGGCCCGGCGAGCGCCCGACGTAGGGTGCTCCGCCGTGGAGCGGGATGACCACTGCGAGGTCGAAGGGGATCTCGCGGCCGTCGTATCCGACCAGCCGGCCTTCGGCGCCGTCGACCTCACCGGTGTTGAACTCGGTCACCATCTCGATATCCCGATCGGCCAGCAGGCCGCCGAGGTGTTCCGACGCGATCGGCTTGGTGAACGCCGAGTCGAGTGGCGTGGCATACGTGATCGTCACCTTGTCGCGGATGCCGCGTTCGGTGAAGTACCAGTCGGCGAGGAAACAGAACTCGAGTGGCGCCACCGGACACTTGATCGGCATGTCGATCACGTTGACCACGACCCGACCGCCGTCGAAGGTGGCCAATGCCGCGCCGAGCGCAGCAGCGCCCTCGGGTGTGTAGAAGGTGAAGACCCGCTCCATCCATCCCGGTCCGGTCAGCCCTTCGGTCTCTTCCGTGACCAGCGTCGCTCCGGAGGCGATCACGAGCACGTCGTAGGCGACAACGCCACCGTCGGCGAGGTGGACTTCGTTCGCTTCGATGTCGACCCACTCCACCGCTGACAGCGTGTACTCGATGCCCTTGCACAGTTGGCGTCCCCGCGGCCGCACGATGTCTTCCGGATGGGTCAATCCGAACGGTACGAACAGCAGACCGGGCTGATACACGTGCCGGTCGTCCTGATCGATCACCGTGATGGCGGCGTCGGCCATGTCGTAGATGCGCCGGAGCCGGTTGGCGGCGAGCGTGCCGCCGGTGCCCCCGCCGAGCACCACGATGCGAGAGGTCATATCTCATTCATAGCGGCGCGCTCAGGCGCTCACCAGGACCGAAGGTCACAATCCCGCCGGATCTGCAGCGTTGTCGGATCAGGTCGCGGGACCCCCCGGACGGATACCGTTGGCCCGTGCGACTCCACACGATCCGCGAGGGCGACGGCCCGCCCATCGTCTTCATCCACGGGCTCGGCACATCGGCTGGAACGTGGTCGGCGTGCATGGACCTGCTGGCCGATCGGTTCACGCTGGTCGCCGTCGACCTTCTCGGCCATGGAGCGTCGCCGGTGCCGCACGACCCAGCCGAGTACACGCGTGACCGAGCGCTCGTCGACATCGACGAGCTGCTCGCGGACCTCCACACCGGCGCCGACGGGCGGGCTGTCCTCGTGGGACATTCACTGGGGGGCTACCTGGCGCTGGCGCACGCAGCCACGCGACCCGATACCACCCGAGGGATCGTGGTGATCAACACCGGGCCCGGCTACCGCGACCCGGTCAAGCGCGAGGAGTGGAACGAACGGTCCCGACGCAATGCCCACCGCTTCGGCGTGCCCGAACAGGTGACGACACTCAACTTGCAGCAGGATTCGGTCGTCATGGATCACCTCGCCGAGATGACCACACCCACACTCGTGCTCGCCGGCGGCGACGATCGACCCGAATACACCGGCGCGGGGCAGTACCTCGAGCGCAAGATGCCCGATGCACGACTCGTCGTCGTCGACGGCGGTGGCCATTCCATGCACGAGTCGACCCACGCCGGCGAGGTCGCCGGACTGATCGCCGACTTCGTCAACGGGCTCCACGATCGCTCGGCGCGGCTCGAGTGAACGAACATCGGAACAAACTTTTCGCTTGAGCCACCGTTGTGGAACAGGCTACCCTCGCCACAGCGGGTGCTCGATGTCCCACAGAACGACTGGAGATCCTTGATGCGACGGACACGTCGACGAGCCACATCCATTGTTGCGGCCGTATGCCTCACGACAACGTCGGTGGCAGCGGGCGCGGCGCTCGCGCACGACGGCCTCAGCGCCGATGACGGGGGCATCGACAACGCCGGCGACACCCACGACCACCACGCCCTCCAACACGGCGCCGGCACAGGTCACCTGCCCGCCGGCAACAGCAACGTCGACCTCGTGAGCAAGCTCGAACTCAAGAACGTCGAGCCGGGCAAGATCGCCGACGTCGGCGTCTTCAACGGGTACGCCTACCTCGCGGCGTGGGGTGGCGAGACCTGCCGGTACAACGGCGTCCACGTCGTCGACATCAGTGATCCGACCGCTCCCTGGGAGGTCGCCTTCATCAAGTCCAAGGAGGGCAGCGCACCAGGCGAAGGCGTCCAGGCCCTGCGCATCGACACCGAATACTTCGCGGGTGACGTCCTCGTGACCAACAACGAAAAGTGCGACGACACGGCCGGCTTCGGCGGGATGAACATCTACGACATCACCGACCCAGCGCACCCGACGCCGCTGGTCGTCGGAGTCGGCGACACGACGGTGGCCGGGCAGGGGAAGAAGGCCGCCAACGACATCCACAGCGTGTTCGCGTGGGACGCCGGCGACAAGGCCTACGCCGTCATCGTCGACAACGAAGAGGGCCTTGATGTCGACATCGTCGACATCACCGACCCGCGGAACGCGGTCGGCATCGCCGAATACGACCTGGACGAGAAGTTCCCGCAGATCGTCCAGGCCCAACCCCCGTCGCTCACGTCGATCTTCCTTCACGACATGATCGTCAAGCAGATCAACGGGCGCCAGATCATGCTGGCGTCGTACTGGGACGGCGGCTACGTCCAACTCGACGTCACCGACCCACTCGACATCAAGTACCTCGGCGATACGGATTTCCCGAAGATCGACACCGAGGCCGCCGAGTCGGGCTTCAAGGTCGCACCCGAGGGCAACGCACATCAGGCGGAGTTCACCAGCGACAACCGTTACGTGATCGCTGCCGACGAAGACTTCGGACCGCTGGCGCTGCTCGCCGACAACGTCAGCGACGGCGCCGTGATCTCGGCCGGCTCGGGCAGCCTCACCACACCACTCGAGGTCGGCCAGACGATCGCGGGAACCACGGTATTCGTCGGACGCGCCTGCGCCGACGATGCGCCCGTTCCGGCCGGCGACCCGACCAAGGCCGACATCGCCGTGGTCGAACGCGGTGTGTGCACTTTCACCGAGAAGGTCGCCAACGTCATCGCGGCCGGCGGATACGAGGCCGTGTTGATCTTCAACCGCGAGGGTTCGGATGCGTGCAACAGCTCGCTCGGCATGAGTGTCGAGGGAGACATCCCGACGTTCGGTGTGGCCCCCCGTGAGCAGGGCTTCGCCATCTTCGATGCCACATACGACAACGCCGCGTGCCTCGCCGGCGACGGTTCGAACCTGTCGCCGATCGCCATCGGATCAGTCGGCGACTCGTTGCGCTTCGCGTCCCAGTTCGACGGATGGGGCTACGTGCACCTCTACGACAGCAGGCCGGGCCGCGGCGGCAAGATGGCCGAACTCGACACCTACGCCGTGCCGCAGGCACACGATCCCGCGTTCGCCACGGGGTTCGGCGACCTGTCCGTGCACGAAGTCGCGACCTCGCCGGAGCGACCCGACCTGGCGTACATCTCGTACTACGCCGCCGGATTCCGTGTGGTCGGCGTGGAACGTGGACAGCTCGTCGAACTCGGCCACTTCATCGACGACGGTGGCAACAACTTCTGGGGCGTACAGACCTTCGAACACGACGGAGTGGAGTACGTCGCCGCGTCGGACCGCGACTTCGGGCTGTACATCTTCGAGTACACCGGCTCCTGATCGAGCAGTTCGTGTCTGGGCTGGGCTGGTTCAGGCCGGCACGTTCGCGGTGAAGAACCGGCGCAGGGCCGCGGCCATCTCGGCGCGAACGCCGGCGCCGGAGGGGAGCATGTCGACCGCGGTGAGCGAGGTGTGGATGTGTCCCTGGCACGCCAGGTGAAGCACGTCGACGCCCGCTGCGGCCAACGCGTCCGCGTATGCCGTGCCCTCGTCTCGAAGCGGATCGAACTCGCTGGTGACCACGAGCGCCGGTGGGAGGCCCGAGAGATCGTCGGCGAGCAACGGCGAGGCCTTCGGGTTCGTGCGATCCGCGGGGTCCGCGTAGTGGTCCCAGAACCACCGCATCATCCCGGCGGTGAGCACGTATCCCGCGCCGTTGTCGAGATACGACGGTCGCGACAGGTCACAGTCGGTCACCGGGTTGACGAGCACCTGACCACTGATGAGCGGACCGCCCGCATCACGGGCCAGCTGTGACACCACAGCCGCGACGTTGCCGCCGGCGCTCCACCCGCACACTGCGAGCCGGCCGGGCACGCCGCCGAGCATCTCGGCGTTGGCGGCGATCCACTGGACGGCCGCGAACCCGTCGTCGGCGGCTGCCGGGAAGCGGGCCTCCGGTGCGTGACGGTAGCCGACCGACACGATGATCGAGTCGGATCGATTGCACAGGTCGCGGCAGAAGGGATCGTCGGAGTCGTGGCTGCCGATCACCCATCCGCCGCCGTGGAAGTAGGCGACGATCGGATGTGGACCCTCGGTCGACGGGCGATACAGGCGGTACTCGAGATCGCCGGCCGCGCCGGGGAGCACGCCATCGACGATCTCGCCGACATCCGGCCCCGGCGGGCGCATCGCCGACGTCGTCTCGAAGAAGGCCCGCGCCTCCTCGACCGGCATCGACTCGACCGCCGGGAGGTCGAGCGCCGCCATCGCCTCGAGCATCATCATCACGTCGGGCTTCACCTTGCGGATCACGCCGTCGTTGCACTGCGAACCCTCGGGCCCCGACCGTGTGAACCCCAGGTAGTCACGTTCGACCACCTCGTCGCACACTGCCCGGTAGCCGCCGACTCCCCCGACGTAGGGCAGGAAGACGCGGGGCTTGCCCGGCACGTTCGCGCCCATGTACCAGGAGTCCGTCAAGGGGAACAGCGTGAGATCGCCGAAGTCGTTGACATGCTGCACCCAGCCGGACTCGGCCGTCTCGGTGGGTTCGATCGTGAGGTACCCATCGCGCCGGACGTCGTCGATGCAGTCGCTGACCCAGTCGACGTGCTGCTCGATCGACACCGCCATGTTCGACAGCACCGACGGGCTCCCCGGCCCCGTGATCATGAAGAGGTTGGGGAAGCCCACGGTCATCAGGCCGAGGTAGGTCTCGGGCCCGTGTGACCACTTGTCTCGTAGGGTCACACCATCGCGTCCGACGATGTCAACGGCGACGATCGCCCCCGTCATGGCGTCGAATCCGGTGGCGAACACGATCGCGTCGAACTCCGCCGCTTCGGCCGTGGTCTCGATGCCGGTCTCGGTGATGGTCTCGATCGGCGTGCGGCGCAGATCGACGAGCCGAACATGCGGGAGGTTGTACGTCTCGAAGTAGTTGGTGTCGAGGCACGGCCGCTTGGTCCCGATGTAGTGATCCTTCGGACACAGCGCTTCGGCGGTCTCCGGGTCGGTGACGATGGAACGGATCTTGTTGCGGATGAACTCGCAGAGGGTCTCGTTCGCCGCCGGGTTCACACTCACGTCGTTGAACGTCGTGCTGATCCCGAGCAGCTCACTCGCCTGCCACATGTCCTCGTAGCGAGCCTGGCGCTCCTCTTCGGACACCTGGAGCGCACTCACCGGGTTGACCTCGGTCGACACCCCGCCTCTCGACCACCGGGCAGCCCTGCGATACTCCGCGCGGTCGGCCTCGTATGCGGCCCGCTGCTCAGCCGGGACCGGACCGTTGCGGGCAGGGATGGAGAAGTTGGGGGTGCGCTGGAACACGGTCAGTTGAGCCGCCTGGGAGGCGATGATCGGGATCGACTGAACACCGGACGAACCGGTGCCGATGACGGCAACTCGCTTGCCCGTGAAGTCGACGCCGGCATGCGGCCAACTACTGGTGTTGTAGACCTCACCGGCGAAACGACCGGCTCCCGCGATGTCGGGCGTTTTCGGCTGCGAGAGGCACCCGCTCGCCATCACGTAGAAGCGGCAGGTGATCTCGTCGCCTCGGCTCGTGCGGAGCTGCCACAGCGAGGCCTCGTCGTTCCAGGTCGCCGACTCGACCCTCGTCGAGAACTGGATGTCGCGGCGCAGGTCGTGCTTGTCGGCCACGTGTTGCAGATACCGCAGGATTTCGGGTTGCGTCGCATAGCGCTCCGACCACTGCCACTCGACTTCGAGTTCCGGGTCGAAGCTGTAGGAGTAGTCGATGCTCTGGATGTCGCAACGGGCGCCGGGATAGCGGTTCCAGTACCAGGTTCCCCCGACGTCGTCGCCCGCCTCGATCACCTGGGCGGACAGGCCGAGCCCGCGCAGCCGGTACAACTGGTACAAGCCGGCGAACCCCGCGCCGACCACGACCACGTCGAAGTCCGGCTTCCGTGCCGATGTGCCGGCCGATGTGCCGGCCGATGTGCCGGCGTTGCCGTTGTTGGTGTTCATGGTTGTCCCCTTGTCTCGTGGCCCGGCAGACTCCCACTGCTACGTAGCCGATCGCGTCTCGATTGTTGCACGCCCCCGCACGTTCCGACGATCGGGAGCGACCCCGGGCCCACCCCACACAATCCTCCGTTCGGCGACGTTGCGGATCCGACGCAGTGGCGCCTACCATGTTGTGGCGAAGGGGAGTATCCCGCCAGCGTGTTGTCGTCAAGACGGCCTGACCAGCCCGGCAACATGAACCCCGGTGTGGGTTGGGAGAGACCTTCGGTCCGTCATCGTCGACCGAAGGATTGTCACGCCGTGAACACAGCCCGAGCCCTTCCCGAAGACACCGGCCCAGCCGAACCGGCGCCTGACCGCGAACCGGACCGTGGCCTCGACCCACTCATCGGTGCGCATCGGCTCGACCTCGACGAGGTCATGGACAAGCTCGCCGCCGATCGTACGGCAGGGTTGACCAGCGCCCGCGCTGCCGATCGCCTGGTCTCGGTCGGTCACAACCAACTCGCGGAGGCGCCGCGCCGGTCCGCCTGGAGACGCTTCTTCCAGCAGTTCACCGACCGTCTCGTGCTCATCCTGATCGCCGCCGCCGCCGTGGCGTTCGTCGTGTCGGGCGAGCTGAAGACCCCCTTCGTGGTCCTCACCGTCGTGGCGCTCAACGCGGTGCTGGGCTTCGTGCAGGAGAACCGGGCGGAGAAGTCGCTCGATGCACTCAGACGGCTCGTCGTACGCCACGCGCGGGTCCGACGCGACGGTGAGCAGATGGACATCGTCGCCGAGGAGCTCGTGCCCGGCGACATCGTCCTCGTCGAGGCGGGCGACAAGATTCCGGCCGACGGGCGGCTGCTGCTGGCGGCGAATCTCGAGATCGACGAGGCGATCCTCACCGGTGAGAGTTCACCCGTGGTCAAAGGGACCGACAAGGTCGACGCCGCCGCCGCCATCGGCGATCGGACCTGCATGGCCCACATGAATTCGACCGTCACACGAGGTCGCGGCGAGTTCGTCGTGACGGCGACAGGGATGTCGACGGAGATCGGACGCATCGCCGGGCTCATCAGCAGCACCGATCAGGAACGCACGCCGCTCCAGAAGCAGCTCGACGAACTCGCCGGCAGCCTCGCCAAGCTCGCCGGCGTCATCGTGCTGGCCGTGGTCGTCATCGGGATGATCCGCGGCGAGAGCCTCGACGATCTCATGCTGACAGCGGTGGCCCTCGCCGTCGCGGCGATTCCCGAGGGGCTCCCGGCGGTCACCGCGGTCACGCTCGCGATCGGCGTCTCCAAGATGGCCTCGCAGAACGCGATCGTCAAGCGACTCGCGTCGGTGGAGACGCTCGGATGCACGAGCGTGATCTGCTCGGACAAGACGGGGACCCTGACGCTCAACGAGATGACCGCGGTCGAGTTGGTCATGCAGCTCCGCTCCCACGACGTCACCGGGAGCGGCTACGAACCACGAGGCGAGATCGAGCACCTGCCGACCGACGAGCCGGCGATCATCGCGGCCACGCTGCAGGCGATGGCGCTGTGCAACGACGCGACCGTCCGCCGGGAGATCTCGACTGGAGAATCGGGTGGAGAATCGGGTGGAGAATCAGCTGGGGCGTCGCAATGGCAGCTCGTCGGCGACCCGACCGAGGGAGCCTTGACCGTGCTCGCCACGAAGGGTGGCGTCGACGTGGCGTCGCTGCGCAACCAACTTCCCCGCCGCGACGAAGTGCCCTTCGACTCGGCCACGAAGCTCATGGCGACCGTTCACGACCTCCCCGACGGGAACACCGTGGTGTACGTCAAGGGCGCGCCGGACGTCCTCGTCGGTCGCTGTGCCGCGGCCATCGGCGACGACGGGGCCGCCTTGTCGATCGATGCCGCCGCTCGGGAACTCGATGCGTCCCTCGACGAGATGACGTCGCGCGGCCTGCGAGTCCTCGGCATCGCCGAGCGCACCGTCACCACAATCGAGTTCGATCGGATGGTCGGATCGGGTGTCGGGTTACCTGACTTGATGTTCGACCTCACCCTGCTCGGGCTGATCGGCATCGTCGACCCGCCGCGATCCGAGGCGCGCGATGCGATCGAAGAAGCACAGACCGCCGGAATCTCGGTCAAGATGATCACCGGAGACCATGCCGCGACGGCGAAGTCCATCGCCGGCCGGCTCGGCCTCCACGGCGAGGTCGTCACGGGCGCCGAGATCGATGCGATGACCGAGAGCGAGCTGGCGTCGCGGGTGCGCGGGATCGGGGTCTTCGCCAGGGTGTCACCCGACCACAAGCTCCGCGTCGTGGCAGCGTTGCAGTCCGGTGGCGCCGTCGTCGCGATGACGGGCGACGGCATCAACGACGCGCCCGCCCTGAAGAAGGCCGACATGGGGGTGGCGATGGGGATCACCGGCACGGAGGTGACCCGGCAAGCCGCGACGATGATCCTCACCGACGACAACTTCGCCACCATCGTCGGCGCCGTCCGCCAGGGACGGACGATCTACGACAACATCGTCAAGTTCGTCCGCTTCCAACTGAGCACGACCATCGGGTTCGCGGTGCTGTTCGTCCTCGCCGGTGCGCTCGGTATCGCCGGCGGCAAACCGTTCACCGCGATCGGCATCCTGTGGGTCAACCTCGTCATGGACGGACCTCCGGCGATGGCCCTCGGCGTCGACCGGGCCGGCGCCGACGAGATGCGGCGTCCGCCCCGGCCGGTCGCAGAGCCGATCCTCACCAGGCCCCGTTCGGCCACGATCGGGATCTCGGCAGCCGTCATGGCACTCGGCACACTCGGCGTCCTCGCGCTCGCGCCGGGGGCCGAACCGATATCCGGCGCCGCAACGATCGCCGGCACGATGGCGTTCAACACGTTCGTGTTGTTCCAGTTCTTCAACCTGCTCAACGTCCGCAGCGAGCAGCTCAGCGTCTTTCACCGTTCGACGTTGTCGAACCGTTGGCTCTGGATGTCGATGGCCGGCGTGCTCGTACTGCAGGTCGGCGCCACACATTTGGCGCCACTGCAAGACCTGTTCGACACCACCTCGATCTCGCTCGCCAACTGGGCGGTGTGCGTGCTCGTCGCCTCCTCGGTGCTCTGGCTCGACGAGGGTCGCAAGTTCGTCGTTCGTCGACGCCGCGCCGGCGCCCCCGGGTCGTGCGACAGCGACCATCCGAGCACGGTGACGACCGCGGCCGGCTGACCGCCGGGCGTCACCGGAACCCACCTCGCGGATAGGCCGGGCAACACGGGCAGGCCGCCCTGCGGATCGTCTACGCGTCGGTGCTCACCGGCGCCGGCGTCTGCATCCTGGTGACTCGCATCCGCAGGAGCGGCGGCGTGATCACCGTCGAGAGCAGGAGCACCAGCAGCAGCGCCCCGTAGGCCTCGGCGTCGAGCACTCCATTGGCCAACCCGATGCTGGCGAAGATCAGCCCGACCTCACCTCGCGGCACCATGCCGATACCGATCGTCAAGCGGTCGACCGGCAGCCGACCGACACCATATGCGGCGACGAGCTTGCCGATCACGGCGATCACGAACAGACCGGCGGCCAGGCCGAGCACGGAGGGTCTGAACATGGCTTCGAGGTCGGTGGAGATACCGATCGTCACGAAGAAGACCGGCATCAGGATCTTGCCCACCGCACCGAGGTCGGTGATGATCCGCTCGCGTCCGTCCACCCGTCCGAGCGCGAGCCCGGCCATGAATGCCCCGATGATGAAGGCCAGCTTCGTGACGTCGGCAACGGCGGCGAAGGCCAGAATGATCAGGAACGACACGACGACCAGCGTCGAGCCGGACCTCGCGTAGCGGTTCACCACGCGAATGAGGTGGGGCACCGCCAGCAGCCCGACGACACCGGCGCCGACCAGGAAGAGCGCGGCGAGACCGACGGTCTGCAGGACGGTCCCGACACCGACCGACCCACCCGTCACCGACTTGACGACCACCGTCAGGATCACCAGGCCGAGCACGTCGTCGACAACCGCCGCTCCGAGCACGATGCGCGACTCGGGCGCGGAGAGCGTGCCCATGTCGCCGAACACCCGCGCGGTGATGCCGACACTGGTCGCGGTCAGCGCGGCGCCGATGAACACCGCCGTCTTGGAGGGTTGACCGAACGCCAACGCCACGCCGAACCCCGTGGCGAACGGCACCGCGACACCGATGACGGCAACGACAGTCGCCACACCACCCACTCGACGAAGGTCGACGAGGTCCATTTCCATGCCGACGAGGAAGAGCAGGAGCAGCACCCCGACCTCCGCGAGGACGCCCAGCGAGACCCCACGTTCGCCTTCGAGTTCGACCAATCCGAGCACGGACGGTCCGATGATGATGCCGCCGATGATCTCGCCGAGCACCGCCGGTGTTCCGATCCGCTCGGCGATCTCGCCGAACAGCACCGCCGCCCCCAGCACGATCAGCAGGTCGAGCAGCAGCCTCGCGATGTCGACGGTACCTTCGGTCGCGGCGAGCACAGGCAGGCACGATACGGCATCGTCGATCTCCGCAAGGAGAAGATCGTGTGTCCGCAGTATTGCTCCGGCTCGCGGCAATGAGCGAAGGGCCGACCGGCGACCGATGATGCCCGACCGCGACGCACCCACTGATCGGCCCACGGTGAACCGCGGGTGGTCGTCGATGGCACAATTGGTCATGTGCCCCGCGGGTGTCACGATCGACGTAACGACGTCGAGCTCGTTGCCGGTTGGGCCGTGCTGCTCACGACCGAACTGGGCGCGCACGCACGGCCACCGTGATCCCGTCGACCACCGTGACCATCGAGGCCCAGCACCGAAAGGCGGTGAACCAGCTTTGTCGCATCGAAACGGCGCGATGGCTGCGGTGCTCGTCGATCCGGCTCGGGCTCGCCGGGACGGTGCTGTTCGCCGGCAGCGCCGCATGCGCCGGCCGCGGCTGGTCGGCCGAGAAGTACGAGTCGATGGTTCCCCTCACCATCATCCCGCTGATGATCGGCGCGTTCGTCGCCGCTCGACAGCGAGGATCGAGGCTGGGCTCGGCTGTTCGGGATCCTCGTTCCCGTCGGGATGGCCGCGTCGGTGATGACGGTGATCGGGATCTCGAGCCGAGTCGAGGCGGATGGCGAGCCAGGGAGCGACCACGGGAGCGGCAACCGACAACGCGACCGGCACGAGTGGGAACATGGCGATGAGCGCGATCGGCACGACCGGACGCCGCCGTCCGGTGGCCGACCGGGAGCCCGGCAGGCCGACCCGGTCGACCGCGGGACCGATCACCACGCCGAACAAGCCGGGCACGGTGAACAGTCCGATCTCCAACCAGGTCGGTTGCAACACGTTGAAGTCGATGCCGTCCACGTGCAGGAGCATCGACCCGACCACCACGGCGAAGTTCGCGCCGGTGGTCAGCCGTCGGAACCACCACGGCCCGAGCAGCCCCGGGCGCACCCACTGGTACGCGGCTGCTCCGATGGTGCCGATCGTCGCGCCGAGCGGCAACAGGTTGTAGGAGCCCGCCGGGGTGACCTGCCCGATGGTGAAGCCATCGTCGCGATGCTCCGGCCACGGTCGTGTCGAGGCCTCCTCACGCCACGCGGACGACTCCCGCCGGTCAGCCCCCAGGAGGACGACGTGTCCGGTCGGAATGTGCACGGTCATCGATGGCCTGTTCCATCGACGGCGCCTGCTGGTTCACGGCAAACCGGAATGAGGGGAGGTCGGGTGTCAGCCGCGTGGCAGCCCGTCGAGCCGGACACGTTCGCCGTCTCGGGCGACGACCGCGGCCCAGTCGTCGCGTTTTTCGATCAGTTCCTGCAGCGCCTGCGCCGGCTGGGCTTCGCCGTGGACGATGTACGCCATCTCCGGCGCCTCGTCGGCCGTGTCGAGCCAGTCGATGAGCTCACGTTGATCCGCATGCACCGAGAACGACCCGACGTCGATGACCTCGGCGCGAACGCGGACGTACCGGCCGAGCATCTTGATGTCGCGGGCGCCATCGACAAGGAGCCGTCCACGAGTGCCGGGAGCCTGGAATCCGACCAGCATCACCGTGTTGCGGTGATTGGGCAGCAGGCGGCTGAAGCAATACGCAACGGAACCAAAGGCGCCCCGGAGTAAACATAG
>CAVPET010000061.1:0-41233 GCA_963703525.1 Ilumatobacteraceae bacterium | reverse complement strand
TGCAGCCGTTGCGAGGTATCGGCACCGGTGGCGTTCGCCCGAGGTGAGCCGACACGAGGTGCATCGCCGCTGGTTGGACGAACTCGACGGCATCGAGGGACGGCACGCCGCGGCGCAGTACGGTGAGCAGTTCGACCGCATCGTCGACGGAGCGCAGGGCAACTGCTGCGGTGGTCGTGTGGGCGAATGCCGGGACCAATCGCAGGCGCGCCGCCGTGATGACGGCGAGCGTGCCCTCGGATCCGGTGAGCAGGGATGGCCAGTGCGTCCCCGCGGTCTCTTTCGCGAGCCCGGCGAGTGAACCGACGACCACGCCGCCGGCGAGAACCGCCTCGATGCCCACGACCTGCCGGCGCATCGTGCCGTACCGCAACACCCGCGAGCCGCCGGCGTTCGTCGCGATCGCGCCACCGATCGTTGCGACATCGCGGGCAGCGAAGTCGATGGGCGTGTCGAAGCCGGCGGCGCGTGCATGGGCCCGCCAGGCCGCCAAGGTGACCCCGGCGCCGGCGGTCACCTGCACCGATGTCGGGTCGACGACACCGAGATGATCGAGCCGGCGAAGTGAGAGCACGATCGAAGGCCGTACGGAGTGACCCGCGCGTGGCACGCCCCCACCGACGAGGCCGGTGTTGCCCGCCTGGGGAACGACGACGATGCCGTGCGCCGAGCAGTGTTCGAGGATCGCCGCGACCTCGCCCGTCGTCGCCGGTCGGACGACGGCGTCGCAGCGTCCGCCGAAGCGGCCCGTCCAATCGATCTGGTATCCGACGCGGATGTCGTGATCGGTGACGAAGTTGTCGCCACCGACGATCGATCGGAGTCGCTCGAGCGTCGAGATCGTCACCCGACGAGCTTGCCATGCTGCGTCGTCCTTGAGGCCAAGTGCCGGTGGCCGTGATTTCCGATGGCCGTCGCCTGGTTGTGGCCCCGATCCCTGGTGGCCCCGATCCCTGGTTGTCGTGATCCCCGGTTGTCGTGATCGTCTGGCTGCGGTGTTCGTCCGGTGGTCGTGCCCGGCGTCGATCCGGGGACCTTCCGCTTTTCAGGCGGACGCTCTGCCAACTGAGCTACACGACCGTGTTCGCATCGGGATGGAACCCGATGATGCAGAAAGGCCACCCGTCACGTTGCATGACGAGTGGCCCCCTGTTGCGGTCCCGACGGGACTTGAACCCGCGACCTCCGGCTTGACAGGCCGGCGTGAACTCCAGACTTCACCACGGGACCAACTGTTGAAATTGCTGTTGAAATTGCTGTGTAGACGCTGACGCGCCGCACCCCCAACGGGATTCGAACCCGTGCCGCCACCTTGAAAGGGTGGTGTCCTAGGCCACTAGACGATGGGGGCCTGAAAGGCAATGGCCTCTTCTCGTTGAGAGCGATCCGAATCTAGCAGGCACGTCATGGCAATCCACCGGGGATCGGAACGTCCGATCTGTTCGTCTTCCGGCGAGTCGGTGCGCCGCGGTCAGCACCGCCATCAGCACCGCCATCAGCACCACCACCATCAGCACCACCACCATCAGCACCACCACCATCAGCACCACCACCACCATCAGCACCATGGTCAGGTCCCGCGTGCCAACTCCGTGAAGGGGTCGCGGTCGGTGTGCGCGGCGCGGTCACGGAATTCACGCGGTACGACCGGCAACAACATGCCGTAGGGGGCGGCGTTGTAGAGGTGATGGATACGGTGCGCCGAGGCCAGACGGTCGAGCACGTCGACGTGGCGGGAACCGAACCATCCGACGCGACGGTGGATGTATCCATCGTGCACGAGCGCATACGCGGCGCCGTACACGGTGACGCCGACGCCGGCCGGCACGAGGGCAGCGAGCCCGTCGAGGTTGAAACCGGCCCACAGGCCGAGCAGTACGATCGACGCGAAGATGACCGGGAACAGGTCGTTGGGCTCCCAACCGGGACCACTCGGGTCGTTGCCGGCGTTGCCGGGGCCGTTGCCCGCGTTGCGGGGCCGGTGATGGCTGCGGTGCAGGCGCTCACCGCAGCCGTGCATCACGAAACGGTGCGTCGCTGCCGTGACGGGCTCCATCAGCGCGAACCCGACGACGGCGATCAACATTGCGCCTGCGGGTGTCACGAGTCGAAAGATATCCGGGGTCGCGCCGGTCAGCCGGAGTAGATGGCCAGCGCCTCGGCGAACGAGACGTCCATCACCCCGTGCTCGTGGGCCACGGCGTCGAGCCACTCCGGTCGGAAGACGCTGCAGACGGCGATCGGGTCGTCGAGGGCCGAACCGGCCACCGCCAGACGCACGAACGAGCCGGCGTAGTCGGGTGGCCGCAGATCGTGTCCGAACTCGAGCAAGGCGTACGGGTCGGGTGTCGATCCATCGGTCGGCAGCGAGAAGAATCCCTGCGACGTCGGCCCGGTCGAGCCACCGGCGAGGCCAGGCCCGTCGAGGAGGATTGTGCCGTGCACCCGACTCGGGCGGGCACCGGCGAGTTGGAGCGCGATGTACGCGCCGAGCCCGCGGCCGACGACGGTGATCGTCGCCTCCGGGTCGTCACGGGTCAGCGCTCCGAGTGCTGCGTCGGTGTCGGCGAGCAGGATCTCGGCTGTGTAGCCACCCCCTCGTGGGACGGTCGACTGGCCGTGCCCCGTGAAGTCGAGCGCGGCGATGGACCCCGGCCACGACACCAGCCAGTGCGGCACGGTCGCCGGCGACGCCTCGCCGAGCCCGTGGAGGAGCAGCAACGGGCGGGTCGCGATGTCCGGCGTGGTGGGTGTCGAGCGGAGATGGTGCAGGGCGAGGTCGATCTTGCCGTGACGGATCATCTCGATCGATGCTCCGCCCGTTTCCTCCGTCGCGCCGGTGGTCGGTGCGGTCATGGTCGCTCGTCCAGGAAGTCGAGGATCATCGCGCTCACCCGGTCGGGTTGTTCGATGTGGACGAAATGGCCGACACCGTCGAGCACCTCGCACCGGCCGTTCATCGGCAGGTAGGGAGTCACCTTGCCGGGGGGCGTGCCCCACCCCATCTCCTCCATCTCGTTGCCGAGGATCCCGAGGAACGGCATCGGTATGCCCGGCAGGCGCATCAACGTCCACTCGGGTCGCCATGGGCCGAACCCTCCGAAGCGCATCGAGGGGTCGATCTTCCAACGCCAACCGTCGTCGGATTCGAAGCCACCGACGGTCACCAGCCGTCGAAGCCACTCGAGCGGCAGGCGTGGGTTCATCCGGCCACGTCGCCGGGCCAACTCGTCGATCGTGCCCGGGTGACGCCTGGCCGACGCGGTGGTGCGTCGGTGGTCGAGCCAGCCGGCGATCTCGCCGGCCATCATCTTGCTGCGCTCGTGCTCGGCGATGTCGGGAATACGACGTGTGAACGGGATGCCGTCCATGTTCACGAGATGAGTGAAGCGGAACGGCTGCGCATCGGCGAGTTGTGTCATCAACGCTCCGCCCTTCGAGTGGCCGATCACGGGTAGCGGTCGACCGGGAGCAACATGGTCGAACACTGCGAGGGCGTCGCGCATGTCGGCGTCCCACGAGTACAACTCGGCGTGCTCGCTGTCGCCGTGGCCGCGTTGATCCCAGCTCACCACCCGCCGGCCGCCGGCCGCGAGCTTCGGCGCGAAGACGTCGAAGGTGCGGGCGAAGTCGAACCCGCCGTGGACGAGCAACACGGGTGGATCGCTCTCGTCGCCCCACTCGTGGACGGCGATGCGGATGCCGTTGGGATGCAGGTCGTACTCGCGAGCGGGGTGCTCGGCGCCGGGATATGCGATCTCGGTTGATGCACTCGTGGTCACCCCGGCGAGGGTAGGCCGCGCGCTGGGCAACGCACACCTCGGTCGGCTCGTAGCATCGAGGCTCATGAGCCGCAGGGGAGCAGTCGGCATGCTGGGAGCAGGTCTCGCCGCAGGCTTCATGGCGAGCGGATGCGGCACGACCGATCAGGCATCTCGTGAGACGCTGCCTCCGATCCGCACCACGATCGCGGTCACCACGACCACGAGCACGACCCTCCCGCCGGGGCAACTCTTCTACACGATCAAGCCCGGCGACACGCTGGGCATCATCGCCGCCAAGCTCGGGGTCACCGTGCAATCCATCGTCGATCTCAACGGGTTGGAGAACCCCGATGACATCCAGGCCGGCCAGACGATCGAGATCCCGAGTGGTGTCGTGGTGATCGCCGACCTTCCCGGCGTGACGACCACCACCGGTTGAATGACTCCGGCTGAGTGACCCGGCTGAGTGACCCCGGTTGAGTGACCCCGGCTGAGTGACTTTGGTACCTACCGGCCTGGGTGCGGGTATCTAGACTTTCGGCTATGACCTTCTGGCCGACCCCCGAGCACTGGAGCGTCGCGATCCCGCTCGACACGCCGCACCCCCGCCTCGACGTCCTCAGCGGGTCCGGTTTCGTGCAGCTCTCCGGCGCTCCCTTCGACGTGCCCGAGTCCGAGTTCCTCTCGCTCGACTACCTCGACTGGAAGTCGGGTGGCGACACCAACTTCGCACCGATCGCATCGGCCGACGGCGAGCTCGACTGCCGCGGATTCTGGGACAAGGGCAAGACCGACAAGGACGCCCTGTGGACATCGAACGCGACGATCGCCCCGACGCTGCGCGACTACGTCGACGGTGTCGGCGCCAACTTCGGGCGGGTCCGCGTCATCAAGCTCGAGCCGCAGGACCGCGAGGTCGGCCATGCGCTCGATCCACCGTGACGACAACAACCGCTTCAACCCCGACGACGAGGGCTGGGTCGTTCGATCGTGGGTCGAGCTGACCGACAACCCCGACAGCTACATGCTGCTGATGGACAACGGCCCCGACGGTTTGCCCGATCCGGCGACCGAGATCCGGGTGCCGCTCACGAAGGGCGCCCGCTTCGTTGTCGACACCCAACGCCTCTGGCACGTCGTCGTCCACAACGGCGCCGCACCCCGATACGCGCTGATCACCAGCTTCGAGTCCAGCCCGACGCTCGACGCCTGGATCGAGCGCGAACTGCCGCAACACGCCGCCGCCTGATCCCGGCTCGACGAAGTGTGAGCGCCCGGTGCGGATATCCGCACCGACAACTCACAGTCGCCAGGGCTCAGGGCTCAGGGCTCGTCCGGCTCACCGGGCGCGATGGGCCAGGGCCAGGGCCAGGGCCAGGGCCAGGGCCAGGGCTCAGGGCTCGTCCGGCTCACCGGGCGCGATGGGCTACGGCGAGGTCCGCGACGTCGCGCATGATCCTGGCGAGCTGGAAGTCCTTCGGGGTGTAGATCGCCGCGATCCCGAGCTCGGTGAGCCGGGGGCGGTCGTCTTCGGGGATGATCCCACCGACGATGACCGGCGCGTCGACACCCATCGCCCGCAGGTGCTCGAGTACGTCGGGGACCAGATCGAGATGCGAACCGGACAAGATCGACAACCCGATCACATCGGGGTCCTCGTCACGGGCCGACGCGGCGATCTGCTCAGGCGTCAACCGGATGCCGGAGTAGACGACCTCCATTCCCGAGTCGCGAGCGGCGACCGCGATCTGCTCGGCTCCGTTGGAGTGCCCGTCGAGCCCAGGCTTGGCGACGAGGAACTTCGGAGGCCCACCGGAGATGGTCTTCACGAACTCGACGACCTCACCGAGCCCGGCCGACGAACCCATCGCGCCGCTCACGCCCGTCGGCGCCCGATATTCGCCGAATACCTCGCGCATCACGTCGCCCCACTCACCGGTCGTGCCGCCGACCCTGGCCAGGTCGATCGAGGGTGGCATCACGTTGTCGCCCTCGGCGGCGGCCCGCCGCAATTCGCCCAGCGCCGCATCGACCTTCGCCTGGTCACGGTTCGTACGCCATGCTCCTACGTCCGCGACCATCTCGGCTTCGACCGCAGGATCGACCTTGAGGATCGCTCCCGCGCCCCCGAGCGGCGATTCGGTCGACTCGGTGAATGCGTTCACCCCGACCACGGTCTGGTCGCCGGCCTCGATCCGGCGCGTCCTGATGGCCATCGAGCCGACGAGACGTGACTTGAGCGTCTCGATCGATTCGAACGCTCCCCCCATCGACAGCACGTCGTCGAGCTCGGCCTGCGCCGACGCACGGAGTTCGGTGGTGCGCGCCTCGATGACGTGGGAGCCGTCGAAGATGTCGTCGTACTCGAGCAGGTCGGTCTCGAACGCCAACACCTGCTGCATCCGCAACGACCACTGCTGGTCCCAGGGCCGGGGCAAGCCCAGCGCCTCGTTCCATGCCGGCAACTGCACGGATCGGGCCCGCGCCCGCTTCGACAACGTCACCGCCAGCATCTCGAGCACGATCCGCTGCACGTTGTTCTCCGGCTGCGCTTCGGTCAGGCCGAGTGAGTTGACCTGCACGCCGTACCGGAAGCGCAGCGCCTTGTCGTCGGTGACGCCGTAGCGCTCACGGCCGATCTGCTCCCACATCTCGGTCATGGCCCGTAGCTTGCAGACCTCCTCGACGAAGCGGATGCCCGCGTTCACGAAGAACGAGATCGAACCGAAGACCTGCGAGAACTGCTCGCGTGACACCTGCCCGGAGTCACGCACCGCATCGAGCACGCCGATCGCGGTTGCCAGCGAATAGGCGATCTCCTGTTCCGGCGTCGAACCCGCCTCCTGCAGGTGGTACGAGCAGACGTTGATCGGGTTCCACTTCGGCGCGTGCTGGGCGCACCACGCCACCATGTCGACGATCAGCCGGCGTGACGGAATCGGCGGGAAGATGTACGTGCCGCGCGAGAGGTACTCCTTGACGATGTCGTTCTGTGTCGTTCCCCGTAGCTCGTCGGGTGACGACGCCCTGCTCCTCGCGCGTTGGCCACGTAGAGCGCCAGCAGCCACGCTGCTGTCGCATTGATCGTCATCGAGGTGTTCATCTGGTCGGGCGGGATGTCGGCGAGCAGCGTGCGCATGTGGCCGAGATGGACAACCGGCACACCGACCTTGCCGACCTCGCCACGCGACATCGCCGAGTCGGGGTCGTAGCCGGTCTGCGTCGGCAGGTCGAAGGCGATCGACAGCCCGGTCTGGCCTCTCGACAGATTGGTGCGGTACAGCTCGTTCGACGCAACAGCGGTGGAGTGGCCGGAATATGTCCGCATCAGCCATGGCTGGTCCCTGCGTCGATCAGGGCTCGACTGCTCGTGCGTCATGCAGGAAGTGTGGTGCTCGCGGGACGAAGTCCTCAAGTCCACCCGTCCAGCGTCCGAAGAACTCTGCGTCCGGATACGGACAGCTACGAGCCGGCGCAACCGGAGCCCCTCCCCTCCCCCAGGGCACGGTGACGGTTGCCGCTGGTCTCGAATGGCTTCCCATTGGCGGGAACCCCGCCGGCCGGATGGCGGATTCGGCTGGCGATGGTTTCGGAGCGGGCGGTGGCGGACCGCCCGCTCCGACTCCTATTCGGTCGCTTCCGATCACCGCTCCTCACCGTCGAGTGCGGCTCGCAGCAGCCCGAGGTACTCCGTGCGCGGTACGTCGATCGCTCCGAGTGACATCAGGTGCGGCGTCGTCCACTGCACGTCGAACAGGGTGACATCGCTCGAGCGCAGCCAGTCGACGAGCGCCATCAAGGCGACTTTGGAGGCGTCGGTCTCGAGGTGGAACATCGACTCGCCGGCGAACAGTCCGTCGATCCACACGCCGTAGAGCCCGCCGACGAGCCGGTCCTGGCGCCAGACCTCCACGGAGTGGGCCCACCCGAGGCCGAACAATGCGTCGTAGGCGGCGATGATCTCGTCGTTGATCCATCGGCCCGGACGCGTCGGATCCGCGCACTGCCGCATCACGTCGACGAAGCATGTGTCGTGGCGGATCTCGAAACGGCGGGCGCTCCCGCGCATCGATCTGGTGACGCGCAGCCCGTCGACCGGGATGATGCCCCGCGGGTCGGGTGAGTACCACGCGATCTTGCTGCGCCGGCGCCCGGGGTCGAGCGGCATCGGGAAGAGGCCAGAGCGGTACGCGGCCAGCAGCGTCCCCGGTGCGAGGTCGGCTCCGATTGCGATCAAGTCGTCGCCGGGATCCGCGCCGGTGGGGTCCGGCATCGTGTACCGCGACCCTGGCGGCTCGATGGGACGACGACGTGTCGATGGCGCGCCCGGACTCACACGCTCATTCTGCCAACATCGTCGAACGCGACGGCGTGGCCGCCACGGCCGTCACGCGGACACCGGGCGGGCCGCCGTCGGTGGCAGTCAGTAGCTGTAGAAGCCCTGCTTCGTCTTTCGACCGAGCTGTCCTGCGGCGACCATCCGTCTCAATGCCGGCGCCGCGGCGAAGTTCGGGTCGCGGAACTCGTCGTAGAGGGCGTCGAGGATCGCCAACGACGTGTCGAGCCCGACGAGGTCGAGCAGACGCGAACGGACCCATCGGGAAGTTGCATCCTCCCTGCATCGCGGTGTCGATGTCGACCATCGTGGCCGTGCCTTGCGCCCACATTCCGATCGCGTTGTTGAGGTAGGGGAAGAGCAACGCGTTGACGATGAAACCGGCGCGGTCCTGGACCTGCACCGCGTCCTTGCCACATGAGGCCGCGAACTCGATCGCAGTGGCGATGGTCGCGTCCGACGCGGTGAGCGGGCGGATGATCTCCACGAGCTTCATCATCGGCGCCGGGTTGAAGAAGTGGATCCCGCAGACCTTGTCGGGTCGCTCGGTGGCCATCGCGAGCTCGACGACCGGCAGGGTGGAGGTGTTGGTGGCGACGATCGCCTCGGGCTTGACGATGCGGTCGAGCCTCTCGAACAGCTCGCGTTTGACGTCCATGTCCTCGACGACGCTCTCGATCACGAGATCGCTGGCCGCGAGTTGGTGGAGATCGTGGGTGACCGAGATCCGAGCGAGGATCGCGAGTCGCTCGTCGTCGGTCAGCCGCTCACGCGCGACCTGCTTGGCGAGGCCGGCGTCGATACCGGCGAGCACCGCGTCGGCGCCGGCCTGTGTACGAGACCGAACGACCACGTCGTAGCCCGCCCGGGCGGTCACTTCGGCAAGCCCCGAACCCATGATTCCCGATCCGATGATGCCCACACGTTGGATGGCTGCCATGGGCGCCCAGGGTAATTACCACCGGGTAACCACACCAAGCCGCCGCCCGCTCCACCTATTCTCCGGGCAGGCGAGCCACCCGCGGCCCGTCGCTCACCCACATGTTCGCCCTCCTCGTCCTCCATCTCGTCATCGGTGTCGGCCTCGTTGCCGCCGGTCGTGTGCTCGGGCGCCGAGCGTTCGTCGTGGCGGCACTCGCGCCGCTGTCGGTGCTCGTGTGGGCTGCCGTCAACTGGAACGACGTCACCGGGGGCGAACCGGTCACCGAGACGTTCACCTGGGTCGCCGGCCTCGATCTCGCCATCGATCTGCGCCTCGACGCGTTCGCCCTGGTGATGGTCGCCATCGTCTCGGGCATCGGGCTGCTCATCTGCATCTACTCGCTCGGCTACTTCAGCGCGCAGAAGCCGGGCCTCGCTCGCCTCGCCGGGGTGCTCACGCTGTTCGCCGCGGCGATGCTCGGCGTCGTCCTGTCGGACCAACTCATCGCGCTGTTCATCTTCTGGGAGCTCACGTCGATCACGTCGTACCTGCTCATCGGCAACGACGACACCGACCCGCGGGCCCGGGCCGCAGCGCTCCAGGCGCTGCTCATCACGGGCGGTGGCGGCCTGCTGCTGCTCGCCGGGCTGATCCTGATCGGCGAAGCGGGTGGCACATACGTCATCTCCGAACTCGCGGCTGATCCGCCGACCGGATCGATCGTGAACGCGGGGATCATGCTGGCGCTCATCGGGGCGTTCACGAAGTCGGCCCAGGCCCCATTCAGCAGCTGGCTCCCCGGAGCGATGGTCGCGCCGACGCCGGTCAGTGCGTATCTGCACTCGGCGACAATGGTGAAAGCCGGCGTGTACCTCGTCGCGCGGCTCGCACCGATCTTCGCCATGACCGGCCACTGGCGGCTGCTGGTGCTCGGTGTCGCCACCGTCACGATGACGATCGGTGGGCTGCGCGCGCTGCGCCAGTACGACCTCAAGCTGCTCCTCGCGTACGGCACGATCAGCCAGCTCGGCTTCCTGATGCTGTTGTTCGGCGTCGGCGGCTACCAGTTCGGCGGGGCGGGCATCGTGCTCCTCATCGCCCACGCCGCGTTCAAAGCGGCATTGTTCATGCTGGTCGGCATCGTCGATCACGAGACCGGAACCCGTGACATCAGAGCACTCCACGGGTTCGGCGGCGGGTGGCGACCTGTGCAGGTCGTCGCCGTGATCAGCGCGGCATCGATGGCCGGCGTGCCACCACTGCTCGGCTTCGTCGCGAAGGAGAAGGCGCTCGACGGCTACGTGGAGCACGGTGACTTCGTCGGCGCGGGTGTTGTGCTCGCCGTGATCGTCATCGCTTCGATGTTGACGTTCGCCTACTCGGCACGCTTCGTGCTCGGGATGTTCGGCCGTTTCGGCCGGCCCGACCATGACGACGTCTCGCATGCGGCGCACGCCCCGGCCTGGTGGTTCGTCGCACCGGCGGCGCTGCTCAGTGTGTTCACGGTGGTGGCCGGCGTCGTCCCGCGGCTCACGGACACGTTGGTGCAGAGCGCGACCTCGGCGCTGTACCCGGGCGCCGGCTCCGCACCGTTGGAGCTGTGGTCCGGGTTCAACGAGGCGCTCGCTCTCTCGGGCCTCGTGATCGCCGGGGGCGTCGTGCTGACGCTCTTGCGCAAGCCGGTGGCGGCCTTCCAGCGCGTGTTCTCCGATCGCATCCAAATCGTGCCGACCTCGGAACAGTCGTTCCTCGGCATCCTGCGTTTCACCGGGGTCACGGCGCGCGGCGTCACCGGGGTGGTGCAGAACGGCTCGCTGCCGATCTATCTCGCTGTCATCATGCTGGTGGGCATCGTGGTACCTGTCATCCCGATCGCCGGCGAATGGGACGGGCTCCCCCAACTCGTCGAGTCACCTGCCCATGTCGCGCTCGTCACGGTCATGCTGAGCGCGGCGCTTGCCGCCTGTGTCGTCCGCCACCGGATGGCAGCGGTGCTCTTGTTGAGCGCTGTGGGCTACACGATGTCGGCGCTCTACGTCGTGCAGGGTGCACCCGACCTGGCGCTCACCCAGTTCGCGATCGAGACGCTCAGCACGGTGCTGTTCGTGCTGGTGCTGCGATTCCTGCCGCGAACCTGGGCGCACCGCCAACCCAGTTTCGGCACTTCCACCAGGATTCTCGCCTCGGTGGTGGTCGGCGTCGGGATCTTCGTGTTCGCCATCGTGTCGAGCCAGGCCCGCTCCGACGTCAGTGGACCGCCCGCCTCGGAGATCATGATCGAGAGTTCGCTCGCGAAGGGCAAGGGCAGCAACGTCGTCAACGTGATCCTGGTCGACTTCCGCGGCTGGGACACGATGGGCGAGATCACCGTGTTGCTCGTGGCAGCCGTCGGCGCGGTCAGTCTCGCTCGTCCGGGGCGTCGCCGCGACGACCATGACGACCATGACGACCACGACGCCTCGGTGTTCGAGGAGGTTGTCGAATGACGGCGAAGCCACCGCGCAGCGCCACGATGCTCCTCCTCGACACGTCGATGAGGGTGCTCTATCCCTCGGTCATCGTGCTCGGCCTCTACTTCCTGCTTGCCGGCCACAACCGTCCGGGGGGCGGATTCGTCGGTGGGCTGATGGTCGGGTCGGCGCTGGCGCTGCGGTACGTCGCTCAGGGACACCGCGCGGTTGGTTCGAGCTTCCGGCTCCCGGCACACGTCATCCTCGGGTTGGGCCTCATGATCGCCGCGGTCACCGCCTTCGTGCCGGTGCTGCTGGGTGGGTCGATCATGGAACACGGCGACAAGGAGTTCGACCTGCCGCTGTTCCATCACGTCAAGATCACCAGCGCGCTGCCGTTCGACTTCGGCGTGGATCTCGTCGTGGTCGGACTCGTGTTGATGGCGTTCGCGGCCTTTGGCGACGACCGGCCGGGAACGATCACCGCTGACCCCGACGAGGATTCGTCGGGTCAGGCGACGGGCCAGGCGCCGAGGCGAGCGGACGGGGGCGGCGGGCCATGAGCGTGCTCCTCGCCTTCACGGCGGCGGCCCTGTTCTCGACCGGCACCTACCTGCTGTTGCAGCGGCGACTCTCGCGGATCCTGATCGGCATTGGCCTCCTCGGCCACGGCGCCAACCTCCTGCTCGTGATCTCCGGTGGTGGGCGCGGGATCACCCCGATCATCGGCGCCGGCGACACCGACGACTTCGCAGATCCCGTGCCGCAGGCATTCGCACTCACCTCGATCGTGATCACGTTCGGTGTGACGGCGTTCCTGCTGGCGCTCGGCTATCGGAGTTGGCAGATGACCCACGACGATGTCGTGGAAGACGACGTGGAGGATCGGTACATCGCCCGCCGCCGGGCGAGCGACGACGAGTTGCTCCGAGAAGGCGAACAGGCCGAGCGGGCGCACGCGGCCGAGGAGGACCGGGTGTGAACGCCCTCGTCCCGCTGCCGATCATCGTGCCGCTGCTTGGCGCCGCGCTCTGCCTGATCACGGCCCGGACACGATGGGTGCAACGAGTTGTCGTGCTCGCCGCCCTGGCGAGCAACCTGATCGTCGGCATCGTTCTGCTCGTGCGGGTGGACGACGACGGGATCGGCGTCACACAGGCTGGTGGCTGGCCGGCGCCGCTCGGCATCTCGCTCGTGGTCGACGACCTCGCGGCGATCATGCTCGTCGTGTCGTCGATCATGCTGCTCACCGTGTTCGTGTACGCCGTTGGCGAGGGCCAGGAGGAGTCTCGTTATGCAGCGTTCGGTCCGGTGTACCTGGTGCTGTCGGCCGGCGTGTCGGCGAGCTTCATCACCGGTGACCTGTTCAACCTGTTCGTTGCCTTCGAGATGATGTTGGTGGCGAGCTATGTCCTGCTCACCCTCGGCGGTCGCCCGGGGCAGGTTCGTGCGGGGATGTCGTACGTGGTGATCAGCCTGATCGCATCGACGTTCTTCGTCGTCGCGCTGGCATCGATCTACGCCGCGACCGGCACGGTGAACATGGCCGAACTCGCGCTACGCACACCGGAGCTGTCCAATGGCGTCCGCGTCGGGTTCTCGCTGTTGTTGATCGTGGTGTTCGGCATCAAGGCCGGGGTGTTCCCGCTGTTCTTCTGGTTGCCCGACAGCTACCCGACCGCGCCGACGGCGATCACGGCGGTGTTCGCCGGGCTGCTGACCAAGGTCGGTGTCTACGCCATCATCCGGTCGCAGACGCTGCTGTTCCCCGAGGACGCGCGGCAAGGATCGCTGTTGCTCGTCGTGGCCGGGCTGACGATGGTCGTGGGCGTGCTCGGCGCGCTCGCCCAGGACGACCTGCGCCGCATGCTCTCGTTCCACATCATCGGCCACATCGGCTACATGATCTTCGGGCTCGCACTGTTCACCCTCGCGGGAGTTGCCGGTGCGATCTTCTACATCGTCCACCACGTCGTCGTGAAGACGTCGCTGTTCCTCGTGGCAGGCCTCATCGAGGCTCGCGCCGGCACCGATCGACTGTCGCAGGTGGGGGGCATGGTGCGCACCGCGCCGATGATTGCCGTGTTGTTCGCGCTCCCGGCGATGAGTATCGCCGGGATCCCACCGTTCTCCGGATTCGTCGGCAAGTTCGCGCTCGTCGATGCGGGCCTCCAGGCCGAACAGTGGGTCATCGTTGCCGTCAGTCTCACCGTCAGCCTGCTCACCTTGTACGTGATGGGGCGCATCTGGACGAGCGTGTTCTGGGGGGTGCCCGACGACGTCGTCGCGGCGCGGCTCGAGGTGACGAGCGGCCGGCGCCTGCCGCTGTTGATGACCGGGTCGACGGTGGTCCTCGTCGGCCTCGGCCTCGCGATCATGGTCTTTGCCGGGCCGCTCTACGATCTCGCCGAGCGCACCGCCGCGCAACTGCTCGATCCGTCGCAGTACGTCGACGCGGTGCTCGGGGGCCGGCCGTGAGCGGATTCAGGGCACCGGTCCTCGTGGCGTGGCTGACCCTCGTGTGGGTGTTGTTGTGGGGTGACATCACGATCCAGAACCTGGTTGCCGGGGTGGCGATCGCGATCGTCGCCGTGATGATCGCGCGGCCGACCGGCACGCGATTCGTCGGCGACGTGTCGTTCCATCCGGTCGCTGCGCTCCGGTATGGCATGTTCTTCGCAATCCAGCTGGTCAAGTCGAGCTTGATCGTGGCGTGGGAGGTCGTCACCCCCGGCTCCTCCCTGCGGCGAGCGATCGTGTCGGTCCCGATGCACACCACCTCACCGGGCATCAACACGCTCGTCGCCAACACCGTCACGCTCACACCGGGAACCATCACCGTCGACGTCCGACATCGCGGCGGCGATGCACTCGCGCCGCCAAGGTTGTACATCCACGTGCTGCACTTCGTCGACGCCGAATCGACCCGCGTCGAGGTGCTGCGCCTCGAGCGGTACGCGGTCGCTGCATTCGGCACGAGTGAACAGCGCGCCGCGGTCGACGCCGCAGTGCGGGAATTCGAGACTGCTGACGCAGGTGGGGAGGTCCCATCGTGAGCGACGTGTCGCTGGTGTTTCTGGCGATCGGGGCCGCGGCGTTCCTGTATCGCCTGGTGCGGGGGCCGAGCCTGCCCGATCGGTCGGTCGGCCTCGACGGCCTGTTGTCGGTCGTGGTGGTCGGCATCGTCGTGCTGGCGGCCCGTGACGACAGTGCCATCGAAGTCGAGACGGTCCTCGTCGCAGCGCTCGTGGCCTTCGTCGGAACCGTGGCCATCGCCCGCTTCATCGAGCAGCGGGGTGGCTGATGGGCGTCGCCGGCGATCTGTTCATCGTCGTTGGGTCGGCGCTCGCGATGCTCGGTGGCCTCGGCGCGATCAGGTTCCCCGACCTCTACTCGCGGATGCACGCTGCGGCGAAGGCGCCGACCCTCGGGCTCGTGCTCGTGGCGATCGGCGCCGGGCTGCAGATCCGCACCTCGTTGGCCGTCTGCGCACTTGCCCTCGTCGTGATGTTCCAGCTGCTGAGCGCTCCGCTGGGCGCCCATGCGATCAGCAGGGCGGCACACCGCCACCTCGAGATCCCGCTCGACGGCATCGACGACCTGGCGCAGGACGACCGTCGGGACTGAGCCGGCCTCAGAAGTGAGTCGGCGTCAGGACTGAGCCGGCCTCAGGAGGCGTCAGGACTGAGCGGGCGTTGAGTTGGAGCACCTCAGATCATCGTTTGCGTCGGGATTTCGGAGACCCGGTGCACGAAAATCCCGACGCAAACGTGGTTGTTGGGGGCTCAGGCGTGTCGGGGTGTCAGGACTGGACGATGCGGACCGAGACGATGTCGACCGGCGTGGTCGGCTCGCCACCGGCACTGCCGGCCGCGGCCATCTCCTCGACGGTCGTGTCGAGGCCGTCGCTGACGTCACCGAACAACGAATACTGCGGCGGGAGAGCGACGCCCTGATCGCCGGTGATGATGAAGAACTGGCTGCCGTTCGTGTCGGGCCCACTGTTGGCCATCGCCAACGAACCGAGCTGGTACTCGCCCGCTGCGGGGAGTTCGTCGGCGAACTCGTAGCCGGGGCCACCGGTGCCCGTGCCCGTCGGGTCGCCACACTGCACGACGAAGTCGGTGATGATGCGGTGACACGGCGTGTCGTCGTAGTACCCGTTGCGGGCCAGGAACACGAAGTTGTTGACCGTCTCGGGTGCGGCCTCGGCATCGAGGTCGATCGTGAATTCGCCCACGTTCGTGGCGACGACGGCCTGGTAGGTGGCACCGGGGACGAGACACGTCGGGGGTGGAGCATCGAAGGACGTGACGGGCTCGGCGACCCCGTCGTCGGGAGGGCATCCCTCGGGGGCAGTGTCCGCTGGGCCGGTCGTGGTCGCACCGGTGACGCTGTCGTCGGTGGCCGGTTGGGTGTCCGCCGGCGGATCGATGAACGCCGGCTCGGTGGAGACCGGATCGAGCAGGTCGGACGGCACCGCGGCGATGGTGTCTGTGGCGGCCTCGTCGTCGCCGGCGACGATCGTGGCGATCCAGACCAGGCCGAACACGACGACCAGGCCGCCGATGATCAGTGCGGCGATCCGGAAGGACCGGCGCCTCGAATCGGCCTTCTGCTGCTCCTGGTGGCGCTGCGCGCGGTTGGCCTTCTGACGTTGACGTTTCTCGGTTCCCACAGGTCGCGGACACTACCGGCTCGGAGCCGACGTTCCGGCGGCTCAAGTCACGTCGACGGCCCGCCGATAGACCGGTAGGGCCCGCGCCCCGACTGGGCGCCGGCGGAGATCGAGAACATGGCAGCGGGAAATGGCACGGGGAGCATGACCACGGGGGTGGGCGATGACGTCCCGCCGCCGGGGTGGGCCGGCGTCCTGACGGTTGGGATGTTCGCGCTCGCGATCGGTCACTGGTTGCCGACGGGTGGCCGGCTGTGGCCCGGTCGGCGCCTCGTTTGGGCGATGGCGTCGATCGTCGCTGGGGCGATGCCCGGTGGAGCGAGGCTGTGGCGGCTTCGTCACAGGCTGCGTCACACGTCGCTGCTCGACTGCGGCGGACGCCAGAACAGTGCGAGCAGCGCGGCGGCTCCGCCGATGCCCGCCACAGCCGCGATCAGCAGGCCCGTGGTTCCGCTCAGGTCATCGCTGATCTCGAGCGCATCGTCGAGCGACCAGGCCCCCGGCCCGAGCGCGCCGAGTGCGACGCCGACGATGCCGAGTGTCATCACGTACTCCCAGCCCTCACCCGGTCGGAAGATGAACAAGCCGTTGCCACGATGGTTGATCGCCCAGGCAACGGCCATCACGCCGACCACCCCGGCGGCCGCGAACGGCGTCAGCAAGCCGACCACGAGCAGCACCCCTGCGCCGACTTCGGTGATGCTGGCCAGCCAGGCGTGGATCCTGGCCGGCCGCATGCCCATCGAACCGAACCAATTGGCTGTCCCGTCGATGTTGCCGTGCCACACGTGGTTGACGCCGTGTGCGAGCATCACGGCGCCGATTCCGCAGCGCAGGATCAGCAGTGCGAGGTCGACGGCATCGGCATCGTTCATGCGGCCAGACTGTCATGCGGGGACACCGCTCGACGACGCCGCGCGAAGATGCCGCTCGAAGACGCCGGACGACGATGCCGCGCGGCCGATCGGATCGCGCTCTGCGGTCACCTGCGCGCTGGATCCGAGCGGGGGCATCTAGATTGGAAGCGATGGCAACGATGCGTCTGTTCGCTTCTGCCCGTGACGCGGCGGGTACGGGCAGCGACGTGGTCGATGGGGCGACCGTTGCCGACGTACTCGCCGAAGCGGAACGCCGCTACGGCCAACGATTCAGCGACGTGCTCACGACCTGTCGGATCTGGGTGAACGGCGACACAGCTGCGCCGGACACCGAGGTCGGCCCGCACGACGAGGTGGCGGTTCTGCCACCGGTGTCAGGAGGATGAACGTGACGATGACCGACACACCCGACCCGAGCCGGTTGACGCTGCCCGAACTCCGCGGGCTGCGCCGGCAGCTGCAGTTGGAGGACGATGCGGTGTCGTATGCCCGCCGGGTCGCGCAGACTCGGCTCGACCTGGTCACGGCGCAATGTCGTCAGCGCGCCGACAACGGGGACGACGAGGCCGCCCACGAGCTTCGCTCGGTGCTCTCGCAGCGTCTCACGGGAGGCCCGGCCCGACCGCCCCGCCCGACCGAGGATCTCAGCGACCATCCGTTGGCCGTCGAACTCGACGAGCTCTGCGCGGCGCACGGCTACGGTCGGCTCAAGCAACTCGACGATGCCGAGCTGGCGTCGCTGAGCAAGGCACTCGCCGAGTTCGAGACCAGGGTGTCGTCTGATCGGCGGGCGCGTTTCGATCATCTCGATGCCTTGAGCGCCGAACTGGTTCGTCGGTACCGTGATGGCGAGGCCGACGTCGACAGCCTGCACGACGACTGACGGCGGCTCTCGGCCGAGGCCTGGTTATCGTTGCCGCCGTTGTGCAACGTGTCGCGATGATCTCGCTCCACACGTCGCCCCTGCTCCAGCCGGGTGCGGGCGACAGCGGGGGAATGAACGTCTACGTGCGCGAGCTGGTGTCGGCGCTCGCCCAGGCAGGCCTCGACTGCACGACCTTCACCCGGGCCGATCGGGCCGATCTGCCGCCCGAGGTGATGGTCGAGCCGGGCCACCGCGTGGTGCACATCGAGGCAGGGCCACACCATCTGCCGAAAGAAGCGCTGCCGGAGATCCTCGACGTGTTCCGCCAGGGTGTGCTCGATTGGATCGACCACCACGAGCCGCCCGACGTCGTCCACGGCAACTACTGGCTCAGTGGTGTCGTCGGGCACCGGCTGAAGCACGACCTCGACGTGCCGTTCGTGTCGACGTTCCACACCCTCGCTCGTGTGAAAGCCGAGGGTGGGGATCCCGAGCCGCTCTGGCGGGAGATGGCCGAGGCCGAGATCGTGCAGTGTGCTGATGCGATCTGCGTGAGTTGCGACGAGGAGGAGCAGCAGTTCCGCCGGCTCTACGGCGACCCGCAGGGCCGGCTCGAGATCATCGCCCCGGGCGTGGAGCACGCGTTCTTCGCACCGGGCGACAAGGCGGGAGCACGACGTGCGCTGGGATTCGACAGCGCGCGGCCGATCCTGTTGTTCGTCGGCCGCATCCAGCCGCTGAAGGGTCCCGATGTCGCTATCAGGGCCCTGGCCGAACTCGGTCGACCCGAGGCACAACTGCTGATCGTCGGCGGCGCGAGTGGCGACGAGGGTCACGACGAAACGCTGCACACCCACGCGCTCGTCGACGAACTCGGGCTGCACGACCGGGTGCGCTTCGTCGAGCCGCAGCCGCACCACATCCTGTCCACGTACTACCGCGCCGCCGACGTCGTGCTGGTGCCGAGCCGCAGCGAGAGCTTCGGGCTGGTGGCCCTCGAGGCGGCGGCGTGCGGCATTCCGGTGGTCGCCGGCGCGGTCGGTGGTCTGCTCAGCCTCGTCGACGATCACCGCACCGGCCGGCTCATCGGTGGCCGTGATCCCGGCGACTACGCAAGCGCCGTTGCAGGCATCCTCGACGACGACGCGATGCGCCTGTCGATGTCGCGTGCCGCCGTCGAGCGGGCTCGGCGGTACACGTGGGGCTTCGCGGCGGCCCGGCTGCGCCGGCTCTACAGCGATCTCACGGTGCGCGAGCGGGTGAGCTGTACGTGATCGAAGCGTTCGATCGCCAGCAGCTCGCCCTGCTCGAGCGTCAGATCGATGAATGGATCGCGGAGCTCCGGCAGGCTCACGACCACATCGTGGCGGTGGATCGATCCACCGACGACGCCATCCGTTGGTATGTCCGCATGAGCGGTGACGAAAAGGAGTTCACCACCGTGTGGCTGACGCTCGGCCAACGCACGTTGCGTTACGAGACCTACGTGCTGGCGGCGCCCGAGGAGAATGTCGCCGAGCTCTACGAGGCTCTGCTGCGCCGGAATGATCGACTGGTCGGCGCCCACTTCTCGATCGGGATCGAAGATGCCGTCTTCCTGCGCGGTGAGATGCCGGTGTCGATGGTGACGCTCGCTGAGCTCGATCGTGCGTTGGGGACGTTGTACGCCACCGTCGAGCTGTGCTTCCAGGGCTTGTTGCGGATCGCGTTCGCCGGCCGCTTCGCGATCTGATCGAAGTTCCCTGCGCTCGACCGACGCGCCCACGTTCGGGTGTCCGGGTGGGTGTGCTCGGGGGAGTCGGTACCCACTCCGCTCACCCGGGCTACTGGCCCGACTCGGGCGAACGGCCCACCAGGGGCGACCGTCTCGGCCCGACTACCGTCGTGGCATGTCCACTGAGTCGCCGAAGCCGCCGCCGCAGCGCGCCGTTGTCGATGTTGCGGTCATCGGCGGCGGGAACATGGGCGCAGCGCTGCTCGGCGGGATGATCGACTCCGGAGCGTTCGCCGTGGATCAGCTCGCGGTGGTCGAGGTGCTCGCCGCCCGGCGCGCGGAGTTGCGTGACCGATTTCCCGGAGTGATCGTCTCGGCCGAGGTGCCCGAGTGCCGATCGGCGATCCTCGCCGTCAAGCCGATCGACGTCCCCGCGGCGGCCGTCGCCGCGCGTCATGCCGGAGCCGGTCGGTTGCTGTCGATCGCCGCGGGTGTCCGACTCGCGACGATCGAAGCCGCAGCCGGCACGGCGGCCGTGATACGGGCGATGCCCAACACACCGGCACTCGTCGGCAAGGGGGCAGCCGCTATCTCGGCGGGCACGACGGCGACCGAGGCCGACGTGCAGTGGGCCGAGTCGATCCTCGCCGCCGTCGGAACGGTCGAGCGTCTGCCCGAGGATCTTCTCGACGCGTTCACGGGAGTGGCCGGTTCGGGCCCGGCTTACGTGTTCCTCGTGGCCGAGGCTCTGATCGAGGCGGCGGTGGCGGAGGGCATCGACGCGGCGATGGCCGATCGAGTGGTGCGACAACTCCTGATCGGTTCGGCGGCGCTGCTCGATCGTGCCGGCGACCCTGCCCGGCTGCGGGCGCAGGTGACGTCGCCCGGCGGGACGACTGCCGCGGGGATCGCCGTGCTGCAGGAACACCGGCTGGTGGAGGCGTTCGCCGCCGCCGTGGAGGCGGCAACGGCGCGCAGCCGCGAACTCGGTTGAGCAGCGTTCAAGCCTTCACCGTTCGAGCACCGCGCTCTACGGCATCTGCCATGAAAAAAGCAAATTACTTCGCTGTTTTTCGACGTGTCGCTTTTCACACCGCAATATTTCCTCTAACGTGGCCGGCGTGGAGACGCGTTCACCGGAAACGGTGGGCAGCGCCGACAGGGCTGGTGCCATCGGGGGGTTGGCACCGGCCCTTGTCGATTTTCGGGCCTTGTCGATTTCAGGTCGACTGTTCGGGTCAGGTCGACTTTTCGGGACGGTGTGCTCGGGCCGACCCGCGATGCGGGCGACCCGATAGGTTCGGCGGCCCATGGGTCGCTCGTATGACACCATCTCGTTTCTGACCGACTACGGCGTCGTCGACGAGTTCGCCGGCGTCGTTCGCTCGGTGATCCGGGATATCGCGCCGCACGTGAGCGTGGTCGACCTGACCCACGGCATCAAGCCGTTCGATGTTCGCGGCGGGTCACTCGCCCTGGCGCGCAGCATCGGCTACGTGGCGTCCGGGGTGGTGCTCGCGGTCGTCGATCCCGGCGTCGGTTCCGCCCGGCGAGCCGTGGCGATCGAGGTCGCCGGCGGTGAGGGCGTCCTGGTCGGTCCCGACAACGGGCTGCTCGCGCCTGCCGTTGCGCTCGTCGGTGGCGCAGAACGAGCCGTCGAACTCACCAATCCGGAATATCAGCTCGCGTCACCCGGGGCCACGTTCGCCGGGCGTGACGTGTTCGGGCCGGCGGCCGCACACCTCTGCAATGGGGTCGACCTGTTCGACCTCGGTGACGAGATCGACATCGACCTGCTGATGCCCGGGGTGGTTCCGCTCCCCCAGGGCGATGAGCACCGCGTCATCGCGCAGGTGCTGTGGGTCGACGTGTTCGGCAACGCCGAGCTCAATGTCGGCCCGGACGACCTCCCGGCGGGGTTCGGGGAGCGCATCTCGATCCGGATCGCGGCGCCGACCGATGCCTCGGGTGGCGTCACTCGCAGCGCTCGCCGGGCATCGTCGTTCGCCGAGCTCGTCGGCGGCTCGATCGGCCTCGTGATCGATTCCTCCGGACTCCTGGCGGTTGCCATGGATCAGCGTTCCGCGGCCGAGGAGTTGGGTCTCGACGTCGGTGATCAGGTGACCTTGACCGCTGACGACACCTCGTCCCCGAACACCTCGTCCCCGAACACCTCGTCCCCGAACATCGCGGGTGTGACCCAGCAGGTCACCATCCGGCGGGGCTGACCAGCAGGCCGCGTCGAGCGCGCCCAGTAGCGTGGAGTTCGATGAGACCAGCCACCACACTCACCCTCGGGCTGCTGCTGCTCGCCATCCTCGTGGCCGGGACGATCTCGCTGATTCGGCTCTGACGGTACGAGCCCGAACGGGGGGTGCGATGCGCTCGCCGCACGTGGCGGCCGGCGACCGGGTCGCCAGGCCGAGCGATCAGGATGATGAGTTCGGGTACGTCGGGTACGTCGGGTACGATCATCTCCTGATGGTCGAGGCGGTCGACCGCATCGACGTGGACGACGATCACCGTGCCGTGCTGATGTTCACGAGCGGCGCCGCCGGCGCACCTCGGGCGGCCATGCTCACCAATGGGCGACCTGCGCGCCAACATCGACCAGGGTCTGAGCGCCGACGGCCACATGAACGACGACGACGTCATCTCTGGCTTCCTTGCGCTGTTCCACATCGTCGGAGCCTCGACGACGCATTGCGCATCGGGGCGCCGTCCGGCGCCTGAGATGGAGGCCGGCTTTGTGAAAACGTGCACGATCCACCTAACGTGGTCGTCGCATGGCAGCGAATCGAGTGCGACGGCGGATTCCCGAGGCGACGGTCGCCCGATTGCCCGTCTACCTGCGGATCCTGTCCGATCAGCAGGCGGTCATCACCATGTCGTCGGAGGAGTTGGCCGACCTCGCCGGTGTCAATGCGGCCAAGGTGCGCAAGGACCTGAGCTATCTCGGTAGTTATGGCACCCGCGGCGTCGGCTACGACGTCGACTTCCTCGTGTATCAGATTCGCCGCGAACTCGGCCTGACCCATGACTGGCCGGTGCTCATCGTGGGCGCCGGCAACCTCGGTCAGGCGCTCGCCGGCTACGGGGGTTTCGGTGACCGTGGCTTCCCGGTCGGAGCGATCGTCGATGTCGACGACGCCAAGATCGGTTCGGTCATCGGCGGCGTGCGGGTGCGCCACCTCGACGAGGTTGCCCAGATTGTGCAGCAGCGAGGCATCTCCATCGCCGTGATCGCCACCCCGGGCTCGGCCGCCCAGGAGGCGGCCGACGTACTCGTCGCTGCCGGGATCACGAGCATCTTGAACTTCGCGCCGTCCGTCATCGGTGTTCCGCACGGCATCAACGTCGGCAAGGTCGACCTCGCCGTCGAGCTGCAGATCCTCGCTTACTACGAGCAGCGCCGCACGTCAGTCCCGGCCGCGACCGGGCTTCGCGCCGTTCCCGGCGAGCGTCGGCCGGGCGCGAGCGCGTAGGGTTCGAGAGCCATGTCGATACTGGTCGTCGGAATCAACCACCGCAGCAGCCCGCTGTCGCTGCTCGAGCGCGTCATCGTGGTGCCCGACGAGCTGGGCAAGGCGGTTGCCGGACTTGCGTTGCGTGACAACATCCGCGAGGCGGTCGTGTTGTCCACCTGCAATCGCACGGAGGTCTACGTCGTCACCGAGTTGTTCCACGGCGCGTACGGCGATGTCCGTGACTTCCTCTGCGAACTCGGCGATCTCTCGGTCGACGAGCTGATCCCGCACCTCTACAGCCAGCACGATTCCACCGCTGTCGCCCATCTGTTCGAAGTGGCGGCCGGGCTCGACTCCGCAGTGATCGGCGAGAGCGAGATCCTCGGGCAGGTGCGCACCGCCTGGGAGGCCGCGCAGCACGAGGGGGCAGCCCGCTCGACGTTGAACCTGCTGTTCCGTTCGGCGGTCGAAACCGGCAAGCGCGCCCGCACCGAGACGGGCATCGGCCGAGGTACGGCGTCGGTGAGCCACGCCGCCGTCGAGATGATCACCGAGGTGGTCGGCAACCTCGATGGCAAGCGGGTGCTCGTCGTCGGCGCCGGTTCGATGGGCGAGGGTGTCGCCGTCGCCTTGCATCGCGCAGGCGGAGCCGAGATCCTGGTGGCGAACCGCTCCCCTGAACGGGGCCTGTCGCTGGCCGATCGTGTCGGCGGTGTCGCCATCGGGTTCGAACGCCTCGCCGAGGCCGTCAGCGCGGCCGACGTCATCGTCGCCAGTACAGGTGCGGGCGACCCGGTGTTGCCGCTGGAACTCATCAGCTCGGCACGGTCGGGCCATCGATCCGCTCGACCGCTGCACATCATCGACATTGCCGTCCCTCGGGATGTCGAGGCCGGCGTCGCCGACCTTGCGGGCGTGACCGTGCTCGACCTCGACGATCTGCGCGACTGGGCCGACCGAGGTCTGTCACGTCGCTCCGGTGAGGCCGAACGTGTCCGATCGATCGTGTGGGAAGAGGTCGAGCGTTTCGTCGTCGAGTCGACGGCCCGCCAGGCGGCGCCCCTCGTGGCTGCGATGCGCGAGACAGCCGACCGGATCAGGAGAAGCGAGATCGAGCGTTTCGGTGGGGCGCTGTCGGGTCTCGATGAGGCACAGCGGGAATCGGTCGACGCGCTCACGAGGGCGATCATCGCCAAGTTGCTCCACGAGCCATCCGTCCGCCTCAAGGCGCAGGCGGGAACTCCCCAGGGCGAACGCAACGCCGTCACGATGCGCGAGCTGTTCGACCTTCCCTGATCACGTTCGATGACCGCACCGCTCAGGCTCGCCACACGTGGGTCCCGTCAGGCGATGGCGCAGGCCACGGCCATCGCGGCGGCGATCGAGGCGACCGGGGCGCCGGTCGAACTCGTTCTCATCGAGACGACCGGCGATCGACGTCAAGATGTCCCGCTGCACACCATCGGTGGCCAGGGGGTGTTCGTCAAGGAGGTGCAGCGCGCCGTCCTCGACGGCCTCGCGGACATCGCCGTGCACTCGGCCAAGGATCTCCCGTCGACGCCGGCAGACGGCCTGGTCATCGCCGCGTTCACCGAGCGACGGGTTGCCGCCGATGCACTGGTCGGAGCGCGGCTCGATCAGCTCGCCGGCGGGGCAACGGTCGCGAGCGGTTCGGTGCGCAGGCGGGCGCAACTGCATCGCGTCCGGCCGGATCTCGAATTCGTCGAGCTCCGCGGCAACATCGACACGCGGCTGTCGAAGATTCCCGATGGCGGAGCGATCGTCATCGCGGTGGCGGCCCTCGTGATCCTCGACATGACCGACCGCATCGCCGAGGTGCTGCCGATCGAGGAGTTCGTGCCCGCCGTCGGGCAGGGCTGCGTCGCCGTCGAGTGTCGAGATGACGACACCCGCACCATCGGTGTCGTCGAGTCGATCGACCATGCCGTCACCCGCCACGCAGTCGAGGTGGAGCGGGCCTTCCTCGCCGAGCTCGGCTCCGGCTGCTCGTTGCCGGTCGGCGGTCACGTGGCCGATGGCGTGTTGCACACGTTCCTCGCCGACCCTGCGCACGGCCGGAGTGTCTCCGACCTTGTGGTGCTCCCGGGCGCCGCAGACGATTTCCGGGTGGCCGCCGTAGCGGCACGGGCAGCGCGAGACGCGCTGGGATGACCGGCACGCTCGCGGGGAGGCGAGTTCTCGTCACCCGCGAACGCCTCGGTGAACTCGGCGCGTTGCTCGAAGATCGGGGCGCGGTGGTCGTCCACGTTCCGCTCATCGCGATCGGGGAGCCCGACGACGCAGGCGTCGCGCTCCGTCACGAGCTCGCCCATCTCGACGATTTCGACTGGCTTGTCGTGACCTCCGTCCCCGGCGCCGAGCGCGTCGGCGCAGCGGCCGCCGCCGCGCCGCACGTCCGACTCGGCGCGGTGGGGACATCGACCGCGCGAACCCTGAGCGATCTCGCCGGCCGGCCGGTCGACGCCGTGCCCGCCGAGCAGCGGGCAGGGAAGTTGGCGGAGTTGTTGATCGATCTCGCCGGGCTACCGCCTCGCCACTTCCTGATCGCGCAGGCCGATCGGGCAACCACGCTGCTGGCCGATCGTCTCGTCGAGGCGGGCCATCACGTCACGACGCGCATCGCCTACCGAACCATGCTGACGTCACCGGATCCGGAGCGCCTCGTCGGCGCCGACGCGCTGGTACTGGCGAGCGGGTCGTCCGCACGGAGTTGGGTCGACGTGGTCGGGCCGACCGGTCCACCCGTCATCGTGGCCATCGGTCCGGCCACTGCCGACGTCGCCAGACGATTGGGGCTCAAGGTCACCGCTGTTGCTGCCGATCATTCCCTCGCGGGGCTCCTGACCGAGCTCGAACGACAACTGCCGACGCAGTAGGTCGATCGGCAGACGTCTCGGAACACGCGTAGATTCCGTCGAGATGAACACAGAACAGGAGGCGTGAGCGACGTGGCTGGGCGGCGTGCGCTGCGACGAAATGTCGTGCTCGCGGGCGTGATCGGCGCAGGGGTCGTCCTGAGCGCCTCCGGTGGCGATGTCAGCGCGCGCCCCACCGTGATCATCGAGCAGGCCGATGCCGAGGGCGCGGTCGCCGACACAGCGCCGGTGGTCGGTGCGTTCGCTTCGGTGTCGGGCGATGGCCGCTACTACGTGTCACAGGGTCTCCCCGCCGACGCTGCCACCGCCGACGCTGCCACCGCCGGCGAGCAGACGGTCGGGCCGGCCGATCCCACGAAGGCCCGTCATTCGACGATCTTGCTCACCGACCGTGAGACGAGCACGACCACCGAGATCACGCCGGTTCCTCCGGGTCTGCGCCCTGGCAACAGTGTCCGCCCAGTCATCTCCGGCGACGGATGCACCGTCGTCATCCTGTCCGAACTCGCCCTCGACGTCTTCCGTGACGACGACACCGGTGAGCGCTGGGATGTCTATCGCGCCCGCCTTCCACACTGCGGTGGCGAGCCCGGCGGGTGGGAACTCGTGTCGACCCGGGGTGACGCATCGGGGCTCGCCCGCGACGACGTGACATTCGACGATTCACCGGCCGTCAGCCGTAGCGGCGCCGTCATCGCCTACACCCATCCTGCCGACCACCTCATCGACGGCGAGGGGCTCACCACCGTCACCGTGGTCGACCTGGCCGTTCCGATCGACTCTCCCGGACGGGCCCGACTGGTCGGCGGCGCGCCGATCACGAGCCCGAACAGCACCTTCACCCATCGTGGGCTCGATCAGCCCGCGCTGTCGGGTGATGGTCGCTTCGTCGTCTACCGCTCCGATGCATCCTCGACGGAGGCCGTGCCGACCTGGGGGGGTGGACCGGTTGTCGGGGGCCAGGCGACGCAGCAGATCTTCGCCTGGGATCGCGACGAGGCGGATCCGTTCGTCGCCGTCAAGCTGATCTCGGCCCGACCCGACGGCACCCCCTCGGTCACGGGCGCGGCAGAGCCCGCTGTGTCACGCGACGGACGGGTGGTTGCGTTCACCTCGAGCGACGTGGGGCTCGTTCCCGCTGTGTTCCCCGTGTGCCCGGGGGCCTGCCCGACACAGGTGTACCGGGTCGACCGCGATGCCGACGACAATGGCCGGCTCGACGAAGCCGGCCGCACCGCGATCACCATGATCAGTGCCGAGGAGGGTACACAACCACCGGTCGCCGGTGTGGCGCCGTCATCGGCGCCGACGCTCAGCGCCGATGGCGAGTTGGTCGCATTCGTGACGAAGGCCTCCAACCTCCAGTTGATCCAAGCCGCAGGTGGCGGTGATTCGACCGATGGTGACCTCCTGATGGCCGACGCCGCCACAGGTCGGCTCCGCCGGTGGACCATCTCGATCGACGGCGTGCACCCGGCGGTCGGCGCCCACGCCCGACCCCATCTCAGCGACACCGGCCGCACGGTGGTGTTCGACACGTTGGCCGCCGGCGAAGTCACCGGAGCGACGCCCGCACCCGGCCGCAACGTGGTCGCGCTGTCGAGCCTTCCGAGCCTCTCGCTCGCCGACGCCGACCTCGGGAGCACGCTCGTCGGGCTCGAGAGCGATGAATGGTATGTCGCTGTGATCAACACCGGCTCCTCGTCCATCATCCCGGCCGGCGTCAGCGTGACGGGGCGTCAATTCCGCGTCAATCTCGACAGGAGCACGTGCGCCCTCGGCGTCTCCGTGCCGCCCGGCGGAGACTGCACCGTGATGTTGACCTTGGTGCCGTCAGGGCCTGGCCCGACCTCAGCGACACTGACGGTTGCCGAGGATGGTTTCCAGGCAGGGTCGGTTTCCTCCCGGTTGATGGGCGCGGGTGGCTTGCCGACGCTGCGGACCGCTGCAGGCGGTGGGCTCGGGTTGGTCGAGGTCGGCTCGTCCAGCAGTGAGTTCCTGTTCGACGTGCAGAACATCTCACTGGCCCCGACATCGGTGAACTCGGTCAACCTCCGAGGCGCCAACCCGGCAGACTTCGCCGTGACGTCGAACAATTGCGCGGGTCGTCCGCTGAACCCACGCGCGACATGCAGCATCGGGGTCACGTTCACGCCGACGGGCGCCGACCGGCGAACAGCGTTGCTCGAGATCGTGCCGGCGAACGGCCAGTACATCACTGCTGTGCTCGAGGGCGACGCCGAATACCGGCCGACCCTCGAAGTCCCTGCCGGCGAGGTCGCCACCGGCGGCGACATGGTGCTGAGCGGTCATCGGTATCCGCCGGACACCGATGTCACGGTCGTGTTCGGCGACGGCAGTGGCTTGACGGCGACGGCACACACCTCTCCCTTCGGCGACTTTCTCGCGATCGTCCCGGTCGCTCCGAACGACCGCGGTGGGTCACGGACCCTTGTCGTCAACGGGCCCAGCGGCGTGGTGGCCAGCGGGGAGATCGAGGTCATCCCCGGCGACGACGCGATGGTCGGAATGCCCGGTTTCGGTCTCGGCGGCTGAAGTCGTAGCCGGCTTCAGGTCAGCCGGCTTCAGGAGCCGGCGGTGATCGACCGACCGCCGATGTTGATCGCGTCGGTACATGTCGATTTCGTCGGGTCGCCGATCACGTCGCACCGCACCGAGAACGTCAGGTTGTCACCCGGCTCGAGGCGAATCGGGGTGATCCGCGGCTCGAAGAACTGACCGCGGACGTTCTGCAACGACCAGACGAAGATCGGATCGCCGTTGATCAGCAGGGTGGCGACGCCGTCGTCGTTGGACGGGTTCTCGACGCGGACGTCGGTCATGTCGAACTGCTCACCGTCGGGGATCGTCGCCGCCTGATCGGCCGTCTCGGTGAGCGCCGGGGTGACCGTCAACCGGAAGAACGCCGGCTCACCGAGATCGGCCGGCGAGCCGGTTCCCGCGGCCGGCTCCGACGTGACCGGCACGGCCACGTCGGTATCTGTCGGGGCGAGCTCGTCGATCCGATCGTCGACCTCGTTGCGAGCGCTGTCCTCGATCGTCGGCTTCACGAGGCCGAACCACGCCAGCGCCGCAACACCCACCAGAACGATGATGCCGATGATCCTGGCGAGCGTCTCGCCGGGGATCGTCGGGGGCTGAACCAGGGCGAGCGGTGCGGTCGCGGGGGCGTGGCCCTGGCGCTGTGCCTCGATCTCGAAGTCGAGGGTGCGGGTATGTCGCCGGAACGACCGTTGCGCCGGCCGCGCCTTGAGTCGCACGAGGCTCGCCGCTGCGGGGGCCACACCGAGCGCCGGTGGATCGAACGCGCCGTCGACACGGTCGGTGCGGTCGATCAACAGCAACCGCGCGTTGGCGACGTTGTTGCCGTGGTTCTCGACCATGAACTCGAACGTCGCGCGGCGCCGAGCACGTTGGATCGGCTGCAGTGTGACGATGCGGCAGTCGTCGAAGGGTTGGATGGCGAGCGTTGCCTCGGCGACGATCGCCTCGTCCTCGACCGACGTCGGGATCACCCTGACCGCGATGACCGTTGGGCCGGCGGTGGTGGTCGACAGCCGCGGTGGTGAGATCTCGACGTCGATGACTTCCTGCGAGCCGCCGAACAACGTGAGGTTGCCCCGTCGAACTGCCGTCCAGCTCGCCGAGAGCCCTGCCGGCACGATCGTGTACGACTCCGTCGACTCACCCAGGTTGTGCACCGTGAGGGCGAGTGTCAGCGTCGTGCCGGGCTCGACATCGACATCGTCGTGGGAGAACCAGGCCTGTACTGACACGTCGCGCACGCTACCGGTTGCGCGCTCGCGGGCCGGGGCACCGGTGGTGGGTCCTGCCCGCCCGGAACGCGTCCGCTGCAACCGGCGCGATCGTTGGACAGCGAACGCGCGACCAGACCCGACGTGAGCCCTTAGGCTCGGCGGGGTGCAGGACATTCCGGTTCCGCTGCAACGTCCGCGTCGTCTGCGCCGATCCGCGGCGATGCGCGACTTGGTGGCCGAGTCGCATCTGCGTGTCGACGACCTCATCGCGCCGCTGTTCGTCCGCGAAGGCATCGACGAACCGCAGCCGATCACCTCCTTGCCAGGGGTGGTGCAGCACACGCTGTCGTCGCTGCGTTCCGAGGTCGAGCAACTCGCCTCGCTCGGGGTTCGTGCGGTGATCCTGTTCGGGGTGCCGGCCACCAAGGATGCCACCGGGAGTGGGGCATACGATCCTGACGGCGTGGTGCAGTTGGCGCTACGCGACCTGCGCGCCGATCTCGGCGACGAGATGGTCGTGATCGCCGACCTCTGTGTCGACGAGTACACCGATCACGGGCACTGCGGGATCGTCGACGCCGACGGAGCGGTGGACAACGACGCAACGCTGGGGCTTTACGCCCAGGCTGCTGTGGCCCAGGCGCGGGCGGGGGCGCACGTGGTCGCTCCCAGCGGGATGATGGACGGCCAGGTCGCAGCCATCCGGGCCGCGCTCGACGCCGATGGCCATCACGAGGTGGCGATCCTCGCCTACGCCGCCAAGTACGCCAGTGCGCTGTACGGCCCGTTCCGTGACGCCGTCGACGTCACGATCGTGGGGGGCGGCGATCGTCAGGGGTACCAGCAGGATTGGCGCAATGCCCGCGAAGCTCGCCGGGAGATCGCGCTCGACGTCGCCGAGGGCGCCGACATCATCATGGTCAAACCGGCGCTCGCCTATCTCGATGTGATCGCCGACGCCGCCGAGCATGTCGACGTGCCGATTGCCGCGTACCACGTGAGCGGTGAGTACGCGATGATCCATGCCGCCGCCCAACGGGGCTGGATCGACGGCGACGCCGTCGCGCTGGAGCATCTCGGCGCCATCAAGCGAGCCGGGGCCGACATCGTGTTGACGTACTTCACGCGCTGGTTCGCCGAATCTGTCGCGAGCGGGAAGGTTCGACGATGACGAACGATCCGCTGCCCAGCGGCGGCATCGCACCCTGTGACGCGGTCGGATGCGCCGCTGCCGGGTGCACACCGACGGTGTGCACCGGCGCCGGCGTGCCATCGAACACGACGCTGTTCGCCCGTTCGGCCCGGGCGATTCCCGGTGGTGTCAACTCCTCGATCCGGGCGTTCAAGGCGGTCGGAGGCGAGCCGTACGTGGTTGCCCGAGCTTCGGGGGCGACGATCACCGACGTCGAGGGCACCACGTACTTCGATCTCGTGCAGAGCTACGGCGCCATCATCCTCGGCCATGCGCACCCCGCCGTGACCGAGGCGCTGCGGCGAGCGGCCGGCGACGGTACGTCGTATGGGGCGCCGACACCGCGTGAGATGAAGCTGGCCGAAGCGATCAGCGAACGTGTCCCGAGTTGTGAGCGGGTACGGCTGATGAACTCCGGCACCGAGGCCACGAGCACGGCGATCCGCTTGGCCCGCGGCGCAACCGGGCGCGACCGGATCGTCACGTTCGCCGGCAACTTCCACGGTGCGACCGACGCGCTGTTGGTTGCCGGAGGCAGTGGCGTGGCGACCCTCGGCTTGCCGGGCACCGCCGGAGTCCCGCGGGCCGCGGTGTCCGAGACTCTGGTCGCGCCGTACAACGTCGTGCCCGTGCTCGACGAGCACGTGGCCGCCGTGATCGTCGAACCCATTGCCGCCAACATGGGTGTGGTTGCGCCGATCGCCGGATTCCTCGAGGGGTTGCGAGCCGAGTGTGATCGAGTCGGCGCGCTGTTGATCTTCGACGAGGTGATTACCGGCTTTCGCATCGGGCCCGGCGGAGCGCAGGCCAAGTACGACGTCCGGCCCGACATCACCTGTTTCGGCAAGGTGATCGGTGGTGGTCTACCGATCGGCGCGGTCGGTGGGCGAAGCGACGTGATGGAGCACCTGTCGCCACTCGGCCCCGTCTTCCATGCCGGTACGTTGGCCGGCAACCCGATGGCGACCGCGGCCGGGCTGGCTGCGCTCGACCTGCTCACCGGCGACGTCTACATCGAGCTGATGGCCAGGGCGCGGCACCTGTCGTCGCTGTTGCGTGACGCATGTGCGGCGGCCGGGCTGGCAGCGGCGTTCCCCGTCGTGGGAACGCTCCTGGGGATCGTGTGCGGCGACCGTGTCGGGGATCCGGCGGGCGAGGTGCGCAACTTCGACGAGGCGAAGGGCACCGATGAGGCTCTGTACGCGGCGTTCTTCCAGGCGATGCTGAAACACGGCGTCGCCATGGCGCCGGGCGCCTACGAGGCGATCTTCGTCGGGCTGGCGCACGACGACGAGGTGCTCGCCGCCATCGGCGAGGCTGCTCACCGAGCGGCACTGGTCGCTGCCCGCCCCCGCTGAGCGTCCCGCAGTACGGTTGATCGGGTGCGAGAGCTGTTGTCGTGGCGTCTGCTTGCCGCCCTCGCCGCGCTCGCCGGATTGGCATTCGTCGCGACGTCGGCGCTCTCCGACCACGACGAGTTGCAGGCCGTCATCGATCCGACGCCGATCGAGCGTCGGATCGACCTGATCGCGCCGGTCCTCGCTCCGATCCCATCGGACGACTTCGACGTCGGCGACGACGGGAGGACCATCGGCTACCTCGACCTGGTGCTTGCCGACGATCGCACGATGCGTATCGCCCCCGGGACACTCGGGGAGGTCACGTGTGATGAGCTGACCGAGTTCAACAAGTGCGGTGTGCTCGCCGACGTGCTCGGCAATGCAGTCGTCTGGTTCGCGCTCGTGCCGCAGAACGAACGACAGACTGCCGAGCTGCCACCGATCATCGACTTGGACGGCGGATACGCGGTGTTCGAGAGCGGCTGGCGGATCGCCTATACACCGGTCATCGAGCGGGAGTGCGGCGACATCGACATCCCCAGCTTCGGCGACTTTCTCCGCCGTTTCGGCCCCGGCAGCGTGACGATCGTCGATCTGCACACCCAGCAGGTCGTCCGCGTCCGCTGCGGCGACCCCGAACCCCCCGCCACCCCGACGACCTGAACCCCCGGGCCAGACCGTTGCGATGAGTTCGAGCGCGACCTGTGCGCGCTCACGCTCATCGGTGGGCTCGATCGGGTGGTTGCGATGAGTTCGAGCGCGACCTGTGCGCGCTCATGCTCATCGGTGGGCTCGATCGGGTGGTTGCGATCGGGGGGCTGCGATCGGGTGGGCTCGATCGGTGGGCTCGATCGGGGGGGGGTGCGATGAGTTCGAGCGCGACCTGTGCGCGCTCATGCTCATCGGGGGGCTCGATCGGGTGGTTGCGATGAGTTCGAGCGCGACCTGTGCGCGCTCACGCTCATCGGTGGGTTCGATCGGGTGGTTGCGGCGTGTGGCGCGGTGCTCACCCGGTGACCGGCCCGTGTGACGACGACTCGTATCAGCCGGCCGCCGACGCGAGGGAAAGCGTCGTTGCGGTGGCGCGGGAGCGCTGATATGTGTGCTCGGCGCGCCCGAGGAACTCGAGCAGCACCCGATTGAACGCCGATGCGTGCTCGACCATGAAGCCGTGGGCGGCGCCACTGATGACGGCCAACTCGGCGGTAGGAATGCGATCGGCGAGATCCTCACTGTCACCCCGTGGCGTGAGGATGTCCTGGTTGCCGACCATTACCAGCGTCGGCACCCTGATCTCGGGGAGCCGGTCGACCAGATCTTCGTTCTGCTCGGTCGCGTTGAGGATCGCATCGCACTGGGCGGCGAACGCGTGGGGCGGTCGTCCGAGAGCCAGTGGCCCGAGCCAGCCCATCGCCGGAAGCAGCCGACGGAACGAACGCGGCCCGATCACCCACCGGGCAGCTTGCCGGCCCATCGAGCTGATCCCCTGATCGAGTGCCGTGTCGCGCCAGCTCGCGAGCAACTCCTCACGCCAGGGATGGTTGCGCGCTGCGGTGCAGGCGAGCGTCAGGGATCGAAGTCGCTCCGGGTACTTGACGGCGACGATCTGACTGATCGCCCCACCCATCGACGCTCCCACGACGTGGGCGGTGTCGATGCCGGCGTGGTCGAGCACGGCGATCGTGTCGTCGGCCATCTGTTCCAAGGTGTACGTCCCGTGGGGCTTGTCGCTGCGCCCCGAACCACGGTTGTCGAGAGCGACGGCCCGGTACCAGGGCGCCGTACCGAGGCGCTGCAGGTTCCAACCGTTCTTGTCGGCGCCGAGCCCTTGGATGAACAGGACCGGAGGTGCGCCAGGACGTCCCGTGACCCGGTAATGCAGGCGGGTACCGTCGCTGCTGCGGACGAAGGTCACGTCGGCATCGCCCTCACCGGCCCCCGAGGCCGCGCAACGGCAGCCAGTCGATGGGGGCGCCCGTTCTGAGCTCGCCCATCTCGTCGAGCAGCAGGGCGATCTTGTCATGGAGGTGGTCGGCGAGTTCGAGTTCGGCCAGGGGCCCGCGACGCCGACGTCCGGGACGGGTGGCCGGACCGATCTCGACGCGCGCGCTGCGACCGAATGGGGTGCTCGCGGTCGCTGCGGGGTACACCTGCACCCCTGCTGCTGTCGCTGCACCGACGAGGTCGTGACGGACCCGGCCCACGCGATCGACGTGGCGCAGGCTCGTGCTCGGTTCGGCTCCCATCACCACCAGCTCGCCGGCGCGCAACGCGCCGTACACCTCGTCGGGATGATCGAGCAGGCCGCCGATCCGACGGGCGAACGATCCGACGGGGGCGGAATCGCTGCGCCCGACGAATCGGACCGGCCGATCGACCGCTTCGCTCACAGCGAACGCAGCGAAGATCGGAGCGAGCGCGAACCGGCGCGCGTTGACCACGATCAGGGCGCCCTTACGGCGGGGCAGGCGTTGGTCGCCGCCGACCGACACACTCCAACGCAGCCGCGACACACCGATGATCCCGCGTACGAGTCGAGGGTCGCGGCCCCAGTCGTCGACCATGCCGGCGCGCTCGTCGGCCTTGCCTGCGGCATCGACGACCCGGTGCCGAGGGAGTGGGAAATCGACCACGCGGCCCGCCTCGTTCGTACGGTCGTCGCTCATGCCACCATCACCTGTGCCGGCCGTCGGATGACGCTCGGCCAACCATAGAGTCGTTCGATGACCTCGATGGTGGTCGATTCGGGCACGACGCCGAGCAGGTCGGCCATCCGATGGTTGTCGGCGAGCCGACCTCGGTGTAGTGCCTCGGCGACATGGTCGGGGATCGGGGCGCCGAGGACGTGGCTCACCGCGCGGGCGATGCGCCATTCGGGCCCGATCAGGGGAATGGGAAGACGTCGACCGCGGCGGATCGCCTGGAGGCAGGTGATGGCGCCGTTGGCGACGACGTTGACGGGTTGCTCGAGCCCGACGCGGGCCGCGGCGACGATCGCCCGGGCGGCGTCGCCGTCTTCGATGACGGCGAACGGAGGGTCGGCGAGGGCGCTGAAGGGCACCGCCGGTAGCCGGAGGAGTCGGCCGAGCGGTGACGGGACGTGCGGCCCGAGCACCGGTGCCAGCCGCACGGCGCCGATGGCGACGCCCACCCGATCACCGACTCGCGCGGCGATGTGCTCGATCTCGGCGACGGTTCGGCCCCAATCGCTGGTCGGCCGGATCGGGGCGGTCTCGTCGGGCCGTGTGAGGGCGCCGCGTGCCCGCCCGTAGATCTCGATGCCGCTGCGAACGATGATGTGCTCGAGCGCGGGGCATTCCGCTGCGGCGCCGATGATCGAGGTGGCAGCCTGATCGGTGAGGATCCGGGCCGATGCCGGCGCGGCACGGGCATCCGGTTCCCAGACACCGACGTGAACCAGCACGTGGGGGTTGAAGTGGGCGATCGTGTCGACGATGCGGTCGTGCTGATCGGGCGGAATCCGATGGAAGATCGTCTTGGTCAGCCGCCGCCGGGGTGGGTCGGCATCGATTCCGGCGAGCGCATCGACCCATGGTTCTGCTTCGAGCAGGTCGGCGATGAGTGTGCCCAGCTCTCCACCGACACCGCTCACGAACACACGCCGTCCCGCCATCGCTTCGAACGCTAGCGACACTTGTGTCATAGGATCTGGTCCAGTTCTGTGGCCACGACGCCGATGAACACGTGTCGGCCCCTTCGGGCGACCCAGCACCACCGGATGACACTCGATGACAACCACTCCAGACAGCTCCGAACCCGGTCCAGCCGTTTCCCGTCGGCTGAGCCGGCGTCACGCGCTCTTCGCGCTCGCCGGCGGGGCCGGTGCCATCGCCCTCGGCGAGTTCGGGGGCGCCGGTGCAACGGCAGCCGATCCCATGCCGAGCGATCCCATGCCGAGCGATCCCATGCCGAGCGCTTCGACGTCGGGCGCCCTCACCGAACCCGGAGTGGCGATCAAGCCGGCCGAGCGCCTGTCACTTCGCCGCCTGCCGGCTGGTCCACCCCCGGCGGGCAAGTTGCTGTTCCCCGTGGAGCCGGCCAACGACTGCTACGTGCTGGACAACTTCGGTTCCTGTCGGAGTGGGGGCACACGCTCGCATTCTGGCATCGACATTCTCGGCAGCAGGGGAAATCCGGTCTATGCCGTCGCCGACGGTGAGCTCGTGACCCGCTATGCGAATACCGGTGACGCCGGCTGGGGCTGGTCGCTCAGCGATGCGGCGACCAACACGATCTACAAGTACTTCCACCTCATGGAAGATCCGAACGGACTCATCCTCAAGCAGCGGGTGCGGATGGGTGATGTCCTCGGATTCGTCGGCAACAGCGGAACATACGGCGTCGACAACTACCACCTGCACTTCGAGGTCCGCCCGGGCAACGTGGCAGTCGACCCGCTCCCGCTGCTCCACTACGACCCCGACGTGATCCCGACAGGGCCGGCCGACAACGCCTGCGTCGGCCTCCCCGGCTACTGAACGCTCGAACAGGAGTCAGCCCGGTGCACGATCAGCCCGGCGCAGGAGTCAGCCCGGCGCACGATCAGCGCAGTTGGTGGACGCGCATGATCGTCTCACGCGCGAACGGGTCGAGCTGCCGACCGGCGATGCGTTCGGTCACCTGGATCGCCTGTGTCGGGTCGTCGATGAGCCCGGCCCAACGGATGTAGCCGCCCATCAGCCCGACGATGCGGTCGCCGACCTCGTCACCGTGGACCAAGACCTTCGTGTCATGACCGAGGAGGTCACGGATCTCGGTGTAGAGGGTCTTGAGGTAGGCGTCGAGGTGGTCGTTGTTGAACGGCCGATGGCGGTACGGCAGATGGAGCTCGTCGTAGTTGTGCAGGTTGTGGGGGGCGGCGATGATCGACAGCACACAACCGAACCCGTTCTCACGGAGCCAGATGATCTCTTCTTGCCGGCGGACCCGGCGATGGCTGTCGCCCACGCCGCCAGGGCGTTCGCAGATGGCGAGCTTGTCCTTGAGGATCCAGGTGAAGTTGCGTGGGGTGATGCCGAGGGCCCACTTGCCGCGAAGACGCTGATGCATCAGCGTCCGAAGCTGTCTGTGTGAACCGCATGCATACCGGAGTTGCAGGCTAGCCCACCGGATCGGCATTGTTCACGAGAACGAGCCGCTGTTGGTGACGTTCGACCCGCCGGCCCGATCCGGCATCGCACGCCCTCGCGGCGCCGGACGCAACGGCGAGTACCCGCGCCACCGTTGCCGCATCGGGAGGGTAATCGTCGGCGAGCCAGCGTCGGACCGCTCGCCGTGCGAGTGGGAGCGCGGCCGCCGAGAGCGCACGGGCATCGGTCGGGTCGATGCCGTCCGCAAGGCGATCGAGCAGTTCATCGTCGTCGCGAAGCAGGTCGGCGGTGCGAGCGAGGATCGGCGTGAGGTCCCGCTCGGCGAGGTCGTTCATCAGCGGGAGCAGCTCGTGACGGACCCGGTTGCGGCGGAATCGAGAGTCGTCGTTGCTCGGGTCGTGCGTGATCTTCGAGCGATTCGGCCGCACACAACGCGACCGTCTCGGCGTGGCGAATGCGCAGGATCGGCCGAGTCGGCCCCGGTGTCATGGCGCCCAGACCGGTCGCGCCCGAGCCGCGGAGCAATGCCAGCAATACGGTCTCCGCCTGGTCGTCGGCGGTGTGGCCGGTAAGCGCACCGGGCCCGAGCACCCGTTGCCGGGCGATGCGGGCTCGTGCTTCGAGGTTGGGCCCGTCGAGCAACTCGACGGTTTCGCTCCGCAAGTCGAGGCCGAGTCGTTGCGCGGTCCGGGCAGCACAGGCGGCGTCGTGGTCGGCCGAGGGCCTGAGCCCATGGTGCACGTGAACGGCGGTGACATCACAACCGGCCGCAACGGCAAGCCGGACGAGGGCGGTGGAATCGGCGCCACCCGACAATCCGCACTCCACCGGCGTGCCGGCGGGCGGGAAGGTGCATCGCCGCAGGAGTTCGGCGATCATGGCTTGATCAGCTACGGCAAGTCTGTCGCCGTGATCAGAGATCGGACGACTGTCGGTGGCGTTTCGACGCACCCGGCTCGTACTTCTGAGCCGTGACGGACTTGAGGTACACGACGACGAGGCCGATGACGACCCCGACGATCAACAGGGTGAGGATGACGCCGATCCACCAGTGCCAGACGTTGGCTGCGAGCATGTGGTGAGGCTAACCGCAGGTGCACTTGGGCACTGCAATCTCAGAAACCTCAGCCTCCGATCTCGGAGGTCTCGGCCTGCGCTGCGGTCTCTCAACCGATGACGCCGTCGCCGTCGAAGTCGGTGTCGAAGCACCGTTCGATCTTGGAGAGCAGGTCGGCGGGCATTTCGTCGTTCCGACACTTCTCCGCCACGACGATCTTGAGCTCGGCGTGGAAGTCGAACGTCTGGAGGCAGTCGCTGCACCCGTCGAGGTGGTGCCGGATGGCCGTGCGCATCTCATCGGACAACTCGTCGTCGAGGAACAGATCGAGTTCCCTGATCGTCTCTCTGCAGTCGGGTTCGTCGCCCTGGTTCACGGTCACACCTCCTGTCCTTCCGGCTCCTGCTGTCCTGGCGACAGCTCGCTCGTGGCCGCCACGTCGCCGCTGACGAGGCCCCGCACCAGGGCATAATCGTGCAACCCCTTCTGCATCGCCTTTCTTCCCCGATGCAGACGGGACATGACGGTGCCGATCGGGATGTCGAGCATCTCCGCGATCTCCCTGTACGAGAACCCCTCGACGTCGGCCAGGATCACCGGCAGGCGGAAGTTGTCGGGCAGTGCCTCGAGCGCCTGCTTCACCTCGTCGTCGGGGAGCATCTCCATGAGCGATTCCTCGGCGGAGCGGCCGAGGCCGGTGTCACGTGACGAGCTGATCTGCTTGTAGAGATAGAGGTCCTCGACGTCGCCGAGTTCGGTCTCCTCCGGCCGACGCTGCTTCGCCCGATACTTGTTGATGTAGGTGTTGGTGAGGATGCGGAACAGCCACGCCCGCAAGTTGGTGCCCTCGGTGAACGTGTGGAAGCTGCGATAGCCCTTGAGGTAGGTCTCCTGCACGAGGTCCTCGGCGTCGGCCCGGTTGCGGGTCATGCGCATCGCGGCTGAGTACAGCTGCGGCGCGTACTGCATGGCCTCTTGCGCAAACACCGCCTGGTCGGCCATCGACCGGCGACCCTATCTCCCGACCGGGATGAGCGGCCACTCAACTCCGGGTCCGACGGTCGGGGCTCGTACGCTGTCGACGATGGGGGGCTTCAGCGTGGCAGTCGGGCAATCCGACCCGTCCGATCCGACGGCGTTGGAGGCGCTCCACCCGCTCGCCGACTCCGCGGTCGAGATCACCGCTGATCACGAACGCCGGCTGATGCACCATGAGGTGTACACGCGGCGCGGGCTGCTCACGATGATCCTGCACGAACCCGTCGATCCGCGTCCGGCGGCGATCGTCGCCGGCGGTGGGGCGATGGGTGGTCTGCTCGGGCCGGGGCACGGCCTCTACCATCGCCTCGGCGAGCGGTGGTCCGCGCGTGGTGTGCGATTCGTCCGTGTCGGCTACCGCGAGCCGAACAATCTCGACCTGTGTGCACACGACCTCGCCTGTGGTGTCGAGACAGCGCGCGACCAGGGCGCCGAACGGGTGGTGCTGATGGGTCACAGCTTCGGTGGCGCCGCGGCGATAAGAACCGCGGTGATCATGCCGGCATCGGTCGTCGGCGTCGTCACCTTCGCCACCCAGTCTGCGGGCTGCGAGGTTGCCGGCGCCCTCGGTGGGCGACCGCTGCTGCTGTTCCACGGTGACCTCGACGAGTTGTTGCCCTTGGAAGCGAGTCACACGGTGCGGGCCATCGCCGGAGCGGGTGACGTGGTCGTCCTTCCGGGTGACGGTCACCTGCTGGCCCGCAGCGATGCCGTGATCACCGAGCGACTCGACGATTGGCTCCCACGGGTGCTCCGGCTCGATTGACACCGGCTCGATTGACACCGGCTCGATTGACCTGTCGGCTCGATGGATAACGGCGGCAGGGGAAGGAATCATCCTGATAGTGTTGAATCTGTATGACGGTGAACATCAAGGACCCCGGCACCGACCGATTGGTGCGCGAGCTCGCCGATGCGACGGGTGAGACGATCACCGAGGCGGTCGCGGTTGCCGTCAGGGAGCGCCTCGAACGCATTCACGGTGCTCACCGTTCAACCGATCTCGTCGAGGTGATCGGTTCGATCGCTGCGCGCTGCGCAGCCCTTCCCGTACTCGATGACCGCACCGCGGACGAGATCCTCGGCTATGACGACGATGGTCTGCCGACCTGATGGTCATCGACACGAGTGCACTCGTCGCCATCTTGTTCGACGAGTCTGAGCGATCGTCGTTCGCCGAGGCGATCGCTGCTGATCCGCGGCGTCTGGTTTCCGCGGCAACGGTTCTCGAAACGACGATGGTCGTCGAGGCTCGCCGCGGCGAGGCGGCCGGGCGCGACCTGGACATACTCCTGCACCGCATTTCGGTCGATGTCGTGGCGGTCACCGAGCCGCAGGTCGAACTCGCACGAGCGAGCTGGCGCCGGTTCGGGAAGGGCCGCCATCGAGCCGCGCTCAACTTCGGCGACTGCTTCAGCTACGCGCTCGCTCGGCACTCGGGAGAGCCGCTCCTGTTCAAGGGTGACAACTTCGTGCACACGGACATCAGGGCGGTGATCTGAGGACTCGCTCGGGCCCGTACGTGCTCCAGGAGGCGCAAGCATCCAGTTGAAGCGGTAGTTGACGCCCGCGCGAACAGTATTGAGATGCGCGCGCTGCTGGGTTTCGACGATGAAAGGCGCAACGTAGATCGGGTCGTAATTCGCGCCGATGTTTGTGTAGAGATATTCGACCTTCGCCGACCAGTTCGGCAGGAAAGCGTATTCGATCCCGCCGCCCGCTGTCCAACCGGTTCCCGCGCGGGC
>CAVPET010000060.1:0-29382 GCA_963703525.1 Ilumatobacteraceae bacterium | reverse complement strand
CTGATGATCACCCAACGCGACTACAAACGACTCCTCGCCTACTCCAGCATCGAGCACGTCGGGCTCATCGCGCTCGCCGCCGCCGTCGGTTCGACGCTGGCCTTGTCAGCGGCTCTGCTCCACCTGATCGGCAACGGCGTGATCAAGTCGGTCATGTTCAGCACCGCCGGTGAGATCACGTTCGCCAACGAGAGCACCCGCATCAGCGACGTCACCGGCCTGCTGCACCGTCACCAGTTCGTCGGGACCATGTTCGCTCTCGGGATCATCGGGCTCGTCGGGCTCCCCCCGTTCAGCATCCTCGCCAGCGAGATCGCCATCGTCCGGTCCGGCGTCGACGAAGGGTTGACCTGGGCGATCCTGATCGCTCTTGCGCTGATGATGGTCATCTTCACCGCGTTTGGCGTTCACGCGCTCGACATGCTGACCGGCGACGGCACACCTGCGCCGGAGCTCAGTCACACGACCAGCCTCACGGCTCGGATCCCGCTCGTCGCCGGACTCGTCATCGCCGCGTCGCTCGGCATCACCATCTGGCCGATCTCCGGCCTCCTTCACGCCGCGGCGGAGATCCTCGCGCCATGAACGCCGAACGCGTCACCGCGCCTCGCGCGATTGTTCACCGCATCGGCGCCGCCGAACTCCACGGTCGCGCCGGCGACCTGCTCGACGCCGGGTTCCGGATCGCGCTCGTCGCTGCGCACCACGACCACCCCGACCACGACCCCCACGACGACCACCCCGACCACCCCGACCACGACGCCCACCCCGACCACGACGACCGTACCGAGGCGATCCGCATCGTCTACCTCCTCGTCGCGTCGCATCCCGACCGCCGCATCGAGCTCCACGTCACGCTGCCGGCCGCCGACCCCGTGCTCCCGAGCCTCGCTCGACTGTCGTTCACGGCTGGTCGATTCGAGCGCGAAGCACAGGATCTCTTCGGTGTCAGGATCACTGGTCACCATCAACCGGCGCGGCTCGTCCTGCACCAGCACTGGCCCGCCGGGTGGTACCCGATGCGGCATGATGCGGGCCCGCCGCCGGCGTTCGATGAGGAATCCGAGTCTTACCCGTTCCTCAGCGTCGAGGGGCCCGGCGTGTACGAGATCCCCGTCGGCCCGGTCCATGCCGGCGTCATCGAGCCCGGTCACTTCCGGTTCTCGGTCGTCGGCGAGACCATCCTCAACATGAAGGCCCGGCTCTGGTTCGTTCACAAGGGCATCGAGAAGCTGTTCGAAGGTCGCTCGCTCGATGCCGGGATCGAGCTCGCCGAACGGATCTCAGGCGACACAGCAGTCGGGCACAACCTCGCCTACTGCCTCGCCGTCGAAGAAGCCACTGGATGTGCCGCCCCGCCGGATGCCCACATTCTTCGAGCGATCCTGCTGGAGCTCGAACGGATCTACAACCATGTCACCGACATCGGGGCGATGGGCAACGACGTCGCATTCGGCATCGCACATGCGCACACGATGCGGATCCGAGAACAGTTGCTCCGTCTGAACGCCCGCATCACCGGCCATCGGCTCTTACGCGGCGGCATTGCCCCCGGCGCAGCCGGCGTGCAATGGCTCCCTGCACCCGCAGACATCGTGGCCATCCGCGACGACGTCAACGACATCGTCGAGATCATGATGTCCAACGCCACCGTCGTGGACCGCTTCGTCGGCACGGCCGCGCTCTCCAACGATGACGCCCGCCAGATCGGTGTGCTCGGCTACGTCGCCCGAGCCTCCGGCATCGACAATGACGCACGCCGAGACCACCCGTTCGCCGACGTGTACCAACAGCTCACCGTCCCCGTACTCGATGCCGGTGACGTGATGAGTCGGTTCCGGATGCGCGTCGCCGAGATCGATGCCGCTACCGCGGTGCTGAGCGACCTCCTGCCCCGCGCCCGTACCGGCCGGCATGGCGCGATACTCGACCCCCGCGAGGGTCTTCGCCACGGGGTCGCGCTGGTCGAAGGGTGGCGCGGCACCATCGCTCACCGCGTGGAGATCCGTCGCGACGGCACCATCGGTCGGCTCAAGATCGTCGACCCGTCGTTCTTCAACTGGCCCGCACTCCCGGTGGCGCTCGCGGGGGACACGATCGTGCCCGACTTTCCGCTGACCAACAAGAGCTTCAACCTCTCGTACGCGGGTAACGATCTGTGAATCATCCGGGAGCCCGGATAATTCACATCCGCTCGAACGGAGTTCGGGGGCTCAACAGTATGACGAATTGATCAACCGGCTGTCTGGTCGCCGAAGTCCAGCCGATCGAGTTCGGCCAACAGACCCTGCGTCTCGGTGAGCGAACCGGTCAAGATCTGTTTCGCCACCTCGAGAAGGTCGAAGATCCGCCGGTCGGTGACCGAGTAGAAGACTGCCGAACCTTCCTTGCGTCCGTTGACCAGGTTTGCGCGACGCAACACACCCAACTGCTGCGAGAGATGCGACGCCTCGAGCCCGACATCAGGAATCAACTCGCTCACCGACCGCTCGCCATCTCGGAGCAACTCCAGCACGCGGATGCGGGCGGGGTGAGCAAGCGTCTTGAAGAACTCCGCCTTCACCTCGTAGATCGATCCCGTCATCGGATCCTCCGGATGCACTGACGAGCGAGCAACGGCACGGTTGACGATCTTATCAGTTCGTCAACGTTGGTCGAGTCAGGTCGCAGCTATCACGTCCGAATCGTGTTGTTTCGTGCTGATCAGTGTTGCGGAGAATATGGGACAACTCGTCGAGTCGCTCGGGAGATGCAGCAGCAGTGCAACGAATAGCGGCTCCTCATTGAGAACCATCCCGTACCAGCTCGATGAGAGGCCCTGGTCAGGCGCGGCGACCCGCGCCCGGCCGCCCTGGTGGTCATACCGTTGGTAGCATCGAGGTATGAAGCTGAGCGTCAGCCTTCCCGACGACGACGTGGAGTTCCTTGACCGCTACGCGTCGACCCAGGGCATCGAGTCACGATCGGCAGTTGTCCACAAGGCCGTCCGCCTTCTACGAGCGACCGAACTCGGCCCCGCCTATGAAGACGCATGGTCCGACTGGGCCGGCAGCGACGACGGCGAGCTCTGGGACGCGGCCGCCGGTGACGGGATCACTTGATGGTTCGCGGGGAGATCCGTTGGGTCGACCTCGATCCAGCTCGCGGGAACGAGGCCGCGAAGCGTCGGCCGGCAGTGATCGTCAGCAACGACGGGGCCAATTCGACCGCGTCCAAGCTCGGACGCGGCGTGGTCACGGTGGTTCCGGTCACGTCGAACGTGGAGCGCGTCTTCCCGTTCCAGGTGCTCCTCGACCCGTTGACCACCGGCCTCGGGCGCGAGTCGAAGGCGCAGGCGGAACAAGTCCGGTCGGTCGCGGTCGAACGCATCGGCACTCGCATCGGCGTGCTCAGCGGCGACTCGCTCCAGGCGCTGGATGAGGCACTGCGTCTCCATCTCGCGCTGTGACGCCGGCGTTCCTTCACCGGACACGTGTCGCTGATCCGGCGTCGGGCTTTCCGACGGTCGGCTAGCTCTCTGGCTGGAGCGGCAGGCTCCGAATCCGGACACGGTCGTCGTCGAGGACAACGATCGCCCCCGAAGCCAGGTCATCGGCAACGGCTCGGAGGTTGGCGACGATCAAGGAAGCGATCTCGCTCGCACGACGGCCTTCTTGACGCCGCAACAAAATCACGGACGGCTCGTTTGCGTTGGAGCGAGCGAGCAACTCGCCGAAGTCGGTGTCTGATGAGATCAGCACAGCGTCGGCGTCCCTGGCCGCTGCGAGGACCACATCGTCCGGCGGCCTCACGCATACCCAGGTCGCGGACGTGTTCTGCGAGGTGATCAGCGTCAGCCAGCAAACCGACCAGCGCCGGTGAGACGTTCTGGTCGAGCAGGAACTTCACGCCGACATGAGAGGCAACTGGCGTTCCTGGACGGCGAGTGCTGCGAATCTGAGCGCTTCGGAGATGTCCTCGGCCTCGAGGTCAGGATGCTCCGAGAGGATTTCCTCATTGGTCATCCCGTCAGCCACCATCGCAACAACGGTTGCGACCGGGAACCGGAGGCCACGGATACATGGTACGCCAGCCATCTTGGATGGGTCTGAGGTGATCCTAGCGAAGGCCATCGGGTCAGGTTACCCCGACGCGGTCGCTTGGATCCCTACATCGCAGACTGACATGGCGGAGCCCTCGGCACCGTTCGGAGGAGTTCGTCGGATGTCTCAATCGGCGCACCCATTCGGACGCTCGCCGATGGATCAGACGACCGGGCGCGGCACGGTTCGTGGATGGATGAAACACTGATTGGATACGCACGATGCTCGACTGACGAGCAAGACCTCACTGCCCAGCGCCACGCGCTTCACGCGCTCGGCGTTCCGCCTGATCGCGTCTACATCGATCACGGCATCAGCGGCACGAAGCGCGAACGTCCCGGCCTCGATCAAGCACTGGCCGCGGTGCGTACGGGCGACACGCTCGTCGTTCCGAAGCTCGACCGGCTTGCTCGATCCGTTCCCGATGCCCGAGACATCGGTGACACCCTCGCCAAGCGTGGTGTGTCGTTGTCGCTCGGCGGTCAGATCTACGACCCCGACGACCCGATGGGGAAGTTGTTCTTCAACATCCTCGCGACGTTCGCCGAGTTCGAGGTGGACCTCATTCGGATGCGCACCCGCGAAGGGATGGCCGTCGCAAGGGCTCAAGGCAAGTTGAAGGGCCGTCAGCCCAAGCTGTCTCCGATGCAGCAGCGGGAGTTGAAGCGCATGCACCAGACCGGCGAGTACACGATCTCAGATCTCGGTGAGTTGTTCTCGGTGTCGCGACCGACGGTGTACCGCACCATCAGCCGAACGAACTCGTAGACATCGGTCCGCCGTCCGAGCGGCGTCTCAGACACGGTCCTCATTCGGACGCTCATCGTTGGTGGCGCAGTCATGTCGCCCGATGAGGGCGTCTCGCAAGAGGTGGTGGCGTCGGCGCCAGTTCGGTGTCACTCAACGACCATCGACGTTCGCGACGGTCTACGCTGAGATGGATGACCAGCGAGCAGCGAGACCTGATCGTGAGAGACCCAATGGTCTGCCACGGACAGGCCGTGATCAAGGACACAAGGATCATGGCCAGCGTGATCCTCGACTGCCTCGCTGCCGGGATGACTGAGCAGCAGATCCTCGATGACTACCCGACGCTCACAGTCAACGGAATCCGAGCAGCCGCCGCACACGGAGCCGAACTCGCACGCGACGAGTACCCCGCTGTCGCTTCCAGGTGAGAATCAAGCTCGACGAGAACCTGCCAGGCCGCGCCGGTCCAATCCTCACAGCGGCGGGCTATGACGTCGACTCGGTCGAAGACGAAGGCCTGGCTGGTGCCGACGATCCGACGGTGTCGGAGGCGGCTACTGCGGACGGTCGATTGGTCATCACCATGGACCGTGGATCCGGCGACATCCAGCGCTATCCACCCGGATCTCACGGGGGCATCCTCGTCGTGCGTGTCGACGACCAATCCGCAATGTCGGTCGCCGACACGCTCAGCAGACTTGTTGCGTCGACCGACCTCACTGACCTCCGCGAGTGCGTAGCCGTGTACCGAAACGGGGATTTGAGAGTCCGCCGCCCCTCCGAGGGCTGACGATCCTTGCGACCCTCCCGACAATCTCGACGCACGAAGCACCGTCGTCCGCCACACATCGCATGCGAAGTGTTGTCGACCCGCTGATCGGACGGCCCTCAATCACCCGTCGCTCACGGCCCGCCGTCCAGTAGACGGTCCTCAACCGGACGCTTCCTCTCGACGGAAGGTGCTGCGGTGGGCCGATCGGGCTCCGGGTCATACATATTCTGCCCGTTGTGTGCGGATCCAGCGGTCTGGGGTTTGAACGGGGTGAGCGCTTCGCCCTCAGTTCACGTCTCCCCCTGCGACGATGACCCGCATGAGGGACAAACCGAGGACAACCGGCGATCGCAAGGCTGCCCGGCGCAGAGCGAACGACTACCCGAATGTGTGGTCGCGGCGGCCCTGGGTGTGTGGTCGGGTGTGTGGCATCGCGTCCACTTCGACCACCGACACCCGACACGACGACGGAGACGCTGTCATGAACCAACCCACATTCCCGATGGCCACGACGACACCGACGATCGAGCGAACAAGAGAGGCCATGCTGCCGCCGCTCCTCGTCACCGTCAAGCAATCTGATCCGGTTGCCAATCGGGTAATGTATCGCTTACGATACGTACATGAGGTTCGCTGAGGTGCTCCTGAGTGCGAGAACGGCTGCCGGGTTGACACAAGCCGAACTCGAGGTGCGCAGCGGTGTCGCCCGGCCGAACATCGCCGCGTTCGAGGCGGGTAGGCGCGAACCGAGGTGGAAGACAGCAACTCGAACACTCGAGGCGACCGGCGCAACGATCGACATCGTCGAGCCGATCGCGTGGATCTGGACGACCGGGCGGCGGCCATACCCTGTGCCGTCGGGCTTGTGGCGGTTGCCGCTGCCCGACGCGTTCGGGCGGTTCGTTCCTGGAGTTCACCTTTGGTGGAGTGGGGCCGCGCCACGGTTCGACCTCTTGGACCGCGAGGACCGCGCTCGCGCGTACGAACTCGTCCTGCGTGAAGGTCAGCCCGAGGACATCCGATCGATCGTCGACGGAGCGTTGCTCATCGACGCGTGGCCCGACCTCGTCGTCCCGGCTGAACTCCGGCGAGCTTGGCAGCTGATCATCGACAGGTACCGCGTCGAACTGGCGCAGGCATCGTGAGCGAACTTTCGCCATTCCAGCGACGAGTCGCCGATGTTCTTTTCGATCTCCCTGAAGCCGATGGGTATGCACTCGCCGGTGGCGCAGCGCTGATTCTTCGCCAAGTCATCACCCGCGAGACGGCCGATCTGGACGCCTTCATCGCCGCTCGACCAGGACCCGATCCGGGAAGCGTCGATGCGCTCGCCGACGCGTTCGCCACTACCGCACAAGGCTTCGGTTGGACGGTCGAGACAGCGCGCCGGAACCCGACGTTCTGCCGATACTTCGTCACGTCGGGCGAGGACCGAACGGAAGTCGATCTCGCCGTCGACTCCCCGCCGCTCGAACTGCCCGAGGCCGTTGACGGGTTGCCTGTCCTCACGTCACTTGACCTCGGCGGCCGCAAGGTACTGGCGATTGTCGACCGACTCGAAGCCCGTGACTACACCGACCTTCACGCTCTCGCCTCTCTCCTCGGACGACAGACTTGCATCGAGGTTGCACTCTCGATGGACGCCGGACTCCGCACGAGCGACATCGCCGACGCGTTCCAGCGTGTGACGGCGCTCCTCGACCATCGTTTCCCCGCTGGAACCCAAGACCCGACGTTGATGAAGCGCTACTTCTCCGAATGGGCCGGCGAACTGCGGGCGACCTGATCGATGCTGTGGTGCGCTGCGTCACGACGACTCACGCAAACCTCGCCCGCCGCCCCTCGGGAGTGATCGCTCACAGACGGCCCATGGCGGGAGGCGTTCCTCCACGACACAAGTCGTCGCGTGCCAAGAGGTACCACATCGCTCGGAACGTCGCGCGCCAGCCAGCGGTCTGGGGCGTGTGGGCGTCGTCTCAAATGCGGGTCCTCTATCGGACGCTTCCGGTCGACAGTGATTGAGCGGTGGGCCGTCCCTTCCCGACCGCACCGACGCTGGGCCAGCCGATCGTGGCGGCCGCCCGTGGTGCGATGAATGTGCCCGTTCCGCAGCGCATTTCTACGACAGCAATGCCGACACCGTGATCTCGACCCTCGAACCGTGCCGGACACCCGACAACAGCTCGCCCTACGACGATGTGACCATCGGCGCGCACCTCGCCCAGACGCTCGCCGGTTCACACGGACAGGAACTCAACGACCACGCCACCAACGAAGCAGCCCGCATCGCAGCCAGACGCCCCGCCTGACAGTCATGGGCGCGCCATTCGCAGTTGGGCCGCGATCGAGCCCCGCTGCATCGTGCTCACCCTCAGGGCAGAACACCCGCCGACGCAACGTCGACCACGACCCGGGTGGGATTCGGGAGGGTTGTGACCTTGAACGCCGGACGTGTCCGTACGCCGATCACCCAGTTCAGTACACCTTCGAAGTCTCCGGTCTCGACGACGGACTGGATCGCCGGATAGCCAAGAGAGATGTTCGTCGGTCCGGTGTACGTCTCTTGGAAGGTGTTGGCAAACGCATCGAAGCCGGCTGCCGACGACATCCGGACCGAGATGTACGAATCACCTGAGACGGACACCGGCAGGTCCGACGGGTCGGCGGTGATCGGACCCTCGACGTAGCCGACCGTGTAGCCGGGCACGAAGTCGGTCGAGAACTCGAAGACGACGCGCTCGTACCCGTCCTGTCGGCCTGTACGCACGTCCACGAGTTCAGCCGTGATGCCGGGGCCACCCGGCGTGTCCGGTGTCGAGACCTGGTTGGTCGAGGCACCCGGGAGGCCCGGAGATGGCGTCGATGCGAATCGCACCGGTACCGCGAACTGCATCGGGGGGCCGCCTTCTTCCGCCGAGCCCGTCGCCTCCGTGACGATCAAGTCGCCTGCCGTCGCCGACCCGGCGTCGAAGGCGATGCTTGCCTCGAAGGGGCCCCACACGGGCTTCCCCTGTGAATCCATTGTCGGTCCGAGCCCGGTGGCGAACGTCGAGACCAGTTCTCGGCCATCATCGGCTGCGAGTGAGATGTAGACGGTGTTCTCGAAGGTGGAGTTCTCACCACTGACCAGGAACGGCGTGGAGACCTCCTGGCCCGGCAGTGGCGAGGTCACCACGACGGGAGGCTTGAACTCTTCGAAGTCGTCACGTCGCAGTGGTGTGCCGAGGCTGATGCCCTCCCCGCCCAGATCCGTGTTCCCGTCGAGCGTCAGGACAACCCGGTCGACCCCGGGGAACTCAGTGACCGTGAACACCAGTTGTGCGACGCGGCCGAACATCGACAGACTGCCCCCACCCGATGCGAAGTCGCCGGTCAGATCGACGGTGGCGACGCCGTCGGCGACGCTCAGCGAGCGAAGACCGGTGCCTGCAGGGATCATCGTCACCACGCCGACGCCGTCATCGCTGACCGGACCGGCAAGCAGATCCCCGATGGCCACCTCGGCGGTGATCCCCTCCCGATATGCGGGGGTGAGGATCTCGTCGTCGAGGAACCAGATACGGTTGAGCGTCTGGCCCTCCGGCACCGAAAGACCTTCGTCGACGCTCACCGTCGATGAGGTGGTGACGGCAGCGGCTGTGGTCGACGTCGTCAGCGACCGTGACTCTATTGTTGGCGCGACCACGGTCGAACTTCCACTGACCGTCGAGCCCGAACCTGTGATCGGGGTACTCCCATCGTGGTCGCTTCCACATCCTGCAAGCATCAGCACGATGAGAACGCACGCGCCGATGCGCCACCGGGTTCGCTGGTCCGGTCCTCCCCGCACTGATCGGTGGGCACCACAGTTGCCGCTCACCGACGCACCAAACTCGCCGAACGCGCTCACACCCTTGAGCATGGCCAACCGGGCTCATGTGGGATAGGGCCGTACGCCCTCGTCATCTCCACGATCTCATGCCAGGACGCGACGGCAACGCCCGCCCTTCGGGCACGCCGTCGAGATCGGGTGGCAGCTTTCGAAGTCGATCAACTTCCTGACCCGCTCGAGCATCGATGTGTTGTGGTCAGTTGGTCGTTTCGGCAGGAAGCGAGTAGCGGACCACTTCGAGTGTGCCCCCGTTTCGTTCCATTTGCAGGATGCCGCGATCATCGATCTGGGCCCCGCCGTAGAAGAAGTCCTCGCCGGTCACGAGCCCCGCGGCAGCGGATCCGTCGGGCATCATCTGCACGGCGTAGGTCATCGCCGTGTTGGCGAAGTCGAAGTCGAAGGACACGGCGGATCCATCGGCCAGTGCCCAGATATCGCTCATGCTCCACGTCGGTGGGAACTCCCAGGTGCAAGCGGATGACCGAGTTGCTCGCAGGCAAACCGCAGGCGGGCGCATTGCTGCATCAGAGCATCGTCTGGTTGAACGACGATGAATCCCGATAGGTCCCGCTCAAGGGCTCGTACTCGAAGATCGCCCCATTGGGCCTTGACTGCGCCGAACAGTAACTCGGTCACAGTCGCGAACGAAACGATGATGGGTCGACCAGCGACGAGATCTCGGAAGGCGTCAGCCCTGCGTGGATCGAGACGAGCATTGACCAGCGCCGATGCCGCCATCGTGTCGATGACCACGACCTCGGAGCGTGAAGCGTTCACCGTGCTTCAAGTGCTGCGACGAACGCGTCCCACTCGTCGTCGCCGATGCCTTCGAGTGCGGAGGGTTCATCCCACTTCCACGGCTTGGCGAGTCGAATGGCTTCGTCGAGAGGAACGACGACCAGGCCTTGGGGAGCGCCGTCGTGTGCAACCGGATCGGACATGTCATCAAACATGCCCCTGTGTCGTCCACCGGTCGATCGGTGAAAGCTTCGGGACCCGACTCAGTCGCCCGGCCCGAGCACGTTGCCCATGACATCGGCTGCGTCCCGATCGCTCGCTTCGAAAAAGTGGGCGTACACGTTGAGTGTCGTCGAGGAGTTGGCGTGCCCGAGTCGACCGCTCACGGTCGGCACTGGCACACCGGCGGAAAGTTGAGGTGAGCCCGCCGTAGTGGTCCAGTCGTTGTGCGACTCTGTTGCCCGGTTTCCGGGCAGGAAAAAGTCAGCAACGACATGACATCGAACAAGCGCCGGCGGCACACGCCGGATCAGATCATCCGCAAGCCCGCCGAGGGCAACAAGCTTCTCGCGTCGGGCCAGGAACTCGACGAGGTGTGCCGGCATCTCGAGATTGCCGAGTCGACGTGGCATCGCTGGCTCGCCCAGTACGGCGGGATGAAGGCCTCCGACGCGAAACGGCTCAAGGAACTCGAGGGCGAGAACGCCCGCCTGAAGCGCCTTCTTGCGGACGCCGAGTTGGACAAGGACATGTTGCGGGAGATCGCGTCGGGAAACTTCTGACCCCGAACCGCAAGCGAGCAGCAGTGACGATGCTGCTCGCCCGGTTCGGGGTATCAGAACGCCGAGCGTGTCGCACCGTCGGGTTGCATCGCTCCACCCAGCGCCTGACGCCACCGGCGGTCACCGCGGAGGAGGCCGAGCTGCGCGCATGGCTGCGTAAGTTCTCCACCGACCGGCCTCGCTGGGGGTGCGCCGCGCTGCGAAGATGGCCCGCCGGGCCGGGTGGAAGGTCAACAACAGACGCATCCGCCGGCTGTGGCGCGACGAGGGCCTCCGGGTGCCGCAGCGCCGCAAGAAGAAGCGTCTCACCGGCATCGGTATCCAGCTCGGGGCGATGTGCCCGATCCGACCGAACCTGATCTGGGCGATGGACTTCCAGTTCGACACCACCGCCGACGGACGAACCTTGAAGATGTTGAACGTGATCGACGAGTTCACCCGCGAAGCCCTCGCCATCGAGATCGACCGATCCATCGACGCCGACGATGTCGTGGCCGTCTTGGACCGCCTCGCTGCCCAGCGCGGAACCCCGGTCTACGTGCGCTTCGACAACGGCCCCGAGTTCATCGCCCACGCCATCGCGGACTGGTGCCGGTTCAATCACACTGGCTCGTTGTTCATCGATCCCGGCAGCCCGTGGCAGAACGCCTGGATCGAGTCCTTCAACGGCCGACTTCGTGACGAGCAGCTCAACTCGTGGCGCTTCGACTCGCTCCTGGAGGCCCGCGTGATCATCGTAGACTGGTGGCTCGACTACAACGCCAACCGACCACACTCCGCCCACGGCGAACTCACCCCAAACGAGTTCGCCCTACAGTGGACCACGACCCACCAACCCCAAGCCGCATAGCGACTGGACCACCAAACGGGTCCCCCTCAAAGTGTCCGAAGGTGGCCAATATGGGACAACCCAGATTTCGGACCGAGTCTCTCGGAGCTTTATGCCCTTCTACCTGGTGTTATTGAGCCCAGAGCGAGAATCGAACTCGCGACCTACGCATTACGAATGCGTTGCTCTACCGACTGAGCTATCTGGGCGCGCGGGTGGGCGCAGCGAGCGATGTTATCGGCCTCGCCGGGCCGGCACGCCGGAGTTCGTCACGCACCATGCTCGGGCGAGGGGTCGGGCGAAGGATCGGGCGAAGGATCGGGCGAGGCCAGCGGATCGGGCGAGGCCAGCGGATCGCGGCCGTTCCACGTTCCGGCAGACCGGTACGGCTCGAACCTGGCGAACAATTCCTCGGAGTACCAGCGCTCGTCGCGCGTACGTCGAACGACCTCGAGGTGGTCGGGCATCGAGTAGGCGAAGTGGCGGGCGGCGGTCATCGACTGCCACAGGCTGAACGTCCCCGGCCGTCCGAGCGGAGCCTCGCCGATCGCCACGACATCGATCAGCCCGTCCGCACGGTGCAGCTCGTCGTCGACGAGCCGACCGGCCCTGCCGAACAGTCGCCACGCCGACAACCGCACATCGGCGCGGGTGATGATGGCAACCGGCCCGCCGTTGATCCCACCGTTGATCCCACCGTTGATCCCACCGTTGCTCCCTTCGTCGAGGCCATCGAGGGGATCGACGCCGCGCCAGCGGCCGTGACCGCCGAGCGCACGCAGACGTACATGCCAGCTCTCTGCGGCGCTGCCCCAGCGGGCCGCGATCGAACTCTCGGCCTCGAATGCGTCGAGCGCCGACTCGTCGTGCCACACCGCGAACAGCGCGGTGCGGCGAACGTCGGCTCCCGGGCCGGTGGCGTCGCCGCGACCGGTGCCGAGCAGCCGCCAGAACACAAGGCCGTGTGTGCGAGCGAGGCGCACCCGGTCGGTGGCGAGCCGCGTCATCACCTGGGGCGCACGCCACGTCGGCTCGCGAACGAGATGGAACGATGCGACGCGACCCATGGATCCGTCATGCTGTCACGTGATGCTCTCCACCGCGATTCCGACGACATGGGGTGTCGTCGTCACGATCGTGGTCGGCTATCTGATCGGGTCGGTTCCGATCGCCAACCTCGTCGCCCGTCGTCAGGCGACAGTCGATCTTCGTGCTGTCGGTGATCGCAACCCTGGTTACTGGAACGCGAAGGAGGTGCTCGGCCGACGCGCTGCTCTGCCGGTGTTCATCGGCGACGTCGGCAAAGGCGTGGCGGCGGCCCTCGTCGGGTTCGGGGTCGGAGTTGCCGACCCCGGCGTGTGGGGGATGGCGTATGTCGGTACGGGCGCCGCGATGGTCGGCCATTCGTTCCCCGTGTTCGCCGGGTTTCGCGGCGGCCGCAGCGTGCTCACCTTCGTCGGCGGTGCGTCTGTGTTCGCTTCACTGCCTGTGGCCGTCGGCGTCGGAGCCCTGTTGGTGGTGTTCGCCGTCACGAACTCCTTCGCCATCGCGGTGCGAGCTGGTTTCGTGGTGCTCCCGCTCGCTCAACTCGCGATCCAGGGGCCCTACCGAACGGCGGCGACCGGCGTGCTGATGACGTTCATCGGCGTGCGCTTCCTCTCGGCGACGATCGCCGAACGACGTTAGCGCTGGTCGACGATCTGCTGCTGCTGCTGCTGCTGCTGCAGCAGGCACAGCGAGCCGACGACACGTCGTGTTTCCGGCGGCTGCTCGGGTGCTCAGCGAACCGTTCGACGAACGACCCGGTTTGTGGTCCCACGCTGCGCCGGCCCCACCACGCTTCGAGGGATACCAGACGTTCTGCGGGACCTGAGGGGACCGGAGCGCCGGGTGCCTCCGCCATCTGTCACGAGTATTGCGTCGCCGCGTCGGCCGGTGAAGGATGGTTCAGGAGTACGTGCGGCCACGCCAGCTCTGCCGGCGGCCCCTGGCGATCCCTCGCGCGATGGCGATCGTGGCAAGTGGATCGGCCAGCGGGCTCAACCAGTACGCCGCGTCGATGCGGTCGTACGCCCGGCGGGTGCCGATCAGGGTGCCGAGGCGGGCGAGCGCGAGGACGCCGTCGATCGGGTCTCCCCGCCATGTCAGCAGGCGCGGGATCGGCAGGGCCTGGGCGAGGAGCACGACGCCGAGATCGACGAGTTGGCGGCTGCGCTGCTCGACGCCCGGCAGTGCGATCGAGCGGCCCCACCCACGCCAGGTGTCGCCGAACGACTCGAACATGCGCACCGTCAACAACTCCTCGGCATCGAGGAACGCCACGCGCCATCCGTCGCCGGCGAGCCCGCGTGCGAGAGCGATGTCCTCCACCATTTCACCGGCCACCCGCGCCATACCGCCGGCATCGACGAACGGGGCACGCCGAAACGCCATGCACTGACCGTTGGCCATCGTGCGGTCGGTGTGCGACGGGGTCGATCCCGGCGGGCCGAAGCGGTAGACGAGAGTCGTCAACATCGCGGCATGCAACCAACGCGCCGACGACGTCGGGCACTCGAACCGACCGGCCACCGTCACGAAGTCGAGGCGTTCACCGCCGGCCCGTGCCACCAACGCGGTTGGCAGGTACGGATTCGGCCTGGTGTCGGCATCGAGTGTCACCACCCACTCCGACGTCGCCGACGCGATCCCCTGCTGCAGCGCCCACGCCTTGCCCGCCCAGCCATCGGGCAACGGCTCGCCGACGACGACGTTCGCTCCGTGCCGGCGAGCGACCGTCGCTGTTGCGTCGCTCGACTGGTCGTCGACCACCACGACCTCGCGCACACCCGGCGCCCCGACGAGCGCACCGAGCAGCGGACCGATCCGCTGGGACTCGTCGCGAGCGGGGATGACCACGCTGATCGAGTTGGGTGGTGTAACGGTCGGACGAACCGCTGGGGCCACGCGGGCGGCCCGGCTCAATCGAACGAGCACCGTACCGGTCGCGGCTATTCGAGCCATCAGCAGCGTCAGGCCGATGACCTGCCGCAGCGGGTTCACCGAGCGCCCCTCGGCTGCACCGCCGTTCACCGAACTCGATCCTCGTCGATCATGTCGGCCACGATCCGCGCGCTGGAGGCGACGAGCGGCAGTCCACCACCGGGATGGCTCGAACCACCGACGAGGTACAACCCGGCGCAGGCGCCCCGGTTGGCAGGCCGGACGAACGCCGCCCGCTTGCCGTCCGACGAGGCGCCGTAGATCGCGCCCCCCGGCGAGCGATAGCGCTCGGCGATGTCGCTCGGGGTCATCGTGTGCGTGAACTCGATGCGGTCGCTGATCGTCACCCCGTGCTCGGCCAGACGCCGCAGGATCAGGTCCTGATAGTGGTCCGCGTCGACATCGACGCCAGGGCGGCGTGTTCGACGAGCAGGAACCAGTTCTCGCACCCGTCGGGAGCTTGTGACGCGTCGGTCACCGACGACACGCAGGCGTAGATCGTCGGGTCGTCGATCGAGCTCCCCGCGATCGATCGCGTCGAACTCGGCTCGGTAGTCGTCGGAGAACCACACGTTGTGGTGGCCGATGCCCGGGGTCGATCCCCGCACACCTGCGCAGACGACGAAACCGCTCGTCGACCGCTTCGTCGTTCGGATCCGCCTCAGCGTGGGAGTGTGGTCGAGCAGGTCCAGGTAGAGGTGCTCGGCGTCGGTGTTCGCGACGACGATCGTCATGTCGTGACGAGTGCCATCGGTGAGCTCGACTCCGGTCACCCGGTGGAGACGGGTGGTGACGCGTGCGACTTCCGAACCGGTTCGGATGTCGACCCCGACATCGACGGCGACTCGCTGCAAGGCCTGGCGCAGGGCATCGAGACCGCCCATCGGATACCAACACCCGAACCGTGCCTCGATGTGGGGGATGCACGCGAGCGTCGCCGGCGCCCGGTACGGCGACGACCCGGAATACGTGGCATAGCGATCGGCCCACTGCACGAGCCGCCAGTCCCTGAAGGTTGTACTCGCCGATCGGTGCAACGTGCGCAGTGGGTCGATCGCCGTCAGGTCGAACGGTGATCGAATGCGCCTCAACAACGACATCGGGTTCGACATCGCACCGGCGAAGAACGTTCGCTCGGCGACGTCCCAGATCCGCCGGCCACGGGCATCGAACGAGCGCCACGCATCGCCGGATCCGACACGGAACTTCTCGAACGCGACGGCTGTTCGCTCGTTGTCGTCGTGGACGATCAGCGACGAACCGTCGGGCCAGTGGTAGTGGAACTGTGGGTCGAGCCGCACGAGTTCGACCTGTTCGTCGAGCGATGTCCCGGCGGCACGGAACACCTCGTCGAAGACATGCGGCAACGTCAGCAACGACGGCCCGATGTCGAACACGTACCCGTCGCGCCGGTACGTCGCCAACTTGCCACCGACGATGTCATTGCGTTCGAACACCGTGACCGTGTGGCCGTTGGAGGCGAGGCGGATCGCCACGGCGAGCCCGCCGACACCGGCGCCGATCACGGCCACGTCCGAACGCCCGTCCACGCCCGAACGCCCTTTCGCCTCCGAACGCCCGTCCACGTCCGAACGCCCTTTCGCCTCCGAACGATCGTTTGCGTCGAGATTTTCGTGACCCGTCCCACCACAATCCCGACGCAAACGGGGATTGGTGGTCACCTGCTTGCGCCTCTGAGGCTGACCTTGCGGACGACCGCCGCGGTGGCGACGGGCAGCATCGCTGCGCCGCCAACCGCTGCCACCAGCGGATCACGGAAGAACCGGGCGAATCCGATGGTCTCCATCACGGCCATGTACGCATACTGGCCGACGTGCGACGCGTCGGCATCGGCTGGGTCGTGCGACGGTGGGAGGACGGCTTCGAGCAGCGCCATCACGCCGAGCCCGGTGACGAACCAGCCCACGAAATTGCGCAGGGGAATCCCTCGGTACAGGCCGTGCCTCGCCCACCGCCAGTAGCCCTCGCCGACCATCTGGGGATCGAGGAACAGGTCCCACGCGGTGAGCGCTGCTGCCCCGACGACAGCTCGGGTCACGGGGTTCGAGCGCTCGCCGAGCGCTCCGTGCGCGGCTTCGCGCGCCGGTACGGCCATCGCGAACCAAGCGAGCGGCACGATCACCGGGACGCCGGCGACCTGCGGTCGGAGAGCGTCGGTGTACTCGTATCGGCCGAACGGGAACCCGGTCCGTGTTCCGACCCGCTCGACGATCGTGGTCGCCATCACCGCGGCAGAGGCGGCCATCCCCACTCGTGCCGTTCCCCAGCGGCGCGTCGCATGGGCGGTGGTGGTGGCGAACATGCCCGTCACCACCACTGCGGACAGCACCCTGCGAGCCGCCCCCCGCTGCGGCAGCAGTGGCGTGGCGATCATCCCCGCAGTCGTGACCACACCGGCCAGACCGGCGACCCGCCGCGCGACCGCCGAAGCGTGGTCGGGCAGTGCGGTCACGGGCGCAGGAGCTTGATCACGAGGGCGGCCTTCTCGGCGGTGGACACTTGCGCCCGGGAGGTGAACACGTCGTAGTGCTGCGCTTCGATCCTGTCGAGGATCCGGCCATAGAGCGCGTGCGCAGCGCCGACGCACTTCGCCGACCGGTCGGGCAGCATGGCGATGCCGGTCTCGGCCGAGGCATACAGCGCGCGGCAGCGAGCGATCTCGAAGCGCATCAACTCGACGAAGGCGACGCTCACCCGGCGTTGTGTGAGGTCGACCCCGCATCGCCGGGAGTCCTCGAGGGGAATGTACTGACGGCCGCGATCGAGGTCCTCGTCGATGTCGCGCAGGAAGTTCGTCAGCTGGAACGCGTTGGCGAGGTCGCGAGCTCGGGGCAGCGCGAGGTCGTAGTCGGCGGGCTCCAGGATCGGCAGCATCATCTCGCCGATCGCCGCGGCCGAGCCGTCCATGTAGACGAGCAGGTCGTCCCACGTCTCGTACGACTCGACGGTGAGGTCCGCTGTCATCGAGAGCAGGAAGCGGCGGAACGCGTCGACATCGATGTCGAACGCGCGAACCGTATGCACGACGGCCTTGAGGATCGGATCGATCGACCTGCCGGCGTCGACGTCGGCGAAGAACCGGTTGCCGAAGTCGGCCAGCGCCGCAGCGCGAACCCCAGCAGGCACATCGCGTCCGCCCTGGGAGGGGATCTCGTCGACGATGTCGTCGGCGTAGCGGGCGAACGCGTAGAGGGCGTGAACGTGGTGCTGCTTGATGCGAGGCAGCACCTTCGTCGACCAGTAGTAGGTGGTTCCATGTCGCTTGTTGAACTCGCGACACAGCGCGTAGCTCTGGTCGAGCGTGACCGGGCCGGTCGGCAGCATGTGAGTCGTCGGCGCCGGCGGGGCACCTCGGCGCTGGGGAAGGCGCAGGGGGAGGCGGGCGGTATCGCGGGCGGGATCGCGGGCGAAATCCATCAGCATCTCGACCGTCAGCGCTTCGACGCGGCGTACTGGCCGACGCGCTGTGCGGCGAGCTTGCCCGACACCAAGACCATCGGCACACCGACGCCGGGCAGTGTCGACGAGCCGGTGAACACGAGGCCGGGCGCCCTGCGGTTCACATTGTTCGGGCGGAACGGGCCGGTCTGGAAGAACGTGTGAGCGAGCGCGAACGGCGTACCCTGTTCCATTCCGAGGGCCAGCCAGTCGTCCGGGTCGTAGATCTGTTCGACGACCACGTCGGTGGGATAGCCGAGCGCGCTGGTCCGCCGGCGCAGGTCGTCGACGATGCGGTCGCGTTCGCGAGACCAGTCGATGCTGCCGCTCAGGTTCGGCGTCGGTTCGAGAACATAGAGACTGGAGCAGCCCTCGGGCGCGAGCGACGCGTCGTCGAGGCTGTGCAGCGTCACCAGGATCGATGGGTCGGGCATGCGTACGCCGTCGTGGATGATCGCCTTGAACGACCCGTCCCAGTCGTGGCCGAAGTGGATGTTGTGGTGCGCCGCGCCGGCCGGCGGCAGGCCCCTCACACCGGCGACCCAGAGCAGGCAGGACGGTGAGTACCTGCCGTTCCGGGCAACACGCGGCGCCTTGATGTCGGCCAGCAACTCCCGGTAGGCCACCGGGAGGTCGGGGTTGCACACGACGGCGTCGGCCGCGAGGTGCTCGGACCCTGCCAGTTCCACGCCCGTGACCCGGCCGCCGGGTGCACGGGTGATCGTGGTGACAGGGGAGCTATAGCGGATCTCGACGCCGGCCTTCTCGACGGCAGCGGCCAGGCCGACGGCCATCATGTGCATGCCACCTTCAGGCACGAACACGCCCTCCACCGAGTCCATGTAGGTGATCACGGCGTAGAGCGCGAGCGCTTCGTATGGCGCGAGTCCCGCATACATCGACTGGAAGCTGAAGATGCGCTGCAGTCGCTCGTCGTCGAAGAACGACGCCACCTTCTTGCCCAGCCTGCCGAAACCGCCGAGTTTCACCAGCTCGAGCCCCGACCGCCACGGCTTGACGAGGTCGAGTGGCGTGTCGAAGTTGGCATCGATGAACGAATTCATCTCGGCGCGGTAGAGCTGCCCGAGCCAGTCGCAGAAGCGGCCGAACGACTCGGCCTGCCTGGCGTCGGCGAACTGCCGGATCTCCTCGGTCATGGCCTCGCGGCCGTGGCGCACGAACAGGGTCGAGCCGTCGGCGTAGACGGCCCGGTACATCGGGTCGACCGGCTTGATCGAGACGAAGTCGGCCATCTCGGCACCCGCCGCGTTGAAGGCGTCTTCGAGCAGATTCGGCATGGTGAGCACGGTCGGGCCGTTGTCGAGGCGGAATCCGTCGGCGACGATCATCCCGGCGCGACCCCGGGCATCGCGTCGCGCTCGACGATGGTGATGTCGTGACCGCGCTTCGACAGGTGCGCAGCAGCCGACAGCCCGCCGAGCCCGGCGCCGATCACCACCACCTTCACGACGACGCTCCCGCATGCATCAGGCTCCCGCATGCATCAGATGGTGCGCCGACTCACGTATTCGGCCAGCGCCACGAGCTCGGTCCTGGCGAGATCGGTGATCGGCGCGGAGTCGAGTGAGGCGACGGCGGACTCGGTGAGCATGGAGATGCGGGCCTCGAGTTCCTCGAGCGCTCCGGTGTCGACGATGACCTGCTGGATGCGAGTGACCGTCTCAGCCGGCATCGAAGGATCACCGACGAGGTCGAGCACCTTGCGCTGGGCGTCGTCCGCGCGGTTCGTAGCCCGGGCGAGTAGCGGCGTCGGCTTGCCGTCGATGAGGTCGCCTCCGACCGGCTTGCCGGTGACGGCGGCGTCGCCGAAGGCGCCCATCACGTCGTCGCGCATCTGGAAGGCATCACCGAGTGGCAGGCCGTAGGCGCTCAGCGGGGCAGCAGCTCGTCGGCTCGATGTGGCGCCGCGAGGATGGCGCCGAGGTGCAGCGGACGTTCGATGGTGTACTTGCCCGACTTGTAACGACAGATGCGCTCGGCCTTGACGATCTCGCGCTCGCGCTGCACCGACCCGACGAGATCGAGGTACTGGCCGATGTTGAGTTCGATGCGCAGCTCGTTCCAGATCCGCGTCGCCTCGACCGGGGCGCCCTCGAGGAGTTGGTCCGCGTACACGAACGCCAAATCGCCCACCAGGATCGCGACGCCCTCGCCGTAGCGGCGCGACTCGCCCGCCCACCGTTGCTCCGCGTGTTGCTCGGAGGCCAGCGCGTGGGTGGTCTGCTGGCCGCGTCGAGTCGCCGCGTCGTCCATGACGTCGTCGTGGAACAGCGCGAAGGCGTGCATCAACTCGAACGCGGCGCCGGCATCGATGTCGGTCTGGTCGTCGAGCCCACCACCTGCGCCGACGAACCCCCAGTGGCAGAAGGCCGGCCGCAGCCGCTTGCCCCCGGACAACACGAGTCGACTGATCTCGTCGATCGGCGCCGCCAGATCGGGATCGAAGGCGGCCCACCGCTCCCGCTCCGCCCCGAGCAGCTGTGTGAGCCTGGTATCGACGCGGTCGGCGATGCGACGCAGGCTCTGCGGAGGCGTCCCGGACATGATCCGGCGAGGCTACTGGCGTGGTGTCAAGCGGTCTCGCCGGACGGCGTATCGGAGCGCTCGCCGATGGCGGCGGCAGCATCGAGGTCAGCGGTGACCTGTTCGATGCGCAGCTGCGCAGCGGAGATCTTCGTGCGGCAGAGCTGGATCAGCTCTGCCGCACGTGCGACCCGCTCTGCGAGGTGATCGACGTCGACGTCGGAGTTCTCGAGTTCACGCAGGATGGAGTCGAGCTCGGCCAGAGCGGTGGCATATCCCGGCTGATCGGTGGTGTTGCCGGCGGAGGTGTTGCCGGCGGCGGTGTCGCTGGTGGGCATCGGTCAGTCCCCGTTCGTGGCAGTGGTGGCGGTGGTGGTCGGCGTGGTGGTGGTGGTCGGCGTGGTGGTGGTGGTGGTGGCGGTCGCCGCGGTGGCGTTGCGGACGGTGCTCGTGATCGAACCGTCGACGACGGTGGTGGTGAGCGTGTCGTCGGCGCCGACGTCGGCGACCGAGCGGATGACGGCGCCGTCGTCGCGGCGGGTGATCGACCATCCGCGTGCGAGCTGCACGGCGGGGTCGAGCGCCGCGGTGCGGGCCGCGAGCACGTCGAGGCGCCCCGACGCTCGATGGAGCAGTTCGTCGGAGCGTCCTGCCAGGCGGTTCGACAGCGCATCGAGTCGCTCGTCGCCGCGGGCGATGGCCGACGGCGCGCTGCGCCCGAGACGATCGACGCGCATCGTGAGCCGTTCGTCGGCCCGTCCGAGCGCAGCGTGGGTCCGGCGCGCGATCCGGTGCGCCGTGTGCGACAGTTCGGTTGTCGACGTGGTCAACGTGGTGCTCGCCTGACGGGACACGGCCGCCCAGGCCTGCTCGGTTGCCGTTCGATAGCCGGCCACCCGATCGATCAGATCGCCGGCACAGGCCGTGGGCGTCTTGAGGGCAGTGTGCGCGACCTCGTCGGCAACGCTGCGGTCGACTTCGTGGCCGAGGCCGGTGAGCACGGGGATGATCGACGCAGCAATGGTGCGCGCGATCACCTCGGCGTCGAACACGGCGAGTTCGTTCTTCGCCCCACCACCGCGGATGACGACGATCGCATCGAGGTCGACGCGTCGCGCCAGTGTGCCGATCGCTGCGGCAATGAGCCCGGAGGCGAACTCGCCCTGCACCCGTACATCGACCACCGACAGCACGAAGCCGAGTCGGCTCCGTTCGAGCTCGTCGCGGAAGTCGTGCCAAGCGGCCGTACCGACGCTGGCGACGACGCCCACGCGGAGTGGCGCCGGCGAGAGCGAGGTTCGCCGGTTGGCGTCGAGGAGGCCCTCGGCCACCAGCCGGCGGATCACCTCGTCACGGGACTGAGCGATGTCGCCGAGCGTGTACTTGGGGTCGATGCCGGTCATCTTGAGCCCGATGCGGCCGGTGGGTGCGTAGTAGTCGAGGTACCCGAAGACCCGGACCTTCATGCCGTCGGCGAGCCGCAGGCGATGCTTGCGCAGCATGGGCCGCAAGCGCATCCGGGCATTGGCGAAGAACTGCACGTTGAGGACCGCGGCGCCGTTGCCCGTCGTGGCGACCCCGTCGTCGGCGAGGCTGAAGTACGCGTGATTGCCCCGATCGCTCCAGCCGGTGATCTCTCCGCGGACCCAGATGCCATCGCCGAACCCGCGGCGTAACGACTCGTTGATCGCGTCGGCCAACTCACCGACGGTGTACGTGGGGTTGGCGCCGTCGTCGAGTTCGTCGTCGCCGAAGTCGAACGCTGGTTGGCTCACGGAACCGATTCAATCAGCTCGCCCGAGCACGCATGCTCCCGCGCGGATGCTCACGCCCTCAGGGAGCGCAGCGTGCCGGCGGGCGGCGTCTCGGTGTCGTCGTCGGGCCCCGGGAGAGCGTCGGTGTCGGCGGCGAACAGTTGCTCGTCGAGGGGGAGCCCGCGTTGGAGGCGCAACGCCTCGAGTTGGAGCAGTGGACGTTCGAGCTGGCGCCGCCGTGTGCCGGCGAGCTGGTCGAACGCCTTGTCGACGCCGTCGAACCTCTTCTTCACGGCCTCGACCGCGTTCGGCGTACTTGCGCCACTGGGCGCCGAACGTACCGAGTAGCTTGAGGATCTCGTCGCTGGTCTGTTCGATCATGAAGTTGTCGAAGGCCTGGCGGATCACACCGAGGAACGCGAACAACGTGAGCGGCGAGCACAGCACCACCTGTTGACCCATCGCCTCGTCGAGCAGCCCGGCGTCGTGCTCGTGGATGAAGCCGGTGAGCTGCTCGTTGGGGATGAACAGCAGCACGTAGTCGACCGATGGCTGCTCACTCTCGCCTGCGTAGTCACGCTTGGCGAGCTCTCTGACCCGCAGGCGGACATCGGCGAGGAACCGCTTGAGATGGACCTCACGCTCGGCGTTGGTGTCCACCTCGAGATAACGCAGGTACGAGGCCATCGGAAACTTGACGTCCATGTACAGCGCGTGGCCCTTCGGCATCGGGAACGTGTAGTCGGGTCGGCCGCTGCCGCCCTCGATCTGGGTCTGCTTGACGTAGTTGATGTTCTCGTCGAATCCGGCCAGCCGGAGGACGTCCTCGGCCATCCGTTCGCCCCACTGGCCGCGGACCTGTGGGTTGGCCAGGGCCTCGCGCAGCGAACGGGTCGACTCGGCAAGGGTGTTGGCGACCTCGGCATGGGCCTGGAGCGAGTTGGCCACGCTGCCGAAGCTCTCCGCGCTGGTGCGCCCGAGTGCCGAGACCATGTCGCTCAGCTTGGTGAGCTCGGTGCGCATCTCGCTGTGCACCTGGTCGAGGCGGGCGTCGATCAGGTCCTTCTTCGAGGCCAGATCGGCGTTGACCTGCTGGCGCACATGCGCCGAGGTCGAGCCGAGTTGCTCCCGCTGGAGCACGGCGCTCTGCTGCAACGCCGCCGATACCGCGGCATCACGCTCGGCCGACGCCTGCCCACGCACCTGTGCGATCGCGTCGTGCACGGCCGAATCGATCGCCTCGCGTAGCTCCGCAGTGGCCAGTATCTGCTCGGCGGCCGAGCGGCCGGCGCGCTCGTCAGCTCGTTCACCGGCGCGTCGCAGGGCCAGCGTGTGGGCCGCCGCAGCGGCCACAGCGGCGAGCAGGACTCCGAGCACGATCGTGATGATCAACATGTGGTCCATGATGACGTGGGGGTGTATCAACGTCGCGGATACCGCAACGCCGGTCACGTCGACGGGGCGATGAGGCAGCGCTCGTGCGCCGAAGAAGACGTCCTGTCCTCGATGGTCGGTCCTCGGCGCCCATCGAGCGCGTGGGTTGTCGGCGCCGGGCCGCGCACAGTCTCGACGACCGCCTCGACCCACGACAGATCGAACCTCAGCGGGGTCCGATGACGAGACACCGATCGGCGAGCGAGCCGAGCGCATAGGTCCCGTAATCGATGCCGAAATCGCTGTACAGGTTGCGACATGATTCGCTCCACGCCAACGCGTCGGGCGACGAAATGCGGTGCACGACCTGCATGACCCCACCTTCGAACACCCGGTACTCAGCCCAGGTACCGGGGAAGTCCTTGGTGCAGCCGACCTCGATGGTCGGTACGTTCGACCGGGTCATTCTGCGGACGCGGTGGCGATGGGTGTGACCGGCGGCGTACGCGATCACTCTCGGGCGACGGGTGCACAACTCGTCGAGACCATCGCTGCTGTCGGGGTGCAGGCCGAAGTAGTCGTCGCTGCGTTTGCCGCCGGCGCCCGCCACCCACTGTTGATGGTGGCCCATGACGAACACGAACCCGTCCGAGTCTGCAGCCAGATCGTCGAGCCAGTCGAGCTGTTCGGTCGTGATCCGGCCGGTCGTGTGGCCCGGGATGGCCGTGTCGAGCAGCGCGATGTCGAGACCGGGCAGCTCGATCCACTGGTCGCCGGCGTAGGAGGCCTGGTGCTCGTACGCGTCGTGGTTCCCTCGAACCACACGGAGCCGTTCGCCGAACGCCGCCCGGTAGCACGCCTCGAATGCCGCCCACTCCTCGTCGGTCCCCGCGGCGGAGAGATCGCCCTTGACGATCACGGCGGCCGGGTCGATGGCGTCGATCTCGGCCGCGGCAGCTCGGTTCATCACCTCCGGATACGGCTCGGTTCCGGGCTCGGCCCGCCGGATCGGCCCCTCGGGCAGGTCGTCGATCCGGCCCGCTTCGACCTCGCCGAAATGGACGTCGTTGACGGTCGCGAACCGGCACAGCAGCTCGCCTGCGGGCCGGGGGAGCGTGCGCACCGAGACGCCGAGCAGCGTGTAGTCGGTCTCGGCGACGAGGCCTTCGTAACGGTGCGCGTGCAGGCCGTCGTGCATCACGATCAGGTCGTCGGCAACCGTCGTCACGTCCATCGCGTCACGTCCGCCGTCGGCGCCGTCCAGGCATCCACCGCACCGTTGTGGGGTCGTCAGGCCCGCACGACGTAGGTGCCGACGATCTTGTCCTGCCAGGTCTGCTTCTGATCGTCCCATGCCGCCCACAGGTAGCCGACGTAGAGGACCTGAGCGGAGACCAACGAAGCGAACACCGAACGGCCGAGCGCCTTGCCGAACCCGACCGGAGCGCCGTTGTCGCTGCGAACGAGCTTGATGTGGGTGATTCGCATGCCCCACGTCTGGCCCCGGCCGAGGGCGCGCAGGTAGAAGAACGCGACGACGAGCACGCCGATGACGGCCAACACGATCCCCGCCGCGAGCAGCCCGCCTTGGGGTGAACCCGGCGGGCAGACGATCTCGTCGCTGGCCTCGAAGTACTCGCAATCGCGGAACGAAGCGAATCCCACCGCCACGGCCGGAATCAGGAATGCGAGCGAGAGGAGCCCGTAGAGCAGCGAATCCAGCAGCAGGCCGGCGAAACGGATCCAGAATCCGGCGAACTCGCCCAAGGCGGCCGGTGCGCCGGGCTGATAGCCGGGTGGCAACGCCGGGTTGAATCCGGGTGGTGGCGGCGCAACGGCGCCTGCGCCTGACAGCGGCGGCGGCGGGGATGGTGGAGCCGGCGGTGGAGGCGGCTGCGTAGCAGCCCCGGCCGATGGCGGGCCCAGTGGTATCGATGCCGGAGCCGGTGGTGGCGCCGGTCTTGGTGGTGGTGGCGTTGGTGGCGTTGGTGGCGTTGGTGGCGTTGGAGGAGGCGGAGGTGGTGGCGTTGGAGGAGGTGGAGGAGGAGGTGGAGGAGGAGGAGGTGGAGGAGGAGGCGACCCCTGCCCGTCACCGGGCGGTGGCGACTGCATATCCATCACGTGAGTGTGTCAGATCGCCCGTGCCCGCGGGTTCCATTCACCTGTCGTGTCCGGGCGAGGTCAGTGCCACGGACGATTGCGCCGGACCGGCGCCGGCCGTGACCACCACCGGCCACTGAACCGCCACGATCGATGAGGCGGGCGCACGGAAGCAGGCGCCACGTCGACTCTCGGCCACAGCGCCTCGACGGCAGCCACAATTGCTGCTGCCTCCTCGTCCGTCGGCACTGGTGTGACGGCGAGTCTGAAGGGCGGGGCGGGTGTCAGGCCGGTGGGCGGGGCGGGTGTCATGTGGTCGGCTCATCGTCGATGGACCAGCTGGCGCGGGCCGGGCGGATGACGACCGTGCCGGCGACGTTGTCGTGGAACGTACGGCGTTGGTCGTTTCCGAACGCGACGAGAAACCCGATGAACAGGATCGACGAGATCAGCATCCGGATCACGTACCGGGCGCCGGCGTCACCCGCCGGGACCAGATTGCCGTTGCGAACGTCGACCACCCGTGTCTTCGTGGCGCGATTGCCGAACGACTGCCCGCTCGACGACACGCCCTTGGCGTACACCACGGTGGCAACGCAGAAGCCGACGACGACGAGAACCACTCCGACCACGATGACGACGCCCGATCCGGTGAGGAGGAGGAGCATCCCCGGTGAACACAGCACGGTCAGGACGAGCACGTCGATGAGCAACCCGAGCAACCGCTCGCCGAACGAGGCGAACGTCGGCTGGAAGGCGATGCCGGCTCCGGACTCGATGAAGACCGACGCCGCCCTGGCCGGCCGCGACACGTCGGTCGGCAGCGTGGTCGGTGCGCCCACCCGGACGGTCGGCGTCTGCTCACCGAGTTCCATTTCGTCGTGCAATTGCCGGAGCAGGTCGCTGAGGTCATCGGGTGTCGCCGGTGGCGCCGAACCGGGAGGAGGCGGCGGAGCCGAAGACGACGCAAGGCCCGCCGGTGGTGGCGGTGGCGGAGACGGCGGAGACGGTGGTGGTGGAGACGGTGGCCGAGGAGACGGTGGTGGCGGAGGAGGCGGAGGAGGCGGTGGGACGGCGCCGGACGGTCGCGGCGGGAGCAGCGGATCGATGCTCATCAGTGGCTCGTCAGAGTGGCACGTTGCCGTGCTTGCGGGCCGGGAGGTCCTCGCGCTTGGTCGACAGCATCCGCAGCCCGGCGACCAATTTGCGGCGTGTCTCGGCGGGGTCGATCACGTCGTCGATGTACCCGCGCTCGGCCGCGGCGTACGGGTTGGCGTACTTCTCGGTGTACTCCGAGCACCAGCTCGGCGCGGCGAGCGATCGGGTCGGCGGCCTGTTGCAGCTCGCGGCGGTACACGATCTCGACGGCGCCCTGCGGGCCCATGACGGCGAGCTCGGCCGTCGGCCATGCGAACGCCAGGTCCGCGCCGATCGACTTCGAGTTCATCACGACGTAGGCGCCGCCGTAAGCCTTGCGGGTGATCACCTGGATGCGCGGCACGGTCGCCTCGCAGTAGGCGTACAGCAGCTTGGCGCCGTGGCGGATGATGCCGCCGTACTCCTGGTCGACGCCGGGCAGGAACCCGGGCACGTCGACGAACGTGATCAGCGGGATGTTGAACGAGTCGCACGTACGCACGAACCGGGCCGCCTTCTCGGACGACTCGATGTCGAGCACGCCGGCCAGCATCTTCGGCTGGTTGCCGACGATGCCGACCGGCTTGCCGTCGATCCGGGAGAACCCGCACACGATCGACTTCGCCCAGTGCGGGAAGTACTCGAAGAACTCGCCGTCGTCGACCACGTGACGGATCACTTCGGTCATGTCGTAGGGCAGGTTCGGGCTCGGTGGCAGGATCTCGCGCAGCTCAGGGCAGAGCCGATCGGGGTCGTCGCCGAGATCCTCGATCGGTGGCTCTTCGAGGTTGTTCGACGGCAGGAACGACAGCAGGAAGCGCACGTCGTCGAGGCACGACTTCTCGTCGGCGGCGACGAACGTGGCCACCCCGGACTTGGACGGCGTGGCTCATCGCCCCGCCGAGCTCCTCGAGCGTGACGTCTTCGCCGGTGACGGTCTTGACCACGTCGGGGCCGGTGATGAACATGTGGCTCGACTCGCGGACCATGAAGATGAAGTCGGTCATCGCCGGGCTGTACACGGCGCCGCCGGCGCACGGCCCGAGAATCACCGAGATCTGTGGGATCACGCCCGACGACAGCACGTTGCGATGGAAGATGCCGCCGTAACTGGCGAGGCTCACGACGCCTTCCTGGATGCGGGCGCCCGCACCGTCGTTGAGACCCGATGACCGGAGCACCGACCTTCAGCGCGAGGTCCATCAGCTTGTGGATCTTCTCCGCGAACACCTCGCCGAGCGCGCCGCCGAAAACGGTGAAGTCCTGCGAGAACACGAAGACCTTGCGGCCGTCGACCGTGCCCCACCCGGTGACGACACCGTCGGTGTACGGCCGGTCCTCGAGGCCCGCGGCGTGGGCGCGATGGCGGGCCAACATGTCGAGTTCGTGGAACGATCCGTCGTCGAGGAAGTAGTCGAGCCGCTCCCTCGCGAGCATCTTGCCCTTCTCGTGCTGGCGATCGATCGAACGCTGTGAGCCGGCATGGACCGCCTGTTCCCGCCGTTGCGCAAGGTCGTCGAGTTTGTCCTGCATCGGCATGGTCACCCCCGCGACGCTACTGGCTGCTCGATGGTCGGCGTGGATCGACGACAGTGCGATGTCATGCAACCTGATCCGAGTGGCGCCAGACGTTCAGATGCCGACGCGGCGCAGGGAGAATCCGCTCGACCTGCTCGCCGCCGGTGATCGCTCGCTGCTCGACGGTGTGTACCAACCGGGCAAGCGCGCGCTGGTGAAGGTGACGCACGATCGAACGGTCGACTGTGCGGTGGCCGGATACCGCCTCCACAAGGGTGGCCGCGGAGTCGGCTCTCTGCCGCTCGGTCTGTCCGGCGACGACGGTGAGATGCACTCGGTGGGGGTCGCCGCCGCGTTCAGCCTGGCCCGACGCGCCGGTGCGCCGGTACGGCGCGTCTGTGCGTCGGCTCAGCCGGGGACGGTGGTTGTCGTGTCGATGGGGACGACAACGGGCGGTGGGATCGTGATGTTCGTGGTCGGCGCCGAGCCGTCGGCGTTGCGGATGGTGAACCCCTGCGAGGGAGTGTTCACCACGCCGGTCTCGGTGATGGCATTCACCGAGACCGTCCAGTCGCCCGGCGCCGTGAGTGGCAGGCCGTCGGCCGCCAACCGCACGGCAACGCCACGACCCGACAACGGAACCGGTTGGGTGATCGTTCCGATCTCGTCGTTCGGCAGCAATACATCGTC
>CAVPET010000059.1:0-55992 GCA_963703525.1 Ilumatobacteraceae bacterium | reverse complement strand
GTAGACGGCGATCGGGCTGCACCGGATCTCGTCGACACCCAGCGCCTCGAGGGCCGCGCACACTCCGACGACGTCGACGATCGCGTCGATCGCGCCGACCTCGTGGAGTTCGACATCGTCCGGCACGACGCCGTGGATGAATCCTTCGACCTCGGCGAGCCGGGCGAACACGTTGCGCGCCCGGCCGCGCACACGCCCGGGAAGATCGGCCCGGTCGAGGAGCGCGTAGATCTCTCGCACCGGTCGATGGACGACCCGGCCGCGCCGTTCCCCGGGCCCGTCATCGTCATCGTGTGCGGCACTGTGCTCGTGTGCGTGTGCGTGTGCGTGTGCGTCGTCGTCGGGCTCGGGCTCGGGCTCGGGCTGATGCAGCGCTGTGTCGGTGTCGGTGACGATGTTCACCCGGGTCGCTCCGACGCCGCAGCGCTGCACCCGTTCGAACATGATCGCGTGGCCGTCGATCCCGAGGCCCGCGACGATCCCGGCCACGGTGTCGGGGTCGGCGCCGGCGTCGACCAACGCGGCGAGCGTCATGTCACCGGCGACACCGGCCTGGCAGTTGAACCAGGCGATCCGATGCGGGCCAACCGCGTCAGCCATCGCGGCGTCCGCTCATGATTCTCGCCACTGCGCACGCGGCGCCGAACCCGTTGTCGATGCCGACCACGGTGACCCCGCTCGCGCACGAGGCGTGCATCGCCAGCAACGCGGTCACGCCTTCGAGGCCCGCGCCGTACCCCACGCTCGTCGGCACGGCGATCACCGGCGCGCCGGTGAGGCCCCCGATCACACTCGCCAGCGCACCCTCCATCCCGGCCACCACGATCACTGCTTCGGCGTCGGTGATGTCGTCGAGTCGCGCCAGCAGCCGATGGAGGCCGGCGACACCGACATCGGCGACGATACGGGCGTCGATGCCATGTGCCTGGAGGGTGATGACCGCCTCGTCGGCGACCGGCAGATCACCGGTACCCGCGGTGACGACGACGACATCGGCGTCGAGGAGTTGCCCGGGCCGTCGCCAGAGCAGGCATCCGCCCATCTCGAACCCGTCGCCGTCGACGGCAAGACAGGCGGCTCGTTGCTCTGCCGTCGCTCTCGTCAACAGCACGGGGCCGGTGCCGTGGTCGAGGAGTTCGGTGACGATCCGTGCGCACTGATCGGGTTGCTTCCCCGGGCCATAGATCGCTTCGGGCATCCCTTGTCGGAGCTGGCGATGGTGGTCGACCGAGGCCCCTTCCACGTCGGCGAAGGGCAGGCGCCGAAGTCGTGCTACCACCGTGTCGGGCTCGACGCTTCCCGAACGCACGTCGTCGACGAGCTGTCGCAGGGTCGCTTCGTCCACGGATTCATCGTGCCATGTGACCGGGCCACCGACGTAGCCTGGCCGACCATGGCGCAGCGTGTCGGCTTCTTCGGTCCCTTCGGCACGTTCACGCAACAGGCCCTGAACACGCTCGCCGATCTCGCCGACGCCGAGCAGGTTCCGTTCCGGTCGGTGCCCGACGTGCTCGACGCCGTCGAGAGCGGCGACGTCGATCTCGGCCTCGTGCCGATCGAGAACTCGATCGAGGGAATGGTCAACTTCACGCAGGATGCGCTCGCGTTCGACCACGAGCTGCTCATCGTGCGCGAGGTGGTCATCGACATCGAACACTGCCTCCTCGCCCGACCCGGCGTTGCCCTCGGCGATGTCGTCGAGGTGTACTCGATTCCGGTCGCCACCGCCCAGTGCCACCACTTCCTTCGTGCGCAGCTTCCGGCGGCGGAGATCAGAGCGGCCAACAGCACGGCCGAGGCCGCCCGAATCGTCGCCGCCGACAGCGGCCCGAGCGTGGCCCTCGCTCCGCGTGTGGCCGCCGAGATGTACGGCCTCGAGGTGATCGCCGCCGACATCGCCGACCACGAAGGGAACCAGACGCGCTTCGTGTTGGTCGCCCGCGACGGCGTGCCTGCCCCGACCGGCCACGATCGCACGGCGCTGGTCATCTATCAACGCGCGGACGAGCCGGGCAGTCTGGTGTCGATCCTGCAGGAGTTCACTGCCCGCCGGATCAACCTGTCGAACCTGACGAGCCGTCCGACGAAGGCCGGTGGGTTGGGTGACTACTGCTTCATCGTCTACGCCGAATCCCACGTGGCCGACGAACTACTGGCCGACACGATCGCGCGCGCTACACGCCAAGCAGGGCGGGGTGAAGTTCCTCGGCTCCTATCCGGCGGCCGGCGCCCACGCCGAGACCGCTCGGGAGCACGCCGACGCCCGGTGGCACGAGGCCGACGACTGGGTACGCGCCATCCAGGCTCGCGTCGCCCGCTGACCGTCGCCCGCTGACCGCTGACCGTCGCCCGCTGACCGTCGCCCGCTGACCGCTGACCGTCGCCCGCTGACCGCTGACACGGTGCGGCTGATCGCCCGGCCAACAGGATCTGTGAGTGCTCACGCAGGATCTGTGAGTGCTCGCGGCCGATATCGGTATGGACCGCTCACAGTTCGGTGACCCCTACAGTCGGCGTCGTGAGGAAGTTCGTACGTGAACGGCGTCGTGAGGGAGTTCGTACGTGAACGGCCGTGAGGGCAAGCTCCGTGTGGTCACCGTGTGCAGCCACAATCGGACGCGCTCGGTGATGATGGCGGCGCTGCTCGAGTCGATGCTCGTCGAGCGCCTCGGAGCGCATGATGGTCGCGGTGACCTCGGCAGGGTTCGGGCCGGAGGGGCTTGCCTCGATCGCCGAGGCGGTCGAGGCGATGGAGCGCCGAGGTCTGGACATCTCCGCTCATCGGAGCCGCCGCATCACCCGTGACGATGTGGTCGGCGCCGATCTCGTGCTCACCGCGGAGCGGGATCACGTGGTGCGCATCGCGGCCATGTCACCGCCCACGTTCCGGCGGGCGTTCACCCTTCCCGAGTTCCTCGACCGGGCCGGCGATGCCCTTCCGCACGGCAACGATCTGCCGACGTGGATCGAGCAGCTGGCGGCCGACCGCACCGCGCGTGACTACCTGGCAGGGACCGCACCGGAGGTACCCGACCCGACAGGGATGGCACGCCGTGAGTTCGAATCCGCTGTCGTGCGCCTGGAGATGCAGTGTCGAGAGACTGTGGCGCGGCTCCTGACGACGCACTGACGCAACACCCGATTGTCAACGAGTGGGCAAGCAACCGCCAAGAGTGGTTCAGAGAGGGAAATCTTCACGGTTGTCGCGGCCGAATACTACGTAGAGTGGCAATCCCAGACGAACCATCAGAAGGCGGTTACAAACAATGAAACAATTGCTCCTCGGCGGACTCACGGCAGCAGGTGTGCTGCTCGGAGGGCTCGCTCTGACGTCGGCCGGCGTGTCGGCGACCACCACGAACACCAACGATGCTGCGTACTGGCAGACCGAAGGCACCACCTGCATCAAACACGACGTGGGTTCAGGCGACTTCGCCGATTCGTCGTCGGACGGTTCGGCCGTCACGCTCAAGGCGCCGGCCCCGTCCTGCTCGTCGTCAAGGGTGGCGCCGAGGACACGGGAGACGGCAAGGGCAACGCCGTGTATGAGGATCCCAAAGTAGACGCTCAGTACCACCCACCGTCGAACAACGGGGGTGAGACCGCAGGCGTCAGTCACTGGATCGTGTGCACGAGCGATACGCCTCCGACCGACAGGCCGCCTGTGAAGATCACCGCCGACGTGGTCTACACCGCGCCGACGTGTGCCGCTGCCGGTACCGGAACTCCGGAGGCGAAGACCGGCCTGACCTGGACCACGAACCCTGACGGGAGCTTCACCACCACGGCGACGAAGGGTTACGTTCTCGTCGGGACGTCGACCTTCCCCGCTCCCTTGCCGAAGCTGACGGACGCATCATGTCTGAACGATTCTACTCCGGCCGTTCCGCCGAGGACCGAAGTTTGCGGGCCGGTCCCTCCGACTGCCGCACCGACGGCGCCACCTGCCGCACCGTCGCCGGAATCTGCGGTCAGCGTCGCCGCTGCTGCACCCGCAGCATCAGCCCCGGTGTCGCCCACGATGACGGAGCTCCCCTCGACGGGTAGCTCGTCGTGGACGCTGTTCTTCGCCGGGCCGGCATCACTGATGGGCGGGCTGGGCCTGACGAAGCTGAGCCGTCGTCCCAGCTGAGCGAACTCGACTGGCCTGCAGCCAGTCGCCGACACGAACTGTGAGCCGTGGAGACCGATTTCGGTCTCCACGGCTCACACCTCGGCGGCTGTCGCGGCAACGCTATGAGGATTCACACCGCCATCAGGCCCGCGAACGACGCGAGGTCCGCGGACTCGGTGTCGCCCGACGACACGATGCGGCCACCGTCCATGACGGCGTACCGATCGGCGAGGCGAAGCGCGAACTCGACGTACTGCTCGACGAGGAGCATGGTCATGCCCGTCGTTTGGTGAAGGTTGGCGATCGTGTCCTCGATCTCGTGGATGATCGACGGCTGGAGACCTTCGAATACCGGCAGCATCGCTGTGCGGGACGCCAGGTCCAGCCACCGAAGACGACCGCGACGTCGTCGACGGTCAGCAGCTTCTCGGCCTTCTCGGCGAAGGTCGGCCAATCGGATGCGCCGTCTTCGACCACCGGCTCCAACTGTTTGCCGAGCACACCGCCGGCCTCGTTGGTCTCCTCGATCGCCAGGAGTTCCGCATCGGGCACCGCAACCTCGGAGATCGACATCGTGCCACTCAACGAGTGCAGGACGCCGACTTTGATGGTCTCGCCGTCAGCGACTGGTTCGGGAGCATCGGACGATGCGGGTTCGGCGCCGTCAGTGGCAGTGGTTCCTTCGGTTGCAGTGGTTCCTTCGGTTGCATCGGTTCCTTCGGTTGCAGTGGTTCCTTCGGTTGCATCGGTTCCTTCGGTTGCATCGGTTTCGGTTGGCGCATCAGTGGCGGTATCGGTGCTGGATTCGTCGTCGCTCCCGCATGCACTCACCACGAGGGCGAGCGACGCGAGCAGCGGCACAGCAAATCGGAGGGCACTTCGCTTCCGCATGGGACTCCTCAGAGTGTTCACGAGTGTTCACCGACTGTTCGTGTGTTCGTTGGCCAGATGAACGGACGAGAAGCTACGGAGTCCGGATTTTCGGAGCCTGTCGTGGACATGAACAGCACCTCGCGGACCGGACCCGCACTTGCCCGCGATGTGGACGAGATCACCCGAACAGGGATGCCTGCCATCCGGACGCCGCCTCCATCAATTCGCCGACCCGCCGGTCGCCGCCCGGCTCATCCGCTTCGGCTTCCCACCCCGCTGAACCTCAACGCGACTACCGCAGCCAGAAGTCCCGAGGATCGAGGTCGGCCGCGACCGGGCACGGTCGCGGCCGAACAGGGGTACGACAGTCAGGGCCGTGGCTGGTGGGTGATTGCGACTGTTCATCCGGTTGGCATCCACACGAAAGCTCGCGGCCACCTGGGCGACATGTACGCCTCCTACGGTGCCGCGTACCCACAACCCCAAGGAGAAGATTCATGCGTCACCACATCGTCACCGGCGCTCTGTGCGCCTCCGTCATCGCCGGCATTGCGGCCCCGGCCGTCATCCAAGCGGCCGAAGGTCCAATGCGCTTCGAGCCGATCGCCGGCACCCCCTACGGTGCGGCGTCGGCCGACTGGACCGAGCCATTCGTGATCCCGCAGGGCTACAACCAGACCATGGTCGCCGACGAGACCGTGCTCGACATCTACGATGGTGGTGTCGACGACCTGACCGACATGAACACCGTCAACGAGACGGGCGTCCGCGCCGGCCGGTACCTGTACCGCACCCATGAGGTCGGCGGCAACGGGGCCCTGTCGGTGATCGACCTCGAAACCGGCGAGACCAAGGTCATCGCCCAGAACGCCGGCTGGCGTCGCCTCGACGGCATTCGCTGGACCCCGTGGGGCACCCTGCTGTTCGCCGAGGAGACCACCGGCGGCCGCCTGTTCGAAGCCTTTCTCGACCCCGAAGACCCGACGACGGTTGTCGGCGTCGAGGAGCGTGCCGCGGCCGGCATCCTTCGTCACGAGGGCATCGAGGCCCTTGCCGACGGCACGGTGTTCGTCATCGACGAACTCAACGGCGGTTCGATCTACAAGTTCGTGCCGACCAAACGGGCCGACCTCTCCGACGGCCGGCTCTACGCCCTCAAGCTCACCGGTCTCACCGACGCCCAGCAGCTGTGGAACTCGGACGCCTACCAGCAGAAGGTCGGCGCATTCGAATGGGTTGCGCTCGACATGGACCAGGTCATCGTCGACGCCGACGCCGCAGCGAACACCGTGAACGCGACCGAGTTCGGCCGCCCGGAGGATGTCGAAGTCATCGGCAGCACGCTGTACGTCGCCAACACCAGCGAGGACCGCGTCGTCGCCATCGACCTCGACAAGAACGTGCTGACCACGTTCGTCGAGAAGGGCCTCAACGTAGCGGTCGAGGACAGCGGCGCCGGCGTGACCGGGTTCAACAACCCCGACAACCTCGCCCAGGGTCCCAACGGCCGTCTGTGGATCGTCGAGGACAACTACCTGTCCGACATCTGGGTCGCCGGCGTCGACAACGACCACGACGGTGCGGCCGACCTCGTGGAGCAGTTCGCTTCACTGAAGGACACCGGTGCCGAGATCTCGGGCATCTACTTCGGCAAGGACCCCAAGACCCTGTTCCTCAACGTCCAGCACCCCGACAAGCCGCTGGCCGACGGGACCTGGAAGATCACCAAGGACTGACGGTACTTCGCGGCCCACTCGGCGATCGCGACCCAAGGCGGGGTGCATGCTCCTCGCGAACCGGCGCATTCGCACGCGGCGGACCGCGAATACCGGTGCACTGCTTGACCGAACTCGAGTGATCGCTTCGACCGGTAGGCCGTGGTTCTGCGGAGCGCTACCGAGCGGTCGGCAGGCGGCAGCGTGGCGACCCGCTGCGTGCGGAAATCAGGGAGGTGGTGCGGGAACGCAGGAGCCCCGGTTCTCTGCGCAGATGGTCGGTAACGGTGCGCCGGTCGACGCGTCCGTCAACGCACGATCGCCCAGGTGTCGATGTTCGGTCTCGATGCCGGTCCCACGGCGAGGCCGTTGCCGTACTCGCGACGGTCGCCCCGCACGGAGCGGAGATGGCGCTTCGTCAACCTCGAGGTCCAACTGACCGCATCCCGAACAAGCGCCAATGACGAGATCGTGCGGTGGCCCGATCTCGTCTCGAGGTCCCACAGTTCCCGAGTGCTGTTGATCGTCAACCCGCTCAATGTATCACTAGTAATACATTGAGGGACATGACTGACGTGTCGATTCGAGAGTTGCGCAACCACGGCGGCGAGGTTGTTGATCGCGTGGCCCGTGGCGAACGCGTGACGGTGACGCGTCGCGGCAAGCAGGTCGCCGAACTCCGTCCCCTGCGCTCGAGCGCGGCGCCCATCACAGAGCTGGTGCGTCGGCGCGCCCACCTTCCTCTGGTCGATCCTGCCGAGCTTCGCCGCGATCTCGATTCCGTGATCGACTCATCATTGTGAGCAAGCCCGGTGTTCTTGACACGAGCACCCTGATCCTTCTCGGACGGATCACGGCGATCGATGCCCTGCCCGATGAAGCATTCATCACTGCGGTGACCCTGGCGGAACTGTCTGTCGGCCCGCTCGTGGCCACGACCGACCAAGACCGTGTCGCACGCCAAGCTCATCTCCAGGCTGCCGAAGCAGACTTCGATCCACTTCCTTTCGATGCTGCCGCCGCGAGAGCCTTCGGCGGCGTCGCGGCGTCGTTGAGGCGCAGCGGCCGCAAGCCGACAGCACGGGCCTACGACACGATGATCGCTGCGACCGCGGTCGCAGTCGAGCTTCCCGTGTACACCTGCAATCCGAGCGACTTCATCGGAATCGATGGGCTCGAGGTCGTCGCGGTACCCCATCCCGATCACACCTGACGGCCCGGGATTCCGAGAGAGTGACACCGGGCACTTCGGCCGCACCGTGAGCCGGAAGCCGCGTGGGTTCTGATGCGGTGGAAGGTGCGACTTCGGGGCGCATTTGACGATCTTCCTGGTGGAGACGATGGGAATCGAACCCACGACCCCCTGCTTGCAAAGCAGGTGCTCTAGCCAACTGAGCTACGTCCCCGAGGTGGGGTGTTGCGGAAAGGAACCGGATCACGATACCGGTCCTTGATCCGACGCGGTGTGACCCGTTCGGGCCGACGTCCGCCGCGCCCGAAGGCCGGTCAGTCGTCCTTGAGGGCGACCGCGTTCGGGGTGACGTTCATCTTCGGTTCGTATTCGGCCACGTCGACCACCCGGCTGGCCTGGTCGAACTTCGTCCTCAGCGCACCGCGACACTCCGGGCACGGCCCGTAGAACTCCTCGATCGTCGGTACCCGGCAGCGGGGGCAGGTGAACTCCACGTGTTCGAACATAGTGCGGCCTACGATCGACGGCGATGACATCATCGGCCCCTCGACCGTTCGGCGACGTCGTGGAGATCGCCGACGGCAACACGCTGTGGCGTTTCGAACGTAGCTTCCTCGAGTCGAACTGGACCTGCCTGTTCGGCAAGGGTTGCAAGGGCATCCTGGCCATCGAGGCCGAAGAGTTGAACCAGGGTTGCTGTTCGCTCGGCGCGCACTTCGGTGACGGACCGGCCGGCCAAGCCGAAGCGATGACCGTGTCCGCGTACGCTTCGATGCTCACGCCGGAGCAGTTCGAGTACTACGCCGACGCCCATGACGGCGGCCGTGGCATCTTCGGTGACGCCGAGCGATCCCATACCCGGGTCATCGACGATGCCTGCATCTTCCTCAACCGACCCGGATTCCCCGGCGGCGAGGGGTGCGCGCTGCACCTGGCCGCACGCGCTGCGGGCGACTCACCGACCGAGTGGAAGCCGTCGGTGTGCTGGCAACTCCCGCTGCGAATCGACTGGGAGGAGATCGACGACCGGACCGAATCGGCCACCGTGCGTCGCTGGGGCCGGCCCGACTGGGGTGAGCACGGCCGGACGATGGCCTGGTGCTGCACCGAACCCCCTCCTGCCGGCACCGGTGATGATGACGGTGCTACCGCCGGCGGCGGCGAGGCGTACAGCGGGGATCAGCCGGTCGTCGACTCGATGCGCGACGAACTGATCGCGCTCGCGGGTGAACCCGTCTACGTCGAACTCCGCCGCCGCCTCGCACCGGGACGGTGACACTCCTCACCGGGACGGTGACACACGGCTCCGGCTGCGACGAACGACTGGCGCGGGTCAGTTCGATCGGAGGATGCGGCCGGCGAGGACGCCGGTGTGTTCTCCGTGATCCATCAACTCGCAGCCGTTCACGAAGGTGTGGTCGTACCCGGATGAACCCTGGACGTAGCGGCCGGCGCCGTGCGGCTGGTCGGCCACGTACTCGGGATGGGGCAGTGACAGGTGATCGAAGTCGATCACGTTGACGTCGGCGAAGTTGCCTTCCACCAGCCGACCCCGACGTGAGATGCCGAAGAGGTCGGCGGTGTCGGACGTGAGCCGGCGGATCGCCTCTTCGATACCCCACCGACAGCGCTCGCGGATCCAGTACGTCAGGAAGAACGTCGGCTGGCTCGCGTCCATGATCTGGCTCACGTGCGCCCCGGCATCGGCAAGCCCCAGGGTGACGAGCGGATCGTCGAGCATCGACTCGACGACCGAGAGGTCCTGGTTGAGCAAGGGCATGCTCCCCACCACGTGGCCATCGGTCTCGAGCGCCAGTTCGATCAGTGCCGCTGCCGGACTGACACCACGGGCGGCAGCGATTGCCGCCAGCGACCACGCAGGATCACAGTCGTAACGCGCGTCCTCACCCGGTGGGAGGATGAACAGCCGTTCGAGATCCACCGTGGCGCCGTGCACATCGGCCTCGGCGATGAGGGTCTGGCGGAAGGTCGCGTCGCGGAGCATCTGCAGCTTGCGTCCGGTCACCACGTCGCCGAGTTCCTTCCAGGACGGCGCCGCGTCGAACGGTGTACGGGTGTCGAATCCGAACAGAACAGCAATACCGCGTGCCGTGGTCTGCGGTCGGAGGTTCGCGCCGTCCGCGTTCTCCCGCTTCACGAACTCGATGACCGCTTCGGTGAGGCCGGGCCGGCAATCGCTCTGCGTCAGCCCGAAGCTGACCGGGCGGCCACTGCGCCGGCTGATCTCTCCCATCAGCGCGACCTCGGCCCGCGAGCTGCCGAACGGATCGTCACCTTCACCGAGCCGCATCGCAGCTTCGAACACACCGGCTCCGTGACGGCCGAGCACCTCGGCGAAGGCCAGCAATTCATCGGCGGCCGCATACGTGCCGGGCGCCGCGCGACCATCGGGCACCCGGTGGCGTGACGTTCGACTCGTCGACACGCCGAGCGCTCCCGCCGACATCGCCTCGTCGACGAGACGCGCCATCGCCACGATGTCGTCGCCGGCAGCGGGCTTCTCGTCGAGTCCACGCTCACCCATCACGTATGTACGAAGTGCGCAGTGGCCGACGAGACCACCCGTGTTCACGCCTTTCGGTAGCCGGTCGATCGACTCGTAGTACTCGCCGTACGTCTCCCAGTCCCACGACAGTGAATCGAGGATGGTGTCGCGGGGAATGTCCGCGACGCTCTCCATCATCTCGGCCAGTGTCGCCCGGTCGTCGGGCCTGCACGGCGCGAAGGTGACACCGCAGTTCCCCATCACCACGCTCGTCACACCGTGCCAACAGATCGGCGTTGCGATCGGATCCCACGCGATCTGCCCGTCGAGGTGGGTGTGGATATCGACGAAGCCAGGGGTGACGAGGCGGCCGTCGGCGTCGATCTCGCGACGGCCTACGTCATCGACCCCGCCGTCGTCGGCTGACACGATCGCGGTGATCACGTCGCCGCTGATCGCCACATCCGCCCGACGCGACGGCGCTCCCGTGCCGTCGACGACCGTGCCGTTTCGTATGACGATGTCAGGTCTCACGTGGCCTCACTGAACGATGAACGTCGCACAACGTCACGCTGTCTAGCGCGGCCAGATGACAGCCAGGAAGTCAAGGGATGACAGTTGTGTGTCGGCTCGAAGGCCGATTCGTGGCACCGGGGGCTTCGGGAGCGCGATCCACCGACGCCGAGATTACCGTCGAGTCATGCGCGTCGATGTCCCGTTGATCCGCCGTGCGGGTGTCGACGATCTGGCGGCGTTGGTCGACCTGCACCGTGAGTTCTGTCGGATCGACGGCCACCCGTTCGACGAACGTCGTGCGGTCGGGGCGTTCGAGCCGCTACTGGTCGACGACCGGCACGGCCAGGTCTGGATCGTCGACAACCGGTCGGGCTACGCAGTGCTCACCTGGGGGTGGTCGATCGAGGCCGGAGGGCGAGAAGCCGTGTTGGACGAGATCTTCGTGACCAGGCGCGGCCACGGCCTCGGTGCGCTCCTACTGGAACACGTCATCGATCTGGGACGTGCCGAGGGAATCGTGCGGATCTTCCTCGAAACCGAATCACCGAACGCCCGCGTCAGGGCCTTCTACGAGCGGCACGGTTTCACTGTCGACGACTCGATTTGGATGAGCCGCGAGTTCGCCGACCTGACGTAGACGCCACACCGACCTGACGTGGGACGGCGCACCGGGCCCGAGGGGCGCCCGCCCGGCTCCGTGGTCACTCCCATCGGGTCAGCGCTCGATCACGCCATGTTGGCGACGGCGGCGAGCAGGGCGTTCTCCACCACCTCGGTCAATGCCGGGTGGATGTAGAACACCCGGGCGACATCTGCGGCGGGCTGGTCGAACTCCATTGCCTGGACGAGCGGCTGGATCAACGACGTCGCCTGTTGGCCGATGATGTGCGCACCGATGATCAAGCCGGTCTCGGTGTCGACCAGCACCTTGGCGAACGATGTCTCGTCGACGAGAGCCCATCCGTACGCCGTGCTCGCGTACTCCCGGTAGCCGACGACGAACGAACGTCCCTGATCGACGGCCTGCTGCTCGGTCAGGCCGACGGTGGCGACCTGTGGATTCGAGAACACGCCGCTCGGCAGGGCCTTGTAGCTCTGGTGGCGGAGCTCGTCGGGATGCGCCATGTTCCAAAATGCGATCCTCGCCTCGGCGTTGGCAAGGTGTTTGAGTTGATACGGGTTGGCGATGTCGCCGATCGCCCAGACACCGGCCACGTTCGTCGCCATCGTGTCGTCGACTTGGATCGTGCCGTGGTGATGGCACGCGACCCCACCGGCGTCGACGTCGAGCAGATCACTGTTCGGCTCCCGCCCCGTCGCGAGCAGGAGTTCATCGACGACGACCGAGAACCCGACGCCGGTGATCTCGATGCCCTCCGCGACCCGCTGGACCCTGGTCGGCACGTGCCCGAGACGGAGATCGACCCGCGCCGCGAACAGCTCGGTGAACCGCCGGGCGATGTCGTGATCGAACTCGCGCAGCAGCGAGTTCGATCGGTTGATCAGCGTCACGCTCGAGCCCAACGCGGAGAACACGTGGCCCATCTCGGCGGCGATGAAGCCACCGCCGATGATCCCCAGTCTCTTCGGGAGCTCGGGGAGGCGCATGATCGAATCCGACGTGTGGAATCCGGTTTCCACGAGCCCGATGATCGGTGGGACGATCGGTCGCGCTCCGGCAGCGAGCAGGACGTGTGGTGCGGTGATGGTTCGGCCGTCGACATCGAAGATCCTGTCGTCGACGAAGCGCGCCGTCCCTTCGATCAGCGTGACGTTCGGGGTGCCCGTCGCTCGATACTCGCGCCCACTCTCCGAGATCGGATCGATCCGGCCGAAGATCCGATCACGGATGCCCGCCCAGTCGGCGCCGTTGAACTGGGTGTCGATGCCGAGTTTCGCCGAGGTCCGTGCAGCCACGGCGACGTCGGCGGGCAGCACGAACATCTTCGAGGGGATGCATCCACGATTGAGGCAGGTGCCACCGAACACGTCACGCTCGACGAGGGCGATCTTCCAGTCGTCCAGATATTCCGGAATCGAGTTCCCCGAGCCACTCCCGATGATGATCAGGTCGTACTGCTCTGCGTCGGTTGGGGTCGTCTGGTTCCTCACGATCGGAAGTCAACCTCTGCGACCCCCGATTCGTTCCCCCGGTTACGATGAGCATGAGCGCGACCCGTGCGCGCTCGAACTCATCGCAACGCAACGGGGGTGGACGGTCCGCCGGTTGCGATGAGCATGAGCGCGACCCGTGCGCGCTCGAACTCATCGCAACGCAACGGGGGTGGACGGTCCGCCGGTGGACCGGAGGGGAGGCGCACGACCGGCGGTGGGCTCCGTCGGAACTCGGGTTGCGAAACCATAGGTGGGGCGTCACGCTGGGGGGGTGTTCGAGCGACGGACGGGCGACGGGTTCATGCGATGCAGTGACGGGCATGTCCGGTGGGGCGTCTACGGGGCGGCGGGCGTCGTGTTCGTGTTCCGTGACGATCACGACATCGCCTTGGTCATGCTGCAGAAGCGGTCGGCCATGGCCCACGAAGGCGGTAACTGGTCGTGTGCCGGCGGCGCCATCGATTTCGGGGAAAGCCCGTTCGATGCCGCGTTGCGCGAGGCGTCCGAAGAGGTCGGCGTCGCACCGGGTATCCCGAGACCCATCGGTGAGTACGTGTTCACGCCGGCCACCGACTGGGCCTACACGACGGTCGTCGTCGAAGTCGACGAGCCGTTCGGTTCATCGATGAACTTCGAGACCGACGAGATCGGCTGGTTCACCCTCGATCGGGTCGATGACCTGCCACTCCACGCCGGGTTCGCCGCCGCCTGGCCACACCTCCGGGCAATCGTGGAATCCGCGATCCATCGCTGACCGGGTGGCCGGACGCCCGCATCCCACCCCGCATCCCACCGTCGCATCGTCGAATCCCACGCTGAGTCACACCCCCGAATCCCATCCCTCGTCGTCCGTCGCCTCGCGGTAACATCCAGCCGTGTCGACCCGAACCGTCCACGGCACGTGCCACCATGACTGCCCCGACTCGTGCGGGTGGTCGGTCACGGTGGACACCCCTGGAATCGGCGACGCCGGAATCGGCGACGCCGGAAACGACAACGGGCCGCGCCCCGTCGCGGTCAAGCTGCGCGGCAACGTCGAGCATCCATATTCGGCAGGTGAGCTGTGCCCGAAGGTCAACCACTTCCTCGACCGGGTCTACAGCCCCGAGCGAGTGTTGCACCCGCTGCGCCGTGTCGGGCCGAAGGGTGACGGCGAGTTCGAACGGATCACCTGGCCCGAAGCACTCGAGGAGATCGCCGCTCGCCTCCACGGCGTGATCGATGAACACGGCGCCGAAGCGGTGCTGCCCTTTTCCGATGCCGGCAACCAGAGCCTGCTCGCGATGACGGGGTTGAGCGGCCGGTTGTTCGGCCACATGGGCGCCTCACGGCTCGACCGCAAGATCTGCGGGCCGACCGTGGGCGCCGGTCTGCGCATGACCAACGGCAGTGGCCGAGCGATGGATGCGCTCGAGCTGATCCACTCCAAGCTCATCTTGTTGTGGGGCACGAACACCAAGCTCACCAATCGTCACCTCTGGCCGACGATCGAGCAGGCGAGAGCCGCCGGCGCCCGCGTCGTGGTGATCGATCCGATCCGCACCCTCACCGCCGATGCCATCGACGTCGAGCGGGGCGACCAGTTCATCCAACCGCTGCCGGGCACGGACATCGCGATGATGTTGGCGATGATGCACGTCATCATCCGCGATGGGTTGACCGACGAGGCCTGGATCAACGAGCACACGATCGGATTCGAGGAGTTGCGCGAGTCGGTGATCGAGTGGACTCCCGAACGTGCCGGTGTCGTCACCGGCGTCGAGGCCGACGTGATCACCACCCTGGCGATCGACTACGCGACCGTGCGGCCGGCCGGGATCCGCACCTTGATCGGCGCCGAGCATCACGAGAACGGCGCGATGTTCTTTCGCACGTTGGCGTGCCTGCCTGCCCTCACCGGCGCCTGGGCCGAGCGCGGGGGCGGCATCGCCAAGAGCGTCGGGTCGTACAGCGATGCTCTCGTGGACGTACCCACGTTCATTCGTCCCGACCTGACGCGCCGGGGTGGCCGCCCCGAGCCACGAACCCTCAACATGAGCCGCCTCGGTGAGATCCTCACGACACCACACGCCGGGGCGGACACGGGCCCGGGCGTCCATGCCTTCATCGTGTGGAACTGCAACCCGATGGTCATCGTGCCGAACACCGAACGCATCCGGATCGGTCTCGAACGTGACGATGTCTTCACCGTCGTACACGAGCAGTTCCTGACCGACACCGCACGCTACGCGGACATCGTCCTGCCGGCCACGACCCAGATCGAGACCGATGATGTCGTGCTGCCGTGGGGTCACCTCTGGGTCGGTTGGAACGGCGCCGCGATCCCGCCGCTCGGAGAGTCGGTCTCGAACACCGAGCTGTTCCGGCGCCTGGCGGGCGCCATGGGCTACACCGAACCGGCCCTGTTCGACAGCGACGACGACTTGCTGGCCCAGGCCCTCCCCACCGTCGATCTCGACGAGCTCCGAGCGGTCGGCTGGGTACGCGCGCCCTACCCGCACGACGGCCGACCGTTCGGCGATGGGCGTTTCGACACCCCGTCGGGACGCGTCGAGTTCGCGTCGAGCGCGCTCGAGAAGATGGGCCGGCCGCGACTGCCGACGTTCGTGGCGCCCCGTGAGGGCCCCGCCGGCGATCAGGCACTCGTGGCGCGCTTCCCACTGCAGTTGCTGACACCGAAACACCACACGAGGTTCCTGAACTCCGGGTACTCGCATCTTCCCCGACATGGCCCGGCCGAAGGGGGCCCGTTCATCGAGCTCGATGCACACGATGCCGCGTGCCGCGGCCTGCTCGACGGTGACCTCGCCCAGGTGTGGAACGACCGCGCCTCGATCACGGTGTCGGTGAAGGTCACGGGGCGACTCCGACCGGGGGTCGTGGCGATCCCGTTCGGCTGGTGGGGCGCCGCGCATCTCGACGGTCGGGTCGCCAACAGCCTCACCAACGACACCCTCACCGAGTGGGGTGGTGGCGTCGCGTACAGCGACACGCTCGTCGAGGTCGCGCCTGCCGCCGGGTGAACCGTCGAGCAAGGCGGCGCACCGGCCGTCGGTGACGCGCATGGCCAACCACTTCCGGCGCCCGGCCATCGGTAACCTTCCGGCATGTCCGGTGACCTGATCTACGCATTCCGGGTCATGCGGCTTGCGCTCCTCGACGCGGGTGGCGCGCAGATCGGCCGTCTCCAGGACATCGTGGTCATCCCGGGCCGGCCGGGCCGCGGCAACAATCCTCCGATCGCTCCACGGGTGGTGGGCTTCGTGGCCGGCAGCCAGCGACGCCGCATCTTCGTGAATGCCAATCGCCTGGCGAGCCTCGACAGCGACGGTGCTCGCCTCCGCAGCTGGGACGTCGATCTCAACCCCTTCAAGCCGCGTCCAGGTGAGATGCTGATCGGCGCCGATCTCATCGACCGCAAGATCGGCGACGAGACGGTCAGCGACATCGCACTCAGCGAGCACACGGGTAGCCGATCCTCCTGGTGGGTCATCGACAAAGTACGGCTGGCCCGCAAGAGCACGCTGCGCCGTCGACCGAGTTACCGCCTCGTCGACTACGACGAAGTGCCGGCGCTGTTCGACGCCCAGACCGAAATGCAAGCCGAGGCGGCGCGCCTGCGCGACTTTCACCCTGCCGAAGTCGCTGCGGTCGTACGCGCCCTCCCGCTCGACCAACGTCGACAGCTGGCCGAGGCGATGGACGACGAACGACTCGCCGACGTGCTCGAGCAGCTGCCCGAAGAGGAGCAGGTCCGCATCGTGGCCAAGCTCGACCTCGACCGGCTCGTCGGCGTGTTCGACGAGATGGAGTACGACGACCTTGCCGACCTGATCGGCGAGATGGCTCCGGCGGATCAGGAGCGGATGCTCGGTGTCATGGACGACGACGACGCCGACGTCGTGCGACGGTTGCTGTCCTATGAAGAGGGCACCGCCGGAGGTCTGATGACGCCGGAGGTGATCATCCTCGGTCCGACGGCCACGGTCGCCGAGGCGCTGGCGCAGATCCGCAACCCCGACTGGGTGGTCAGCATCGCCACCCAGGTGTTCGTGTGTCAGGCGCCGTTCCGCCCGCCGACCGGGAAGTTCCTCGGCGTCGCCCACGTCCAGCGGCTGCTGCGCGAGCCACCGAACATGGAGCTCGGTCGTCTCCTCGCCGACGACCCGACCCTGGTGCCCGACGACACCGATCGACATGTGGCCGAGCGGCTGGCGAGCTACGACCTGCTGGCACTGGCCGTGTGTGACGATGCCGGCCACTTGCTCGGAGCGGTCACGGTGGACGACGTGATCGACCGGCTGCTCGGCACCGGATGGCGCACGCGCCAGCGACCGACCCGTGACCCAGCGGAGGCGACGTCGTGAAGCGCCGCGAAGACCTCACCGCACCTCGCGCTGCTCGGCGAATCGGCGTGCAGTACGACCCGGAGAGGTTTGGCGCCTTCAGCGAGTCGATCGCGCGTTACCTCGGCACAGCGCAGTTCCTCGTGTGGCAGACCGTCGTCGTCGTGGTGTGGCTCTTCTACAACATCGTCCCCCCCGAGGGCGCCCAGTTCGACCCCTGGAGCCGTGGTCTCGTCCTCCTGACACTGTTGCTGTCGCTCCAGGCGTCGTATGCCGCGCCGCTGATCCTGCTCGCGCAGAACCGTCAGGAGTTCCGCGATCGGCTCACGGCCGAGACCGACCGCCAAGTGGCCGAACGAACGCAGGCCGACACCGAGTTCCTGGCTCGTGAGATCGCCAGCGTGCGCCTCTCGCTGTCCGGCATGGTCACGGGCGAAGACCTCGATCACCGCCTCGACCGGCTCACCTCGGTGATCGAACAGCTCAGCGATCAGGTCGCGAGACTGTCGAACGATGGCGCCGGGCTCGATCGTTCAGCCACGTCGGCGATCAGTTCGACGGTCATCGACGCGAACTGATCGGGAAGCTCCCACGGAGCGGAGTGGTCCGCGCGTAGTTCCCGGACATCTGCGCCCAGTGCCGCGGCGAGCGCACGCTGCTTGCGTGGCGGCACCAGCCGGTCGGAGGTCGTGATCAAGCTGGCCGCGGGAACCCCGAGCCCACGAGCCCACGGGCGCGCATCGAAGCGACTCAACGCCCAACCGGCCTGACTGATGGTCCGGGAATTTCCACGCTGGATCTCCGCTTCGAGCCAGCCGAATAACGGCCTGAGCGCGTCGGCGGTCGGCACGAATCTCGGCAATCCGCCGTGCAGCAACGTCGGGTACCAACGAGATCGGAGCAGTGACCCGAACAGGGGCAGCAGGTGCCACATCCACCGCTCCCGGCGCGTCGCGCTCCACTCGAGCGCCGTCGCCTGCACCACGATGCCGGTCACGAACTCGGGGTGGCGCCGGGCGATGGTCAGCGAGATCGGGCCACCCATCGAGTAGCCGACGAGGATCGCCCGGCGCACCCCGAGTTGTCGGGCGACCGCCACGTTGTCGTCAGCCACGTCGTCGAAGCAGAACTCGTCGAGAGTCCGCAGCCCACGTCCGTGACCGCGATGATCGAGGCCGATGAACGACACGTGCTCGGCGAGCGCGCGGTAGGCGGAGAAGAACTGCAGGTCGGCCGACATCGTCCATCCGTGGAGCAGGACCACGGTGGGGGCGTTCGGATCGGGATGCTGATGCCGGCGCACGAAGAACTCTCCGCGACCTTCGACGCGAACGATCTGCGCCGGTGGCATCCACGGCATGGCGAATGCCTCGCTCATGCTCCGGCGACTCCGACCGGTGCGTACGGGACGCCCGTGAACTCCTGAAGGCGCACACCGAGGCGTTCCACCGTGCGGAGCAACCCGACGGTGTCGAGTCGGGCATCACCCGCCCGCACGACGCCCGTCGGCAGGCCACCCGTGAGTGCCGCGTGGAGGAAGGCCGTCGCCGTCGCGGCGGTTGCAGTTCCGACGAGTTCGGCGACACCGGCGATGAGCGTGCTGCGCCCACCGCCGTGGTCGGCGCCACGTACCTCGATCCGCAGCGCACCGACACCGCCTTCCTCGTGGGGCTCGCTCAGCATCGGGAGTCGAGCGGTGAGGCGATCACGTCGATTGGCCGACACCCGAGCGCTCATCCGACACACGTCGGTAAACACATCGCGCAGCAGTAACGGCGAGGAGAGTTCCGCTCGGTAGCAGTCGTACGCTCCGACCGGCTCGGGAAACCAGCAGAGCTCGCGGCCCGAACCGGCAGTTCGGCGAACCCATCGTCCGTCATGGAAGCCGACGGCGTTGCCGGCGAGCGCGCGGTGGTGCTGGCGGGCACACGCCGGGCCGGCGGTGCCGTGCACGGCGATGTGGATCTCGTCGCTCGACGCGAGTTGGTCGGCAAGGTATCGGGCGAGCAGACCGGACAAACCTGGCGCCATCCCCGCCCCGACCACCAACGAGGCGTCGGCATCAGTGGCCGCGTCGTGGAGCTCCATCAGTTGTACGACGTCGTCGAGTTGGTCACCGACCGAGATCACCGGGATGCGTCGCTCGATCAGTTCGCCGGCGAGGCCGGCATGGGGCACGGGCGAGGCGAGGATCACGGCGTCGACCGTCGCGAACGCCGCAGATGCCCGGGCCCGATTGCGTGTGTCGACATCGATGACGACCCCGTCGGCGAGGAGCAACGGGATGCGCTGGGCGATCCGGAACCCGACGACGCCTCGGCCGACCAACGCGATCCGCGGGCCCACCACCTCAACGCTCCGGTAGTTCGAGCGGCCGCCAGCCGCCGTGTTGCGGCGGCGTTCCACCGGAGCCGCGAACACGCAGCGCCGCTGCAACCGCGACGGCGAGCACGACCGCCGACAGGGCCCGTCTCAGGATCTTCACGACGGTGACCCCGAGACGCAAGGGCATCGCTGACTCATCCGTCCATTCTGCCGGACGGACCCGGCTTCAGTTCAGTTGTCGACGCACGCCGGTGTGAAGAACGGCCGTCATCGCCGCGCTGCCACGGGTCGATCGGCCGGCGGTGGGGTGAGGGAGTCGAGTTCGCCGGCTACAGCGCCGCACTGGAGTACCTCAACCAACAGGACCGTGGTCAACTCACCGTCGGACTGGTGTTGCACCTCCATCGGCTGTGTCTGTTTCTTGACGCGGACCTGTGAACGTAGAAGGCCCCCCTTGCGGGGGCCTTCTACACCGTCTACGAGGTGCGTCGAGTGGGGCTAACAAGAATCGAACTTGTGACCTCATCCTTATCAGGGATGCGCTCTAACCGACTGAGCTATAGCCCCGACAAGTCGAATACGTTATCGGCCGACGCCGACCTTGCACATCGGCCCGGGTCCCCCGCTACGACGTCGGTTGGCGGTCGGGGTGGCGGTCGTCAGTCGTGATCGGGGTGGCGGTCCTGATCGGGGTGGCGGTCGTCCACCACGCCCTCGCGAATGATCGGGCCGGAGGCGTCGCTGGTCACGAGCGGGATCTCCGGTTCGGGCCGGCGCACCACGAAGCGGCGCAGCGGTGAGGCCCGCATCTCGACGACTTCTTCTTCCAGCACGGTGAACCTCATCCCGCCGACGAGATCGGTGATCAGGTTGAACATGGTCGCTGCAAGCACTGCCAATCCGGTGAAGCCGATCACCAGGAACAGCCCCGCCGTCCAGGCGCTGTTGTATATCTCGCCGCCGTTGAATTCGAACGACGTCCAACCGAACGACTCGAAGAACCGCTCCACGTTGTCGACGGTGCCGGTCGCGTTCGCGACGTTCCAGAGCAGTACGCCCGCAACCAGCAGGGTGACGTAGACAAGCAGGTTCGCGATGACCGCAATCTTGAACACACTCCACGGATCGACGTGACGCACCACTCGCGTGACACGACGCACCCTCGGCTTGCGCCCGAGAATCCGGGGCACGTTGATCGGTATCGGCATCGGCGCCGGGTCGTACTCCGGCGAACGCATCGGCCGTCGATGGGCTGACGAGCTGTCGTCATATGAGTACAACGGAACACTGGGGCCGTCGATGTCAGCCCGACGCAGCTCGTCGAGCACATCGTCGCAGAGCGGTACGTCGGTGACTTCGAGGTCGTCGGGAGATGGCGTCGACCGGCCCTCCTCGGTGTCGGTGTCGGTGTCGGTGTCGGTGTCGGTGTCGGACTCGATCTCGGTTGCCGGCACGATGGATGGCAAGACGAACGGTTCGGATCGGTCGTCGTCGGGATCCAGATCACCGGAGCCGAGCTGGTCGGAACCCAGCTCCTCGGGGCCGACGTCTTCCGCACGATCGGCCCGGTCATCTGCAGCCCGGTCATCTGCAGCCCGGTCATCTGCAGCCCGGTCATCTGCAGCCCGGTCATCTGCAGCCGTCTCCCTTGCAGCCGTGTCGCCATCGGATCCGGGCTCGTTCTCTTCGAGTCCACCGAGCGTCGACGCGTCGAGGTCGTGCTCGGTCGTACTCACCGTGCCAAGTGTACGCACCTGCTCGTTCAGGGTCTTGTCACAAGGTGCGACCGAGCGGCCGACGACGACCCCGGAGCCTTCAGGGAGCGTTCGACGCACGGGCGGTTGCCACCGAGTCGCCGACCTGCACGACGACGGTCACTTCGTCGGCTCCCGGCCCGCGCGACCACGAGACCACCGTGGCCCCGTTCGCCATCGCCATCGACACCGCCACCGACCGGCCGCCAACGAGCGATGCCAACGCCGCGGCGTCGGCTGCGGCCTGCGCGTGCGTCCGCTCACGCATCGTCGAGCCCAGTTCGACCAACCCCGACATCAACGCAGCACCCAGGACTGCGGCGGTGACGACCACCACGAGCGCAGCCTGCCCGGCATCGCTCGGCCGAACGCCGCTCGGCCGCGACTCCACCGCACCGAGCCGTCGTAACCTGCGCATGTCGCCTCCCACTTCCATTGTCGAGTGGGTGGCCATACACGGTCACCGAAAGAGTGCGGCACGCACGATCCGGGCGATTCGCCGCCGAGTGTTTCGCCACCGGACACGTCGCCGCCCACCGATCGACAACTTGCCGATCGATGGGCGACGAGCCTCACTCGTCGTCAGTGGCCAGGATCGGCGCCACCGATCCGACGACGTCACCGTCGTCGAGGTTCATCACCCGAACACCGGTGGCATCACGTCCCTGCGACGAGATCGAGCGGACCTCCATCCGAATCGTGATGCCGTTGTTGGACACCGCCACGATCTCGTCATCGAGGCCGACCATGAACGCTGCCACGACCTCACCCTTCTTGCCGGTGAGCCTGATACCACGAACGCCCTGGCCACCGCGGGCCTGAGCGTTGAATCGTTCGAGCTGGGTGCGCTTACCGAACCCGGCCTCGGTGAGGATCAGAATCGCCGTGTCGTCGCGAGCGACGTCGACCGACACGACGGAATCGTCGGACTTCAACCGCATACCGCGCACACCGCCGGCGGTACGACCCATGGGACGCACGTCGCTTTCGGTGAAGCGTATGGTCATGCCTCGGCGGCTGACCATGAAGATGTCGTCGCTGCCACTCGTCTCGATCACCCGCACCAGTTCGTCACCGTCACGGAGGTTGATCGCGATCAGGCCGTCACGACGGCTCGAGTCGTAGGCATCGAAGGCCGTCTTCTTGACCGTGCCGTTCCGGGTGGCGAAGAACAGGAATCGCTCACCGGCGAAGTCACGGGTGTCGATGATCGCCTGGATCGTCTCGTCGGCCTGCAGCGGCAACAGGTTGACGATCGGCATACCCTTGGCCGTGCGCTCACGCTCGGGGATGTCGAGCGCCCGCAAGCGGTACACCTTGCCCCGGTTCGAAAAGAACAACAAGTGCGCATGGGCCGTGGTGAAGATGACATGGCGGACGATGTCGTCGACTTTCAGCTTGCCGCCCGACACACCCCGGCCGCCACGGCCTTGTGTCTTGAACGACGCTGCCGGAACTGCCTTGACGTACTGGGCCTGCGTCATGACGATGACGAGTTCCTTGTCGTCGACGAGGTCTTCGATCGACATCTCGCCGTCGTCGTAGGTGAGCTGGCACACGCGTGGCGTGGCGAAGTCGTCGCGAATCGCCATGATCTCGTCGCGGATCACCGAGTTGAGCCGCTCGGGGCGGTCGAGGATCTCCTGCAAGTCGATGATGTCGGCTCGCACGTGCTCGATTTCCGATTCGAGGTCGATGCGCGACAGACGCGTCAACTGACGCAACTGCATGTCGAGGATGTCGTTGGCCTGGATCTCGCTGAACTCGAATGGCGCGGCCATCAGCCCTTCGCGAGCAGCCGCGGCATCGTCACTGGAGCGGATGAGGACGATGATCCGGTCGATGACATCGAGCGCCTTGAGGCGGCCTTCGAGGATGTGCTCACGGCGCCGGGCCTTGTCGAGGCGGAACTGTGACCGCCTCGTGATCACCTCGACCTGGTGACGCACGTACGCGACGAGGGCATCACGCAGGTTGATCTGACGCGGCACGCCGTCGACGAGAGCGACCATGTTGATCGAGAAGGTCGACTGCAACTGCGTCAGCTTGAACAGGTTGTTCTTCACCACGTTCGCGTTGGCATCGCGCTTGAGCGTGATGATCAGGTTGGTCTTGCCGCCCGAGGAGGCGTCGTTCACATCGGCGATGCCGTCGAGGTCGCCGCCGTCGACGAGATCCTGGATGCGCGATGCGATCGCCGAACAACTCGTCTGGTACGGCAGTTCGCTGACCACGATCTCGTAGCGGCCGTTCCTGCCCTCCTCGATAGTGGCCGTTGCCCGCATCTTGACCGAGCCGCGGCCCGTGCGGTAGGCGTCGATGATGCCGGCCCGCCCGAGGATGCTCGCACCCGTCGGGAAGTCGGGACCCTTGACGAAATGCATCAGATCGTCGGCGTGTGGCATCGGGGTGATCGATGAGGTGGAGCGACGGCGTCGATCACCTCGCCGAGGTTGTGCGGCGGGATGTTGGTCGCCATGCCGACGGCAATGCCCTGGCTGCCGTTGACGAGCAGGTTCGGGAACCGCGACGGCAGCACCGACGGCTGCTTCGGTGGTGCCGTCGTAGTTCGGGATCATGTCGACGGTGTCCTCGTCGATGTCGGCGAGCAACTGCATCGCCAGCGGGTGCAGACGGCACTCGGTGTAGCGCGATGCCGCCGGGCCGAAGTCCGGGGATCCGTAGTTTCCGTGGAAGTCGATCAGCGGGTGGCGCAGTGAGAACGGCTGCGCCATGCGCACGAGGGCGTCGTAGATGGCGCTGTCGCCGTGCGGGTGGAAGCGCGCCATCGTGTCGCCCGAGACCCGAGCGCACTTCACATGGCCGCGGTCGGGTCGGAAGCCCTGCTCTTCCATGTCCCAGATGATCCGGCGGTGCACCGGCTTGAGGCCGTCGCGCACGTCGGGCAGGGCCCGCGACATGATGACCGACATCGCATAGTCGAGGAACGAGTTCTCCATCTCGTCGCTGCAGTGAGATCGGCTGAATCGGTTCGTGTGGGGGGATGTCGTTGGTGTCAGTCATCGTCGTGTGTCTCAGTCATCGTCGTGTCGCCGTCATGTCGTGTGGCCGTCCGCGGGTCGGATCCGGGTATGCCATGGTCTATGCGTCCGTGCTCGATGTGTCCGTGCTCAGAAGTCGAGGTTGCGCACGTCGCGGGCGTTCCTGGTGATGAACTCCGGCGACTCGCGACGTCGTCACCCATCAGCACCGAGGTGACCTCGTCGGCCATCGCCGCCTCCTCGACGGTGACCTGCAGCAGCGTGCGCGACGCGGTCGAGCATCGTGGTGTTCCGAAGCTCTTCCCAGTCCATCTCGCCGAGGCCCTTCAGGCGCTGGAACTGCTTCTTGTGGTTCGGTCGATCGGCGAGGAACTGGGCCTTGGCGGCGTCGTCTTTCAGGTACACCTTCTCCTTGCCGACCTCGGTGGAGTACAGCGGTGGCTGGGCGATGTAGCAGTATCCGGCCTCGACCATCTCGCGCATCTGACGGAAGAAGAACGTGAGCAGCAACGTGCGGATGTGGCTGCCGTCGACATCGGCGTCGGCCAGCGCGATCACCTTGTGGTAGCGGACCTTGGTGACGTCGAACTCGTCGCCGACCCCGGCGCCGATCGCGGTGATCAGTGCCTGGATCTCGTTGTTCTTCAGCATCTTGTCGACCCGCGCCCGCTCGACGTTGAGGATCTTGCCGCGGATCGGCAGGATCGCCTGCGTGCGCGGGTCGCGAGCGTCGACGGCCGTGCCACCGGCGGAGTCGCCCTCGACGATGAACATCTCGGACTCGGCAGCGTCCTTCGAGGAACAGTCCTTCAGCTTGTCGGGCATGCCGGCGCCGGACAGGGCCGTCTTGCGGCGGATGGCGTTGCGGGCGTTCTTCGCCGCCACCCGGGCCTGCGCCGCCGCCAGGCTCTTCTTGACGATCTTGTTGGCCTCGGTCGGGTTCTCCTCGAGCCATTCGGCGAGCCGTTCGTTGGTCGCCTTCTGGACGAACGACCGTATCGGCACGTTGCCGAGCTTGGCCTTGGTCTGGCCCTCGAACTGCGGCTCGCGGAGCTTCACCGACACGATCGCGGTGATGCCCTCGCGGATGTCCTCACCGATGAGGTTGGCGTCTTTCTCCTTGAGCAGGTTCTTCGCCCGGGCGTACTTGTTGACGACCGTGGTCAGAGCCGTCTTGAAGCCCTCGACGTGCATCCCACCCTCGACCGTGGAGATGCCGTTCGCGTAGCCGTGGATCCCCTCGTGGTAGCCGGTGTTCCACTGCATCGCGATGTCGAGCATCTGACCGTCGTCGTCGTCGTCCTCGAACTGGCAGACCTTCGAGAACAACGGCTCCTTGGTGGCGTTGAGGTGCTTGACGAAGTCGATGATCCCGCCCCTGTACTGGTATGTCATCTGCTGCTCGCGGCTCTCGCGCTCGTCCTTGAAGACGATCTCGAGACCCTTGTTGAGAAACGCCATCGTCTGCAGCCGTTCGAGCACCGTGCGGGCGACGAACTCGACGCCCTCGGCGGCGAAGATCGTCGGATCGGGCCAGAAGGTCACCGTGGTGCCCGTGGTCCGTCCGCGCTGCAGGAGTATCACCGACGACGGCCATCTTGCCCTGTGGCAGGCCGCCCTTGGCGTACTCCTGGCGGTACCGCTTGCCGCCGCGGTCGATCTCGATGATCAGACGCTCGGACAGTGCGTTCACGACCGACACGCCCACACCGTGCAAACCGCCCGAGACCTTGTAGCCGTCGCCACCGAACTTGCCGCCGGCGTGCAGCACGGTCAACACGACCTCGGCGGCACTCTTGCCACGGTGTTCACCGGAGGTGAACGGATCGACGGGCACGCCGCGTCCGTCGTCGTCGACCTGACATCCGCCGTCGGCGAGCAGGGTGACACGGATCCGGCTGCAGTGACCGGCCATGGCTTCGTCGACCGAATTGTCGACGACTTCCCAGATGAGGTGATGCAGTCCCGCCAGGCCGGTGGAGCCGATGTACATGCCCGGCCGCTTGCGCACCGGATCGAGCCCCTCGAGCACCTGGATCGCCGTGGCGTCGTACACCGCTGTGGTCTTGCCCTGATCGGGGTTCGATCGTCTCGGTCGAGGGGTTGGCGGGGTGATGGTTTCGGGAACTTCGGTCGTGTCGTCGGACACTCGTACCTCGTGTCGTGTAAGTCGGTGTCGTGTAAGTCGGTGTCGTGTAGGTCGTGTGTCGTGCGTCGGTGTCGTCTGCGGGGTGTGCGTGGGCCACCCCAGCGTGGGGTGCAATGCTCGGGCAGAGGAACGAACGCCGGACCATCTGCGATCTCATCGCTCGGGGAAGATGGACGCCGGGATCGGACCGTGCCGAGGGTGGCTTCATCCTACCAGCGGGGTGTCACGGAGCCGGGGAGATCGCGCTCCGATCACGGCCTGATCAGCCTGTGATCGAACGGCATGGCGAGACACCGTTCACACGGATCGACTCACACGGATCGACTCACACGGATCGACCGGGGCCCTCGCGGCTCGCCGGCCCGCGGGCGACGCGCACCTCGAGTCGATCGATGTCGACCCCGGCGGCCTCGTGCAATCGGGCGATGATGGTCGAACCGAGGAACCTGACCTGTGTCGCCCACGCTGCCTGGTCGACCTCGACGGTGAGGACCCGTTGGTCGAGCCGGACCGGGCGGACATGGGCGGCGACGTTGTCACCCACCGCGTCGTTCCAGCGGCCGAACACCCCACCGATCTGTACCCGATCGGTGCCGCGCAGCGACGACATCATGGAGTCGAGCGATGCCGTGATCGGCACGGGATCGTTCACGGCGTTCACCGTATCGCACTGAGCCGACCCCGCGAGCCGACCGCGGGAGCCGACCGCGGGAGCCGACCCATCGGAGAGCAGGTCGTCACGCTTCAGGCCCGTCACGCTTCAGGCCCGTCACGCTTCAGTCCGGTGTCACCACGCCGTTACGCACGCGCAGCACCCGATCGACCCGTGCGGCCTGCGGAATGCTGCCGGCCGTCGTGATCACGATCTGTCCGACGGGAAGATGCCCCAGCAGTGCCGTCGCTCGATGGTCGTCGAGCTCGGACAGCACATCGTCGAGCACCAGCACCGGCGCCGATCCGGTTCGCTCGGTGACCAGCCGATGGGCAGCAAGTCGCAACGCCAGCGCCAGCGAGCGTTGTTCGCCCTGCGACGCGTGCGTGCGGCTCGGCCGACCACCGACCGACAACGTCAGCTCGTCACGGTGCGGTCCGACGGTGGACACCCCTCGACGCACATCGAGGCTTCGCGCGGCACGCAGCGCCGGCCCGAGACCCGTCAGCCTCCACGCCGGTGCGTACTGCATGTCGATTGCCGTCGGAACGCCGGCCAACTCCTCGTACGCCTCGCCGACCAGGGGCGCGAGTCGCGCCACGAGCGTCGCTCGCGCATGACCGAACTGATCGGCGATCGCCGCGAATTTCGAATCCCACACGTCGAGTGTCGCCTCGATCTCCTCGGTCAGCCGACCACCCGCCTGTTTGAGCAGCGTGTTGCGCTGCCGAACAATCCGGTCGAGTTCGAGCCGTGCCGCGTCGTACTTGGTGGCCAACGCCACGAGCGTGTCGTCGAGGTACAGGCGTCGCTCGCCAGGGCTGCCCTTGACCAGGATCAGATCGTCCGGTGAGAAGACGGTGACGCGCAACGTCCCGAGCAGGTCACGGGCACGGGTGAGTCGCTGACGATTGACCTGGATGCGATTGCGACCGGCGACGGCGATTTCCGCCTCGATGAGGAGCTCTCGTCCGTCGTCGTGGCGCACGGTCGCGCGGACGATGGCTGCGTCGGCTCCCTGGCGGACCAGCGCGTCGGTCGGCGCACCACGGAAACTCGACAACGTGGCAAGGTATGCCAGCGCCTCGACGAGATTGGTCTTGCCGTGGCCGTTGTCGCCGATGACGAGTGTCGTGCCCGACGTCAGATCGAACGAGCCGTTCGCGTAGTTGCGAAAGTCGACGACTTCCAGGTGTTCGACGATCACCGTGGCGGTCTACGGCACCCGAACCGGCATCAGGAGGTAGAGGTAGTCGCCCTGGCCGACACCACGCAGCACCGCCGGCTTCATCGGGTCCATCGTGGCGAGGGTGACGTCGTCGCTGTCGATGGCGTCGATACCCGCTGCCAGGTAGTCGGGGTTGAACGCGACGGTCATCTCGGCGCCCTCGTACGTGGCATCGATCTCCTCGGCGGCGTTACCGACATCTTGTGTGATCGCGGTGAGCTGCACGGTGTTCCCGCCGAGCGTGAGGCGGATCGGGGTGGAGTCCTGGGCGAGGATCTTGACACGCCGGATCGCTTCGAGCATCGCTGTCTTGCCGAACGTCAACAGGTTCGGGTAGCTCGAGGGCAGCAGATTGCGGTAGTTCGGGAACTCCCCTTCGATCAGACGGGTGCTGAGGCGAGTGGTGCCGGCTTCGAACGTCGCCTCCCGTTCCCCGAGGCGCACGGTGAGCTCTTCCTCGTCGCCCATGACCCGGGAGAGTTCACCCAGCGCCCGAGCCGGGATGAGCACCTTCTGGCCGGCCCCGAGGACCGACGACTCGGGTAGATCACGCACCGCCAGGCGATACGAATCGGTCGCCACCATCCGCAGCCCGTCGTCCTCGGCGGCCAGTAGCACCCCGGTGAGCACGGCGCGGGCCTCGTCGGTCGACGCTGCCCGTACGACCTGGCGCAGTGCGTCGGCCATCACGCCGGCCTGCAAAGTGACACCGTCGGCCGTGGGTTCCGCAAGCGACGGGTAGTCGTCGAGTGCCAACGGGCGGACCGAGAACTGCGAGCGGCCGGCGCTGATCGACACGTCGTCGTCGGTCAGTTCCACCTCGACCGCTCCTGCCGGTAGCGCCTTGACGATGTCACCGACGAGACGAGCCGGAACCACGGTGGCGCCATCTCGTTCGCCGCCGACGGCGACGGTGTGGCGGATGGTGAGTTCGAGATCGGTGCCCGTCACCGTGAGCGAGTCACCGGCAACGCGCATCATGACACCGGCGAGCACCGGCAACGTTCCTGTCCGATTGGTGGCTGCTCGACCGGCGGAGCCGACGGCATCGGCCAGCACGTCACGTTCACAACGAAACTTCACAGTCGGCACTTCTCCTCATACATGGATGTCTCAATGAACAATGTCAGTAGTAGGTGCTGTGGATTGGGGACAACGATCGTTGGGCCAGGGTACGGCCCCTGCGGTCGTACACAGGGGATAGGTCCGGCGTCCCCAGGCCTGGTGTTACATCCGTGTGACTCGGTGGACAACCTCGAATTGTCCACCGCGAGCACGGACCTTGCGCAGCGGTTGTCCAGCGCGCCGTCCCCAGCTTGATCGTCCTGGGCCTGATCATTGCGGTCGGCCGTCATGACTTCAGCTGCTGGAGCAGCGCGGTGACCTGGTCGTAGATCTGTTTGCGCTCGCTCATCAGGCGCTGGATCTTCTCGTTGGCGTGGATCACGGTGGTGTGATCGCGGCCGCCGAAGAGCCTGGCAATCGCCGGGTAACTGAGGTCGGTCAACTCACGAAAGACGTACATCGCGATCTGTCGTGCGGTCACGAGGGGACGCTGACGGCTGCGACCCTTGAGATCTTCGACGGGGAACTTGAGGATCGCGGAGATCTCCGCGAGCAGTTCCTCGTCGGTACGGACCTTGGGTTTGTTGTCGATCAACAGATCAGCGAGCTGGGTCTGGGCCAAGTCAGTGGTGATCGGTACCTGGTTGAGGCTGGCGAACGCGGTGACACGGATCAATGCGCCTTCGAGCTCGCGGATGTTGGTGGTGATGTTGGTGGCGATGAACTCGAGTGTCTGATCGGGCACCTGGACGCGGTCACGCTCGGACTTGTTGCGCAGGATCGCGAGCCGTGTCTCCATGTCGGGCGGTTGGATGTCGGTGATGAGTCCCCATTTGAACCTCCCGCGGAGCCGCTCTTCGAGGGTTGGGATGGCATCGGGCATCCGGTCGGAGGAGATCACGACTTGTTTGTTCGCACCGTGGAGCGAGTTGAAGGTGTGGAAGAACTCCTCCTGGAGACCTTCCTTCCCGGCGATGAACTGGATGTCGTCGATCAAGAGCACATCGATGTCCCGGTAACGGCGTCGGAGTGACACGGTGGTGTTCTGACGGATGGCGTCGACGTACTCGTTCATGAACGTCTCGGTGGAGACGTAGCGCACTTCGTGATGCTGATAGTTCGAATGGACGTAGTGGCCGATGGCATGCAGGAGATGGGTCTTACCCAGCCCGGCGGCGCCGTAGATGAACAACGGGTTGTAGCTTCGAGCGGGCGTTTCGGCGACACGCAGGGCAGCAGCCAGGGCGAACTGGTTCGAGGCGCCCTTGACGAACGTCTCGAACGTGTACCGCGGGTTGAGCCCGGCTTCGTCGAGCAGGCTCCGGTCGGGACGCTGGGAGTTCGGTGTTCTCGACCCGTCGGTGCGACCTCGGTCGACGCTCGTTCCCGAACCGTTGTAGGTGACCATGCGAAGCTCGCCGCTCTCGCCGCTCTCGCCGCTCTCGCCGCCGCCATCGGCATCGGCATCGGCATCGGCATCGCTCGACGCGACATCGATCTCGACGCTGCGGTGTCCTTCGTTCGCGTCGAGCAGTGCTTCGGTGACCAACGGCAGGTATCGCGTCATGATTCGATCCCGGACATAGGCGCTCGGCGCCATGAGACGAAGGGTCTCCGGGTCGGATTCGAGCGGCGTCAGATCCTGGAATGTCGAGAACCAGACCGATTCTGCCAGCTGTGAGCGCAGCGACAGGGTGACCTGCGTCCACACGTCGACAGCGTCACTCACCTGCATCTCGGCTCGGTTGAGACGCGGTTCGACCCGGCGTAATCCACATGGTTGTCCACATGGTGGGGACATCGAGACGGTATGACACGAGCATCCGAACGTAGCAGGTTCGCGGACGTCCGAAAACATGGCCGGCCAGTGCTCCATGCTGGTACGGTGCCAATCCTGCGCCGATCATGTAGGATGCCGGCGGCCTGTGGGTAACTTACATCGATGTGGTTTCGGACCGATGGTTGGGAGACGACGGTCGAGTGGCGTAGCCTTGTGTATTGAGTCTGCGGCGCGCCCGAGAGGTCGTGTCCGCCGTGGACGTCGTGTGTCGCCCGAGAGCCGGAGATCGCCGTGAAGCGTACCTTTCAACCAAATGCCCGCCGCCGTGCCAAGACTCATGGCTTTCGTGCTCGCATGAGCACCCGCGGTGGTCGCGCTGTGCTCAAGTCACGTCGTGCCAAGGGTCGAACCCGCCTGTCGGCTTGATCGATTCGATTCGAGATCGTGACGTCTTCGTCCGCCTCGGTCGCGATGGCGTTCGGTTTCGAAGGGGGCCCCTGTGGTGCACGTACCTTCAACAACCCGACACATCCGGTCCGCCGACCACGCGTGTGGCGTTCGCCATCGGACGCTCGGTGGGCCCGGCCGTGGTCAGGAATCGACTTCGGCGTCGGCTGCGGATGATCGTTCGCGGGCACGATCTCATGCCAGGCTGGTGGCTGATCGGCGCTCGGCCCACTGCGGCAGAACTGACGTTCGACGAGCTCCGCTCGACGATGGTCGCCCTCGCCGGCGCCGTGGCAGCCTCCGTGTCCGCCGACCGGTGCCCGTCATGACTTCCCCGATGACGCACCTCGACAGGGGACACCGTCACGCCGACTCCGGTCACGCAGCGGCGTCGTCTGCGTCCCGGTGGCAGCGCCGCGCGATGCGCACGATCCTGTGGTATCAGCGGCTCGTCGACAGTCGCCCGTCTCCTTGTCGCTTCTCACCAACGTGTTCCTCCTACGCGCTCGAGGCATTCGAGGTACACGGCACTCGACGTGGCGCCTGGCTCACGATGCGTCGACTTCTGCGCTGTCGCCCACTCGGTCCATCCGGATGGGATCCTGTGCCCGAACGACTGAACGTGCCGGTGGATGCTGTGTCTGAGCCGGATGCCCTTGCAGCGCCGGATCTCCTTTCCGAAAGGGGGTGCTGATCGATGTTCGAGATTCCAGCAGCACTGCTGTCGTGGTTCTACGGGTTCACGGACAGCTACATCGTCGCCATTGCCTTGATCGCCGCGGTGGTGATGGCCATCACCACACCGCTCACGTTGAAGAGCACCAAGGGCATGTTGGAGATGCAGCGTCTCGCGCCGGAGATGCGCAAGCTGCAGAACGAGCATCGCAACGACAAGGCGAAGCTCAACGAAGAGATGATGAAGCTCTATCAAGAGCACAAGGTCAATCCGATGGCGTCGTGTCTGCCGATCGTGGCACAGATGCCGGTCTTCATCATCATGTTCCGCGTGCTACGTGGGCTCACGTATGCGCCGAAGGGCGCCGCCCGCCCCGTGGCCGAGACCGTCTGGCGGGCGTTCGGTAGCCCGGCTGAGGCTGCCGACCCGGGCTTCATCCCTCGGTACCTCGGTGTCGACTCGGCGCTGTACAAGGCGCTGTTCTCCGAACACACCATGCCGTCGCTGGGGATCGACCTGTCGAAGTCGGCCGCCAATGCGATCAGCGACGGCTTCGGCGACAGCATCGTCTACGTGCTGCTCGTGGTGCTGCTCGGGGGGCTCTACTTCGTGCAACAGCGCATGGTCGCTGCTCGAGCCACGATCAGCCCCACGATGTCGCCGGGGCAGCAGAAGCTGATGCAGTACCTCCCGGTGTTCTTCGCCGTGTTCCAGATCTTCTTCCTCGCCGCGCTCGTCGTCTACTACATCTTCCAGACCCTGCTCCGTATCGTCCAACAGATGTACATCACGAAGGCCTTCTACGGTCACGATGAAGCCTTGGGCAGACAGGCCCAGCGAGCGGGGGCAGCGGCCCGCGAGGAGGCCAAGAACTCCGGCGCGCCCACCGGCCTGTTCGGTCAGGCCAAACGTGACCTCGCGGCCGGCAAGAGTGGTCAATCGGCGAGCAAGACGTCCAAGGCCGGCCCGGAAAAGGCCATCGCCGAAAAGGCGCTACCGGCAAAGAGTAGCCCGGCAAAGAGTAGCCCGGCAAAGCCCGCAGGGGGTTCGGCCCCCGAACGACAAGCGACCAGCAAACGAGTGACTCCCCCGAAGAATCGTCCGACGCCATCGTCGTCGGCCAAGGGGCGCCCGACGCCATCGCGCAAGCAGGCTGGGGCGAGCAAGTCGAACAGTCGTCCGAAATCGCCCGGCAAGTAGCCGAATCGAATCAGTACCGCGATTACGCACTGAACGGATCGTGCGTCATACAACGTGAAGAGAGCAAGAACCATGGAGTGGGTAGAGACAACGGCCAAGACCATCGACGCGGCGCGAGAGGCCGCCCTCGATCAACTCGGGGTCGGACTCGAGGACGCCGAGTTCGATGTTCTCGAAGAGCCCAAGCCCGGCCTGTTCGGCCGGATGCGTGGCGAGGCCCGCCTGCGCGCTCGAGTTCGCCCCGCGCAGGTACGCCAGAAGCAGGAACGTCGCCGCCGGGGCCGCAGCGAGAAGCCGGCCGGGCCGCCGGCGGCAGGCGATGGAACATCGCCACAGCGACAGAAATCAACGAAGAACTCTCAGACCGATGCGCCGTCCAAGGGCGCATCGACATCGCAGAGGCGTGGCCGCGCCAAGGCGGACGTTGCATCGGACGTTGGATCGGACGTCAGTTCGGTTGCCGCTGTCGACGTCACTTCCGTGGAGGCCGGGCAGGGCCGAACCGTGGACGGCGCCACCGACGAGGGCACGCAGCGCAGCCGTCAACGATCAAGTCAGCAACGAGAGCAGGTACAGGACATGGATCAGGACGAATTCGAAGCCTCGGAAGTCCCTCCCGAGGAGGTCGGCGCAGCAGCAGTGGCCTTCATGGAGGGACTGACCGACGCGTTCGGCCTCCAGGCCGTCGCCGAGCTGACGATCGACGGAACCGTCCTCGAGGTGAACGTGGCGGGCGCCGAACTCGGGCTCCTGGTGGGTCCCGGTGGTCGGACACTCAACGCCGTCCAGGATCTTGCCCGGGTAGCCGCCCAACGGAGGTTGGGTGACCACGAGACCCGTTTGCGTGTCGATGTCGCGGGGTACCGCGGCCGTCGTGAGCAGGCGCTCGTGGCATTCTCACGCCAGGTCGCGGAACAAGTCCGCGCGTCGGGCGTTGCTCGATCCCTCGAACCGATGACGTCGTCCGATCGAAAGGTGATCCACGACGCACTCAACGATGAGCCCGGCGTGGCCAGCCGATCAGTGGGCGAAGATCCGACTCGACGCATCGTCGTCGAACCGGTCTGACGAGGAGCGCTGCTTCATCAGTACGCCATCGGACCCAACGCGACCGGTCTCTCTGGCGCTGGTCGCCGTCTTGGAGGAGTCGCAGCGCCTCGGATTCCTCGGCGGACGCCCCATCATCGAGGTCGTCGACCATGCTCGCCGGTTCGTTCGGGCTCTTGATGCGTTCGCCCCACCATCCGGCGCTGACGTGGTCTCCGTGCTGGATCTCGGCGCAGGCGGCGGCGTTCCCGGGTTGGTCATCTCCCACGACATCCCTTCCGCCGTGATCACGTTGCTCGACCGTCGCAGAACACGAACCGACTTCCTGGCAAGGATGGTCCGTCGACTGGAATGGGAGGGTCGGGTCTCGGTGTTGACGATGGATGCCGAGCGGGCGGGTGCGACCGAAGGCGTGTTCGACGCGGTGGTTGCTCGTGGCTTCGGGCCACCGGTGGTCACCCTCAGCGTGGCGGCCGACTGGGTTCGTCCAGGTGGCTTGGTCGTGATCAGTGAGCCGCCGATCGGTGACCGCTGGGATCCGGCTGATGTCAGCGCAGTCGGCGTCGACCGCGTGGACGGTCCTGCCGGTGTGGCGTGCTTCATTCGACGGTGACAATGTTTCACGTGAAACCCGGAAATGCTTGAATCCTGATCCTGGATCGTGCACAGTAGGGCAGACGCCACTGGGAGTTCGTCGGCATCCACCACCGCCCCCTCGCCGCCACCCCTCCTTTCACCCTCATTCCTGACTCCTCATTGCTCATTGTTCAATTTTCATTCTTCACCATCATTTCCACCACCCATCATTTCCACCACCCATCATCTTTTGCCAGCGACCACTTCGCTAGTCACCATTTCGAGGAGACCGTGTGCCGGATACCGACCCGATGTCAGATGTATCGACCCGTAATGAGGAGAACTCGGAGTTCGACCTTGCCGAGATGAGCGCGCCCCTCGATCCGGAGCCGGCGGCGAACGACTCCGAGAACGTGGTGAGAACCCCGTTACGTTCTCTGCCTCGGATCATTGCCTTGGCAAACCAGAAGGGCGGTGTCGGAAAGACGACCACGACGGTGAACCTCGGCGCAGCACTCGCCGAGATGGGCTTGCGCACGTTGATCATCGACCTCGATCCTCAAGGCAATGCATCAACAGGTCTTGGCATCGAGAATCGGGGCCTCGAGCACTCGATGTACCACGTCTTGATGCACGAAGAGCCGTTGGAGAACGTGGTGGAGCCGACCGATGTCCGCAACCTTTTCGTGGCCCCTGCTTCTCTGGACCTCGCTGGTGCAGAGATCGAGCTCGTACCGGCGTTCAGCCGCGAGCAGCGACTCAAGCGAGCCATCGACGCAGTGCTCGACGACTACGATTACGTGTTGATCGACTGTCCGCCGTCGCTCGGTCTGCTGACCGTGAACGGACTCGCGGCGGCCAGAGAGGTGTTGGTGCCGATCCAATGTGAATACTACGCGCTCGAAGGCCTCGGGCAGCTCCTCCGTAACGTCGACCTGGTCAAACGAAATCTCAATCCGACACTCGACGTCAGCACGATCCTGTGCGTGATGTACGATGCGCGCACCAATCTCTCGGGCCAGGTGGTCAGCGAGGTGCGCGAGCACTTCGGTGACAAGGTGCTCAAATCGGTGATCCCCCGTAGCGTGCGATTGTCGGAGGCGCCGTCGTTCGGTCAGCCGATCACCAGCTTCGATCCCCGATCGCGTGGTGCCATTGCCTATCGGGATGCTGCGACGGAGGTGCACAATGCCACGCTATAGCGGGCTCGGAAAGGGCCTCAGCTCGATCATCCCGGCGGTCGATGTGGCCGAGGCTCCCGATGGGACCCCGGGCGGCGCCGTGTTGATCGAGGTGCCGGTGACGGCAATCAGCCCCAACCCGAATCAGCCCCGTGTCCACTTCGACGAGGAGAGCCTCATCGAATTGTCGGCATCGATTGCCGAGATGGGTGTGCTGCAACCTGTTCTGGTTCGCCCATTGGGCGAGGGCACGTATGAGCTCATTGCCGGTGAGCGCAGATGGCGTGCGGCGCAACGAGCGGGGCTGGCCTCGGTACCGGCGATCGTGCGCACCACCGATGATCTGACCTCGATCGAGCAAGCCTTGGTCGAGAATCTTCACCGCCAGGACTTGACCCCATTGGAAGAGGCTGCGGCATACCAGCAACTGCTGGAAGACTTCCGACTGACGCACGAGCAACTGTCCAATCGTGTGGGCAAGAGCCGTTCGGCGATCACGAACGCAATCCGCCTGCTCGGTCTGCCGCCCGCAGTGCAGCATCTGCTTGCCGATGGGCAACTGTCGGCAGGGCACGCTCGGGCGCTGCTGGGGACACCCGATCGATCGCTGCAGGAACAGCTTGCCCGCGACTCCGTCGCCGGTGGGTGGTCGGTTCGTGCGATCGAGCAAGCGGTTCGTGAACGAAGCACGGATGGCCCGACAAGCCCGACCGACACGGTGACATCGACGCCGGATGATCAGACGACCGGCTCCATCGATGGTGCGGGGCTCTTACCGCAGACTCGCCTGCGTCCGCCGGGTCTGCTCGAACTCGAGCGGCTGCTTGCCGAACATCTCGACACGCGGGTGGCGGTGCAGATGGGCGCCAAGAAGGGCCGCGTTGTCGTCGAATTCGCCGATCTGGAAGATCTCGAGCGAATCTATCACCGAATGGCACAGTGATATGGCACAGTGATATGGCACAGTCGGAGGCGTTGACACCGAGTCACTGAAGCACGACCAGAGGTCGAGACATCTGTTGTTCACCTGAAAGACGCTGATTGACCGCCAACTTTACCTGTTGGTTGCTTGAACGTCACGTACAGACAAATACACAGCCTGTGCACCAACCTGTGGATAAACTCTCAACCGGTCAGTGGATCAACAGCCGAAGAGACGGCGTTCCCCCTGGTGATGCCGCCCATCTGATGTCCCCACAATTCGAGGGCGGTCACGATCGACTGGGTGATCGCGTCGGTCGAGTCAACGACGGCGCGGACGGGCCCGACTGTGCACAACACGGCCGGCATCCGCGTTTCCCGAAGAACGGCAAGACGCATCCCGATCACCGCAGGGCTGGGCGACAAGACGAGGGCGAGTTCCGATCCCAGGATGGCGGCCAGCGCTCGCCCGCCGACCGATTCGAACCCGGGTACCGAAAAATATGAGATCGTCGAACAGGCGTCCGCCTGGGCTTCGAAACCCAGATAGACCGAGGCGCCGAAGCGGTTCGCTGCCGAAGCGTGCGCGCTCGCTTCGTACTCGTCGGTCGACATCACGGTCGCACCCGTCATTCGCAGCGCTCGAGCGAGCGAACGGGTGATCGAGCTCAGCCCGCCGAACTGTCCGAGCACGATGCGCAACGATCGCAGCGTCGTGGCGCCGACCATTGACTCGTGTTCGCGAACGGTCGCCACGCCCGGGCCCTGCCCGCTCTGCCGACGGAGCGATCCGAGCTTGGCGATGGTCACGGGCCCGCACACGCCATCGTCGAGGACTCCTGAGTTGCGCTGGAAGTCGATGAGCGCCCGAATCGTGGCGGGGCCGAGGATGCCGTCGGGTCGGCCGCAGTCGAAACCGAGATGATTGAGACACTGCTGCAGCGTCACGACGTCGTCGCCACGAAGATGTGGCGCCGCGAGCATGAGCGTGCGGTCGCCGAGGGTCCAACCCGCCTCGATCAGGGCCAACCATGTCTGCTCGTCGCAACTGCCGGTCGCGCGCAATCCGCGCCGGCGCTGGAACTCGATCACCGCATCCGAGGTCGGCTCGTCATAGGTTCCGCTCGTGGAACCACCCGGTGAGAAGCCCGCTGCGCCGAGGCGACGCTGAAGGTCACGTACAGCCTCGCCGCGGCACCCCCGAGTCAGCGGGAACGAACTCAGCGCGGCGTCGGCAGGAATTCGCCGAGCTCCTGTAATAGTGCGCCCTTGCTCTTGGCGCCGACGAGCCGTTTCGACACCTCACCGCCCGAGAACACGAGCAGCGTCGGAATGCTCATGACGTTGTACTTCAACGCCAGATCGGGATTGTCGTCGACGTTGAGTTTGGCGATCGTGATGTCGTCGCCGTGTTCGTCGGAAATCTCCGCCAGGATTGGTGCGATCGTCTTGCACGGGCCGCACCATTCGGCCCAGAAGTCGACGACGACCGGCTTGCTGGAGCCGACGACGGCTTCGTCGAAGGTGTTCGCGGAGAGATTCACGATGCCGTGAGCCATGAGATGGTTCCTTTCGAGCGGGGGTGAGTGCCGGTGACGACTGCACGGCTGCCCATGCGCATCGTACAACCATCGACCGTGACCGGACATTCCCCGGACATCGGGTCGCCGCTCACGGGTGGATGATCACGGGTGGATGATCACGGGTGGATCATCACTGGTGACTCGTCGACTCCAGCCAACGCTCGGCGTCGATCGCGGCCATGCAGCCCGACCCGGCCGCGGTGACCGCCTGGCGGTAGGTGTGGTCCTGCACGTCACCACATGCGAAGACGCCGTCCACGTTGGTATACGACGAGTCGGGCTTGGTGATGAGGTAGCCGCTGTCGGGATCCATGTCGAGTTGGCCGATGAAGAGGTCGGTGTTCGGCCGGTGCCCGATGGCGACGAACAGCCCGGTGACGTCGAGCGTGGTCTGCTCGCCGGTGATCACGTCGGTGAGGTTCACGCCACTGACCTTGTCGTCGCCGATGATCCCGGTGACCCGACTGTTCCAGAGGAACGAGATCTTCGGGTTTGCCATGGCGCGGTCCTGCATGATCTTGGACGCACGCAGCTCGTGTCGTCGATGGATGATGGTCACCTTGTCGGCGAACTTCGTGAGGAACGTGGCCTCCTCGATGGCCGAGTCGCCGCCGCCGACCACGGCGATCTCGTGACCTCGAAAGAAGAAGCCGTCGCAGGTGGCGCACGTGGACAGACCGTGCCCGATGAGGCGTTGCTCCTCTTCGAGACCGAGCATCAGCGACTGCGCGCCGGTGCTGACGATGACGGCGTTCGCGAGGTGAACCGTGTCACGCACCCACACCTTGAACGGTCGCTGCCCGAGTTCGACCTTGGTGACCTTCTCGGTGAGGATCTCGGTGTTGAAACGGAGCGCCTGCTCGCGCATGTTCTGCATCAACTCGGGGCCCATGACGCCGTCTCGGAAGCCGGGGAAGTTCTCGACCTCGGTCGTGAGCATCAGCTGGCCACCCGGTTGATCGCTGGTGCTCGACGGCTCGCCCTCGATCAGCAGCGGCGCCAGATTGGCACGTGCGGTGTAGATCGCCGCGGTCAGGCCCGCCGGGCCCGACCCGATGATGATGACGTCGCGGACGTTGGACATGGTTCTCTCCTGCAACGCGCTCGAAGGAGGATCAGCTGGTGCCGGCGTTGCGCTTGTTGAAGAGCAACAGCCCGATGATGCACAGCATTCCGCCGACGATGAAGTAGCTCAGATACACCGCCTGCGCTTCGTCGACTGCCAGTGCGAGCAACGCCTGGAGGCCCCGCATCAGGCCGATGACGGCGACCACGAGGATGAACGTGCCGAGGAACGCAGCGATGATGCCGTAGACCAGCCCACGTGCCGCGTAGACCGCCTTGGTGGTGGTCTGATCCCGAACGGTGGCGACCCAGCGCACGACGGTGTTCGCGGTATCGCTGGCCCAGTTCGGATCGGTGAGCGGGTTCGCCGGCATGGGCGAGCAGACTAGCTGCACCGGGCGGCGCCGACCATTGCCGGTGCCGACGATTTTGCTGGTGCGGGCGGGCTCGTGTCGGCTCCGATGCGACGGTGGCGGCGGTTCCGACGCCGATTCAACGAAGCGAAGCTCGGGCGACCTCGGAGCAGTCGGCGAGGTAGGCCAACGCGAGGTCCCGCCCATCGTCGATGCCGACGATCACCTGCACTCCGTTGTACTCCGCCGGGCCGACGATCCGATCAGCACCGAGGCACAGCGCAAGGCCGGGCAACGCGCCCCCGACCCGTGCCTGCTCCACCACATCGGCGGGCGCGTCCGCGGGCGCGTCGGTCACCACGGTTGCCCCGTCGGGCAAGTCTGCCGACGACGGCGCGGTGAGTGCGGCAGCAGCGAAGTCGGCCAGGTCGTCGCGGCTGGTGAGGACGGTGAGTTCGCCGTCGTCTGCGGGGGGCGCCTCCATGGCCGGATCGGTCTCGACATCCGACGCGTTCTCGGTGGGAAGCGTGTCGGTGGGCGCGGCTGCGGTGGCCGCGTCGAGCTGCGGGGACGCGACGACGGCGCCTGGCTCCTCGGCGACGCGTTCGCCGGCCCCGGCACTCACGGTCGTCGAGTCGGCGCTCGTCGGCTCGTCGTCCCCACCGGACCGCAGGATCAGGCCGCCGGCCATGACGATGACGAGACCGGCGGCTGCGGCGCCGAGCCATACAGGCGACTGGTACCACGGGCGCTTCGATGTGGACGACGTGGAGACGGTCAGTGCCGCTGCGCCGGCCATCGCCGCGGCGTCGAGGCCATCGGGCGTTGCATCATGTAGAGCGCCACTTCGTTCCGCTGATGGGATGCGGTCCCATGCGTCGAGTGCGGTCGCGAGGTGGCGTTCCCGCGTCGAGATCAACGGTGACTCACGCTCTGACAGCACCGCTCGTATCTGGCGAAGCCGCTCGACTTCGACACGGAACGCGTCGCTCGCCACCAGTTGACCGCCCCCGTCCTGGCCGGGCTCGCCCCGGTTCGGTTCGTCTCGGGCGCGCTCGTCGGCGGCGGCATCGCCGTCGAGATATGCGCTCGCCAGGAGGGTGAGGTCTTCATTCATTACGATTTGGTTGGACGTCGGAGATGCTCGGTGTGGTTCCCGGGTGGCCCGAGATCTTCGACTGTGCCCGCTTCGACTGTGCCTGCTTCGACTGTGCCCGCCTCTACCTGGGTCGGGGACTCGAACTCGAAGCGGCGGCAATGGCGGGAGTTCGTCGAGCCGCAGCGTCGCGGCCAACTGTGACCGCCCTCGGGCGATGCGTGACTTCACCGTTCCGACCGGGATGTCGAGGATCTCGGCGATCTCCCGGTAGTCGAGATCGACGACGTCGCGCAGCACCACGGCGGCACGGAAGTCGTCGCTGAGTTCGCCGAGCGCCGCGTCGAGGGCCAAACGATCCTCGACGCGATCGTTGCGCCGACCCGCACGGTCGTCGGCGGGATCCCGGGCTGCGTCGCTGACCGGACTGATCGACGGCCGTCGTGAGCGCTTGCGCAACTCGTCGAGGGCGGCATTGGTGGCGATGCGAAATGCCCAGGTGGTGAACGCCGAACGTCCGTCGAAGCGAGGCAGGTTGCGCACGATCTTGATGAGCGCTTCCTGTGTTGCATCGTCGGCGTCGCTCGACGATCCGGTGATCCGACGACACACCGAGTGGATCCGGTCGTAGTGCCTCCGCAGCAGTTGATCGAGCGCGGCGCGATCGCCGCGCTGAGCGGCAGCAACCAGCTGGGCGTCGTCGAGTGCTGCGATGGAGCGGAGCGTAACGAAGCCGCTCAGCCCACGAGCGCGATCTCGCCGAGCCGACCTCGGTAGGGATTCGACTCGGTACAGGTGTCATCGGCCCCGATCTCGTTGAGCAGGACCAGCATGTGGCGAACCGGCGTTGCCGGTCGTGCCGATATCACCGTGCGTGGATCGTCGGCGAAGGCCTTCTCGCCGAGTTCGGATCCCCACTGTTCGAGGTCGGTCGGGGCGACCTCGGCATCGGACCCGAAGAATCGCAGCTGGTAGGGGGCATTGATCACGTCGACCGACAACGCCTGCTGGGTCGGGGCATCGAACGAGACAACAAGACCGACACCCCGTTTGGCGCCCATGAACTTCGATTCGTAGCACACCGTCGCCCACGAGGTAGCAGGGTCACCATCGGCTCCGGAGAGCACCGCGTCGGCATCGTTTTCCTCGTTGTCCCCGTCGGGATCGAACGTGGTGATGGTGGTGATCGCGGTTCCGGTGACTCCCGTGGCTCCGACAGACGCCTCGCCGCCGCCGACCGGCGCCGCGGCGTCGGTCGGGGCGGATGCTTCCGAGCCGGGCAGAGCGGTGGTGGTGGCAGCGACGTCGCCGCCGGCGTACTGCAGGTTGAACCACAACAATCCGCCGACGATCAGTGCCACGAGGAGCAATCCGCCGATCACCAGCATGCTCGGCTTCCAGCTGTTGGTCATCCCGCTCTCGGCCGCGGTGGTGGTGCGGGCCGTGCCGCGCGGTGGGGTGCGTTCGCGTGTGATCGGGCGCGCGGGCGCCCGTCCACCCGACGCAGCGGGTGCCGCAGCGGTACGCGAGACCTCACCGGGAATGGCAGCGATCGAGCCGGCGCGGGTCACGGTTGGGCCGGACGAGGCGGCCGGCCAGTCGGGAGTTCGGGGGGCGGGCGGCCGGGCGAACTCGTTGGACGGAGCCCGTCGGAAGCGGCGGGCCGAAAAGGTTGAAACCCCCGACCGCTCGTCCGCTGTCTGATCGATGACCGGTGGACCCTGCTTTGCGGCCGTACGAAGCGCATCGACGAGCTCGGCGCCCGTGGCCGGGCGACTGGCCGGATTGCGAGCGAGGAGCTGGTGGACGATGGTGACCAGCGCGGTGGGCAGGGTGGCGCGCAGGTGTGCGAGATCGGTCGGGTCGCGTTGCAGGCGGGCGAGCGCTGTATCGGCGTCGGTCTCACCGAGGAAGGGCACCCGGCCGGCCAGGCACTCGTACAGCACGAGACCGAGCGAGTAGAGATCAGCTCGGCCGTCGAGCTTCTTGCCACGAACCTGCTCGGGCGACAGGTACTTCGCGGTTCCCATCATGATGTTGTCGCTGGTGAGGTCGGCATCGGCGGACTGCAGACCCTTGGCGATGCCGAAGTCGGTGAGCAGGACCTGCCCGTCGGAGGTGATCATGATGTTGCCGGGTTTCACGTCGCGATGAACGAAGCCGGCCTCGTGGGCGTGATCCAGCGCGAGTGCCACGCAGGTTCCGATGTGGCACGTCAGCTCCGGGCTCAAGCGCTTCTGGGTGTCGAGGAGCTGACGTAGGCTCTTGCCTTCGACGAGCTGCATCACCACCGCCTGGCGCCCATCCTGTTCGAAGACATCGTGCACGGCGACGATGTTGGGGTGATTGAGACTGGCCGCGGCGATCGCCTCGCGACGGAACCGCTCGGTCACGACGGGGTCGGATGCCAGTGTGGGCTTGAGCCACTTGACCGCAACCTTGCGGTCGAGGGTGAGATCGACCGCCAGCCAGACCTCCGCCATGCCGCCCTGGGCGAGCTGACGCTGCAGCTCGTATCGCCGGGCGATCACGGTGTGGGTCGGGGGAGGGGCCGAAGAAGACATGTTGCGGGACCAAAGCTAGTGGCGTGACGGCGATCGTTCAGGGCAATGAAACCGGCCTCGTTTCGACCTGCCGGTGATGCGCCTGAGCGTCGTGCGCACGGTCCCGGCCGGTGACCGTTCAGCCGGTGACCGTTCAGCCGGTGACTTGGGAACGCGACCCCGATCGTGCCGCGACCACCATGGGTTCCGATGACCGGGCCGATCTCACCGATGACGATCTCACCGGGGGCATAGGGTCGCAACATCTCGACGAAGGCATCGACGTCGCTGCAGTCGGCGTGGAGCACAGCGAGGTTCTCGATGGCGCCGTTGTAGCTCTTGACCTTGTCGACCAGGAACGCCAGTGCCTTGGACCGGGTCCGCTGCTTGCCACCCTGCTCGACCACCCCGTTGGACACCTCGATGATCGGCTTGATCGACAAGGCGGTTGCCAGGAGGGCCTTGGCATTGCCGATGCGTCCGCCCTTCTTCAGGTTCTCGAGAGTGTCGAGTGCTCCGAAGACACGGGTGCGCTCGATGAGATCGAGTGCGTGTGCCTCGACCTCGTCGACGGTGGCGCCGTCACGGGCCAGCCGGGCGCAGGCGAGCGCAACGGTGCCGACGCCGAGTGTGATGCTGCGAGAGTCGAGGACACGGATGTCGAGGTCGATCGTCGGGTCAGCGGCGACCGATCGGGCGGCGAGCTGTGCGCTCTGCATGGTTGCCGACAGCTCCGATGAGAGCGACACGACGACAATGCCGGTTGCGCCCTCCGCGGCGAGTCGTCGGTACTGGGCTTCGAACTTGCCGGGCGCCGGCGCGGCGGTCTCGGGGAGCGTGCTCGAGTTGACGCATCTCGACCAGAACTCAGCGGTGGACAGCTCCTCACGATCGATGAATTCATCTTCGCCGAACCGGATCGTGAGGGGGACGATCGTGATGTCGAACTCCTCGGCGGTGGATGCAGGGAGGTCGCAGGAGCTGTCGGTGACGATGCGGACCGTGGGCGAATGCACAGGGATGCGACCCTACTCGGCGACACCCGAACTACTTGGCGACGCTCGGGTGGCGGTCCCGCACGTCGACGACGGCCGAACGGCGGCGTTTGCGCCAGTTGGTAAACCACCAGGTGAGCAGCACCAGCACGAGTCCGGCGGTGAGCACCTGACCGAGACCCGTGAATGCCGTCACCCGAGAGGTCAACGTGACGGGCTCGCCGATCTGCTCGCCTGCGGGAGTCAGCAACGTGACGGTGATCGGCGACGTTCCATTCGACTTGGCTCGAACGGGGACCTGTAGCGACGCCTCCTCGTTGGGGCGCAGAGTGAGTTCGTGGTCGCCGAGTACGGGATCATCCGCGCCCGGGAACGACAACTTGGGCGATGACAGTCGCAGTATCACGGAGAGTGGATCGTCGGAGGTGTTCCGCACGCGAACTTCGATGTCGCCCGAGCGGCCGGTCAGGGTGAACGTGATGGGTGACGGTGGCACGATCGAGTCGCGAATCGCGTCGGCCTGGCTCTGGATCCGGGCGACAGCCACAGCGACCTCGCTGTCGCTGTAGGCGGTGGAAATGAGGGTATCGAGCTGGGCAGCCCACTCTCCAGGGCGGGGGTCCGCTTCGCTCAGCATCGATCCGGCGCTCGCGGCGCTCAGCGCCGTGGCGTCGAGCAGGTCGACGCGTTCGAGCAACGACGGACCCGCATCGGCCGGGAGAGCGACTTGAACGGGCTGTCGATTGTCGACCTGGGCGTCGGTCGTGCCGGTGAGGAGCGACGCGCTCGTGAACCGGATGCTGGGTGTGGTCGCGACGAGCGTCTCCAGACCGCTCAGCAGTGTCGGATCGGGCGCGGTCAGCTCGGGCGTGGACAGCACGCGACTACGCTTCGGCAGAGGGTCGTCGTCGGCCTGCTCGACGAGCATCTCGGTGACCGTGCGCACTGCCCATTCGGTCGGTGTCGAGCCGGCAAGGATCTTCGTGGCCGCCGCGGGAGTCAACTCGTCAGCCAGCGAATCGACGACGATGAGTGGCAGCGTGCCACCATCGGGCAGCTGCGTTTCGATGAACAGATCGGTCGCCGGCAGCGTGCGATCGATGGTGTCCCGATACATCTGCTGGGGGACGATGAGATACCTGAACCCGAGATCGCGCAGCTCCTGGGCGCCACCCGCGCTGAGCGGATCGGCGACGATCCATGCACTCCGCCGCGCCGGGGTGGCCGGAACGGCGGCGGTGAGGATGTCCTCACCGGCGCGGAGTTGCCGTGCGAACACGTCGGCACGGTCGGCGGCAACTGCCGACGACACGTCGAGCGGCACGGCCGGGAGGGCGACGAATTCGTCGCCCGTCAACGACGAACCGAGCCGGTTCGAGCCGGCATCGGCGTTCGCCTCGCTCGCGACGATCGGCGGAGGAACGTCGAGGGTGACCGGGGCGGTGAGTGCTGCGGCCAGCTCGACCGATGAGTCGAACTGATCGATGGCGACCTGTTCGATCAGATCGGTGGCGCCTGGGGCAACCGGGCGGACGGCCGTCACGACCGCGAGATCGATCGGCGGAGCCCGGTTCGGCGGTTCAGCCGGACCGGGGAGCCGTTGGACGATCGTGCCATGCGTCGCGAGCAGGCGTGTCGCTCCGGCTTCGCGAACGAGGAGTTCGGTCCTGATCGGGTAGAGGCCCGGCTGCGCGAACTTGAGCCGCTCCTCGATGCTGTTGGTCACGTCGGTGGGGATGTCGACGGTGAGCGTGACCGATCCGTCGTCGGCGTACTCGGCGATGTCGCGGGCATCGGCCAATTCGATGCCATCGATGGCGTCCGGTCCGAAGGCGGTTCGATCGACAATGCCGCCGACCAGGTCGTCGACGTCGGTCGCCGCGGTGAGCGACGGGTAGTTGGTGATCTGGAGAGTGAGTTCAACGGGCGCCGCGGGGCCGGCGGGTGGGTCGGAAGGGGGGCCGGTGGGTGGGTCGGAAGGGGGGCTGGCGGGTGGGTCGGAAGGGGGGCCGGTGGGTGGGTCGGCCGGGTCGGGTGGGATCGTCGGATCGGGTGACGGTGCGGGCACGGGCTCGGCGGGCTCGGCGGAGGGAGGAGTCAGTTCGATCGAAGCGAGGTCGCCGGTCAGGCGGTACACCAGGTGAATGTCGCCGTCGGGCCCGAATGCGTAGCCCTGTTCGATCAACTCGAGCGCGAACCCGCTCGTCGGCTCCTGACCGTGCACGGCCGCCATGGGAATCACACCGACTGCGAAGAGCATGGCTGTCGCCACTGCGGCCACCGATCGGCCGAGTCGGTGGCACGGTCGATGTGGTGACATCACCCGGCGCCGTCGAGCCGCAGCTCGAGGATCGTCAAGGAGTCGTCGCGGCGGTGAAACCCGAGTGAGTGGTAGAGCGCCAGGGCCGCCTCGTTGTCGAATGCCGTGTTGACCATCGCGGTGGTCGCACCCCGTCGATGCATCCAGCCGAGCGCGTCGGTCGCGAGGCGGCGTCCGAACCCGTTGCGTCGGGCATCGGGATCGACGGCGAGCCGTTGCAGGAAGCCGGTGTCGTTGGCGATCCCGCTGAGGGCGTATGCCGTCAACGCGCCGTCGGTCCTGATCGACCGGGCGCGGCGTCGCGGCGTCGCGGCGAGCGCGTCGAGGAGTGCCGCGCGGTCGTTGCCCCACGGTGGCGGAAACGCGCGTCGATCGACGGCGGCGGCGAGGTCGAGGTGTCGAGTTCGGAGAGGCGCCGTCCGGACGGTCGGGCCGGCGCCGTGCCGGACGGTCGGGGCGCGATCGGTAAGCGACAACTCGAGCAGCGCGAGCTCGTCGATCGGCTCGAACCCGGCGGCCAGGAACGGCGCAGTCGAAAGCGGGAACAACGCGCTGGTGCGGATCGCTCGGGCCCCACGGCTCCTGCCGAGGTCGATCCACGCGCGCACCTGATGGTCGGCGGGAACCATCCGGTGGTCGAACAACACGAGATGGGCCACATCGTGTTCGTGCGGCCAGGATCGCATGCGGGCACGCACGCCGTGATCCAGGCTTACCGGTTCGATGCCCGTCGGATCGGTGCCCGTCGGATCGATGCTCGTCGCGTCCACGGCTCTGACGGTAGCCGTCGCGTTGCGCCCGTCGGCTTCGTACCCGGGCCCCGGCCCTCTGGCCCTCGCCGTAGCCTGGCGCCATGTTGCCGCCACGCTTCGAACCGGTGCTGAGTGAGCTCGCCCCGCTTGCTGCTCGCTTCCACGATCGGGGTCACCGCCTGTATCTGGTCGGCGGCACGGTGCGCGACCTGCTCGTACGCAACGATCGTCGTGACTTCGACCTCGATCTGACGACCGATGCCCGACCGTCGGACATCAAGGCCTGTGTGGACGGGTGGGCAGACGCGTTGTGGACGCAGGGCGAGAAGTTCGGCACGATCGGCGCTCACAAGTGCGACGCCGCGACCGGGTCGAGGCGCGTGTACGAGATCACGACGTTTCGCGCCGAGGCGTACACCGACGATTCACGCAAGCCGCATGTGGTCTTCGCAGACGAGATCGACGCCGACCTCGCCCGTCGTGACTTCACCGTCAACTCGATGGCGCTCGAGTTGACGGGACGGATGGGTACCCCCGAGTTGATCGATCCCTTCGGTGGCGCCGCGGACCTCGCGACGCGGACGTTGCGCACGCCGATCGAGCCGGAGATCAGCTTCGGTGACGACCCGTTGCGGATGATGCGCGCGGCCCGATTCGTCGCCGGCTACGAGCTCGAACCGGTCGACGAGCTCGTGTCCGCCGTGCGGGCGATGGCGGGGCGGATGGAGATCGTGTCGCCCGAACGCATACGCGACGAATTCGACAAGTTGCTGCTGGTCGAGCATCCGTCGGCGGGGTTGTGGTTCCTCGTCGAGACGGGCCTGGCCGACCAGTTCCTACCCGAACTCCCGGCGATGCGTCTCGAACACGACCCCATCCATCGGCACAAGGACGTCCTGACGCACACCATCGCGGTCGTCGAGAACGTCCGACCGCCCCAGGACCGTTCGCCGGGCGACGAGCAGGAGGCGGCCGAGTTCGACTTCCGTATCACCCGACTCGCCGCGTTGTTCCACGACATCGGAAAGCCTCGTACCCGCGGGTACCTGGAGGGCAAGGGCACCACCTTCCACCACCACGACGCGGTCGGCGCACGGATGACCCGCAAGCGGATGACGGCGATGCGCTACTCGAACGACGACATCGCCAAGGTGTCCGAGTTGGTCGCACTGCATCTGCGGTTCCACACATACGCGATGGGCTGGTCCGACGCCGCCGTTCGTCGATACGTCCGTGACGCCGGCGGGCTGCTCGCGGAGCTGAACGTGCTCACCAGGTGCGACTGCACGACCCGTAACGAAAAGAAGGCAGCGCGGCTCTCACGCCGAATGGACGACCTCGAAAGTCGCATCATCGAACTCGGTGAGGCCGAGGAACTCGCGTCGATCCGGCCGGAACTCGACGGGAACGACGTGATGTCCATTCTCGGTGTGTCGCCAGGCCGAGCAGTCGGTGAAGCCATGTCCTACCTGTTGGAGGTTCGCCTCGAAGAAGGACTGCTCGGAGACGAACGGATCCGCGAACGCCTGCACACCTGGTGGGAGGGCAGATCAACGGCGTGACCATCAACGGCGCAACCATCCACGGGCCGTGCTGAGCTTCGCTCTACCGTAGACGAGTGGATTTCCAGCCCGACAGCCTGGCGCCGTTCGTTGCCATCGGTGTGACGGCAATCGCGGCGGTGCTCGCGACCCTGCTCGAAGCGAGGTACTTCGGCCGCAGGATCCGCGCCGCGATCGACGAACTCTCACGCACTCGCGGGGAGCTGCGCCAACTACTCGACGATCTACCCGACGCCGTGATGGGACTCGACGAGCACGGCGTGATCGAAATGGCGAACACGCGGGCGGCGGAACTCACCGGGCGGTCGATCAGTGAGCTCGTCGGCCGATCGTTCATCGGCCTGGTCAGCGACGAGGACCGCAACACGGTGACCGAGCGCTGGGAGTTCGACGTTGCGCTCGACGACACGGGGCCGACCGACGCCGCGTCTGCGACCGATATCATGTCGCCGAAGGCGCGCCACGAACCCGGCAACCACCTGTCGGTGTTCGAACTGGTCGATGTCGCCGGCCGGCCTCACCTCACCGAGGCCACACTGCATCGTTCCTCGCTGACCGATGGCGCGCTCGTCGTGATCCTTCGCGACGTCACCGACCGGGAGCGCCGCACGGTGGTGCTCGAGCAGGCCCGGCGGCGCTTCCGACAGGCGTTCCATTCGGCGCCCACCGGCATGGCGCTCGTGCGCCTCGACGACAGCAGGATCGTCGACGCCAACCAGTCGCTCGCCGACATGCTCAGGCGGACGGTGGAGTCCCTGATCGGCACCGGCATCCGTGACATCACCCACCCCGATGATCTCCGGGCCGCGGCCACGCAGCGGGCGCGCGTGGAGCTGGGAATCGCCGAGACCTATCTCCTCGACCAGCGATACCTTCGCAGCGACGGTGAGTTCGTCTGGGCGCGCACTCGCGTCTCGGTCACCGAGGACGACGGCGTCGCGTTGGCGATCACCCACATCGAAGATGTGACCGATCAGCGTCGAACGGCCGAACGTCTCACGTACGCCGCCACCCACGACGACCTCACCGAGCTTCCCAATCGGGCCGCGCTCGTTGCCCGCCTCGACGGGTTGCTCGCCGACGCAGGACCGGGTGAGGTCGCGGTGCTGTTCGTCGATCTCGACAACTTCAAGACGGTCAATGACAGCCTCGGGCACCCGATCGGTGACCGCGTGCTGAAAGAGGTTGCCGACCGCCTGCTCGAGGTGGTTGCCGACCGCGACCGCCTCGCCCGTTTCGGTGGTGACGAGTTCGTCGTCCTGCTCGACGGCAGCAGCGACCCGGTGATCATCAGCGAGCGGCTCCGGCGCGTCGTGCAGGCGCCGGTGTCGATCGACGGGCGGGAGTTGATCATCACCGCCAGCATCGGATTCGCGGTCAACGCGGTCGTCGGCCTCAGCGCGGACAACCTGCTACGCGATGCCGATGCTGCGATGTACCGTGCCAAGGCCGGCGGACGTGACCGGATCATGGCGTTCTCACCGGACACACGGTCGGCGTCGCGCGACGTGTTGCAGACCTCGACCGAACTACGTCGCGGTCTCGAGCGTGGCGAGATCGTTCCGTACTTCCAGCCGATCGTCGACCTTGCCGGCGGGCAGGTCGTCGGGTTCGAGGTGCTCGCCCGGTGGCTGCACCCCGATCGGGGCCTGTTGTTGCCCGGTCAGTTCCTGCCGATGGCCGAGGACTCAGGCCTCATGGGCGAACTCGGCGGGTGCGTGTTGCGTGACTCGCTTGCCCAGCTCGCACGGTGGCGGTCGGTCGGCCGAGAGTTCGCCAACTGTTCGTTGTCGGTGAACGTCGCCAGTCAGCAACTGATCGACGACTCGTTTCTGTTCGTTGTCGGTGAAGCGTTGGCGCAGACTGGCATCGACGCCGATTCGCTCTGGCTGGAGATCACCGAGACCGCTCTCATGGCCGACACCAACGCCGCCAGCCGATCACTCCGCGGGCTGCGCAGTCTCGGCCTGCACTTGTCGGTGGACGACTTCGGAACGGGCTACTCGTCGTTGACCTATCTGAGGCGATTCCCCGTCGAGGCGATCAAGATCGACCGCTCCTTCGTCAGCGGGTTGGGGCTCGAGGCCGATGACACCTCGATCGTCGAGGCGGTCGTGCGGCTCGGGCACTCACTGGGTCTGAGCGTGGTTGCCGAGGGGGTGGAGACGCCGCTCCAGCTCACACGGCTGCGTGAACTGGGCTGCGATCGGGCGCAGGGCTACCTCTTCGGGCGCCCGCGTTCCGCCGGGATCACCGAGTCCGAACGTCTCGTCGTCTGAGCGAGCGTATGCAGCGCCCGTGAGCAGTGCCGTCTTCACGACCCTTCCTTGCGGGCGCGCAGTATCAGCGTCGTCGGGGCGGGCGACGACGAGCTCGCTCCGAGTTCGACGAGGTGGTCGACGCGGAAGTTGGCCCGTCCGAGAGCGACGAACCAGTCGCCGACCGTTCGCCCCCGTGAACCGTAGGGGTGCTCAGCCGATACGTCGGCGAACGGGTGCGGCATCGAGATCACGAACGGCATGCTCGGTTTCAGGATGCGGTGCACTTGCCGGAGCAGCCGGCTGAGATCGTCGAGGTTGAGCAGGGTGTGCACCGCGATCACGACGTCGCAGGTGCCAGAGGTGATGTCGCCGAGGTCGGCCAGGTCGGTCTGCAGGCACTGAACGGTGACCTCGGCCGCCTCGGCGCGGCGTCGCAGGTCGGTGAGCCGCTCAGGGTGCGGATCGACGGCGATCGCCTTGGCGCCGTGTGCCGCGAACGTTATGGCGTTGCCCCATGACGACACTCCGAGTTCGACGGCGCGGGCGCCCTCGCCGATGTCACCGCAGAGTCGTAGCTCGGCGTCGCCGGGGATCCCCGAGCCGTAGATGATGTTGGCAAACACGGGTCCAGTGTGGTCCCTCGCGCATGAGCAGGTGGGGATCGTCGAGGACCACTACCCTTGCGACCCATGAGCCTTTCGGTCGGTGCGCTCCGTGGCACCGGTTCGGCGCGTGGCATCGTCGATCACCGACTCGCTCGACGGATGCTGATCAGCCAGGTGAAGAAGGGCCGCCTCCCACTCGATCAGGTGTGTGATGCGCATCCCGAGTTGATCCGGGCGGCTCGGAATGTCGGCACCCAGACCACGATGCTGTGCCCCATCTGCGAGGAATCCGATCTCAAGCTCGTTACCTATGTGTTCGGGCACGGGCTGTCGCCGCAGGGTCGCTGCGTGTCGACCGCCAAGGAGATGCGCCAGTTGAACACTCGCGACGCGGACCTCGAGCGCGTATGTCGTCGAGGCATGCGTGGAATGTCGTTGGCACCACCTGCTGCGGATCCTGCCGGTCGGCGGTCGCCGCTCGTCGGCCTGAAGGTCGCGTGTCGGCGCCACGCTCAGTGCTCTGGGCCGTGTTGGCTCTCGTCGGCGCCGCCGGTGCTTCGTGCGCGTCGGACGAGTCACATGACCTCGACGGTCGGCCGCACGACAGCTCAGCGGTGTCCGCCTCGCCGGTGATCACCGCGTCGTCCGGTTCGCTCGACGTATTGCCGAACGGCGCGCAGCCGGAAGGTTTCACGACGGTCACGGCGAGGATCACCGCGAGCGACGGGGAGGTGTGTGAGGTCTGTCTCTGGCTGGCCGACTCGGCCGACGAGCGCGGGGTCGGGCTGATGGGTGTCACCGATCTCGGCGCCGCGAGGGGCATGGCGTTCGTGTTCGACGAGCCGTTCGCCGGGGCGTTCTACATGTTCCGGACTCCGACGCCGCTGTCGATCGCCTGGTTCGGCGCCGATGGAGCCTGGGTGGGATCAGCTGACATGGCCCCCTGCCTGGACACGCCCGCCAACGAGTGTGCGTTGTACGCACCGGATCAGCCGTATCACCTCGCCGTCGAGGTGTTCGAAGGTGATCTCGACGAGCTTCATCTGACTCCCGGCTCGAACGTGCAGATCGTTTCCGGGAGTGAGCAGCTCGAGTGTCAGACCCCTCGTTCATGATCGAGGCATGACACCGAATGTTCAACGACGGCCGATCCTGATGGCGACCCGGCCGACCTCGCTGCGGCTGCGGCCGATCTCGCTGCGGCTGCGGCCGACCTCGCTGCGGCTGCGGCCGATCTCGCTGCGGCTGCGGCCGATCGCGTCGATTCCGCCGCTATCGTGGCGCAGTCCATATTGGCCCTGCCCCGGCACGGGGCTCCCCGCACATGAACGTGTGGGGATCCGAAGGGAGTTGCACACGCATGAATCGTGCGTACGAATTGATGATCATCGTCGACGGCGACGTCGAAGACCCAAAGGCGCAGGCCTGGATGAAGGTGGTCACCGAGGCAGTTTCGGCTGCCGGCGGTGAGCTGCACGGCAAGATCGATTGGTGGGGCAAGCGTCAGTTCGCCTACCCGATCAACAAGAAGCCGTCCGGCTACTACATGGTCGCGGAAGTGGTCGCTCCTGGTGGCTCCCTCGACGAACTCGAGCGCACGCTCCGGCTCGCGGACGATGTCGTCCGTCACAAGCTCATCCGACTGCCCGATGCCGAGGCTGCCCGCCGCGGGATGGGCGTCACTGCTGCCTGACCGGCAGCACGCCAGCCCACGGCTTCGAACAAGGGGAATCTCATGGCATCAGAAAACTCCGTCACACTCGTCGGGAACCTCACCAAAGACCCGGAACTGCGCTACACCACCACCGGGCGAGGCGTTGCCAGCTTCGGCATCGCCGTCAATCGCCGCTACCAGGTGAACGGTGAGTGGCAGGAGCAGGTGTCGTTCTTCAATGTCGTCGCCTGGGGCGACCTCGGCGAGAACGCCGCCGCGAGTCTGAACAAGGGCAATCGAGTCATCGTCACCGGTCGACTCGAGCAGCGCTCGTACGACACCAAGGACGGCGAGAAGCGCAGCATCACCGAGGTCGTCGCCGACGAACTCGGACCGAGCCTTCGTTGGGCACAGGCACAAATCGAACGCATCAGCCGCGACACCGCCGTCGGTGGTGGCTCCGGCTCCGGGTCCGGCTCCGGCTCCGGGTCGGGGTCCGGTGGTGGTGCGCGCACACCCGACCCGATCTACGGCGACGAAGAACCGTTCTGAGCCCTTCGCTCATTGACACAACCACTGACACGACCATCGACACGACTCGATTGACACGATCTCACCGGTAAGGGAAACAACCATGGCAAGCAAGAAGAACAAGGCTCGGTCGAGCCGCGATCTCAACCCGCGCAAGTTCAAGAAGAAGACCAGCGTTCTCGTCATCGAGGACGTGGAGTTCATCGATTACAAAGATGTCGATCTTCTCCAGCGCTTCATGAGCGATCGGGCCAAGATCAAGAACCGCCGGGTCGCCGGCAACACGCTGCAACAGCAGCGTGAAGTCGCGAATGCGGTGAAAATCGCTCGTGAGATGGCGCTGCTGCCGTACGCCAAGCGCGTCTCCTCGACCCGCACGGGCGGTCGTCGCGAAGGTCGCGAGGGCGGTCGCGAGGGCGGTCGTGACGGGGGGCGCGAGGGCCGGTCGGGCCGTGACGAGTCGGTGACCGACCTCGCCACGACCGAAATTGCCGACGAACTCGTCGCCGACACCGCCGACGAGTTCGCAGTGGCCGGCGAGGAGGGCTGACATGCGCGTCATCCTTCGATCCGATCTCGATGGCCTCGGCAAGCGCGGCGACATCATCGAGGTGTCCGACGGCCATGCTCGTAACTTCCTGCTGCCGAAGGGCCATGCCATCGTCGCGACCGACGGTGCTGTCGACCAGGCTGCCCGGATGCGCAGAGCGCGCGACCTGCGCGACACCGGCGCTCGCGACGCCGCCGCCGCAATTGCCAGCAGGCTCGTGCCGATGATCATCTCGGTGCCCGCCAAGGCCGGCCCCGAGGGCAAGCTCTTCGGTTCGGTCACGTCCACCGACATCGTCGCGGCGGTGCTCAGCGAGACCGGTATCGAACTCGAGCGACGTCAGCTCGACGTCGACCCGATCAAGACGCTCGGTCAGCACACGGTGACTGCGTCGCTGCACAGCGACGTGAGTTTCCCGATCCGGCTCGACGTCGTCGCTGCTGACTGAGCATTGCGCTCTCGACACCGCGCCTCTGACACCGTGCTCCTCTGACACGGCGCTCCTGACACCGCGGTCCTGACACCGCGCTCCTGACGACTTGGGCGGGCGGCGTCCACAGTGCCGGCTGGTTGCCCACAGCCGGTCAACAGACAAGACCCAGGGTTGTGCCCCTTCCTGCGCACAGCGTCGCCCTGAGAGAGTGGTGCCCCCATGGCTGGAGCAGCGGAAATCCCAACCGATCGCAACGAACGGGCGGCCCGTTCGTCGCGGCCATCGGGTCGTATCCCACCGCACAACCTC
>CAVPET010000058.1:0-9617 GCA_963703525.1 Ilumatobacteraceae bacterium | reverse complement strand
CATTGCTTACATCACCTCGTGCTGCCCGACGACTGGGCGGCAGCCTTCCTCACCGGCGAGTACCTCATCTCGACGCGAGGCATGACCATCGACGAGGTCGGGTTCATGCACTGCTCGACACGCACACAGATCGAACGGACGGCGAACACCTTCTACGCCGATGTCGAGCAGCTCGTGCTGTTGACGATCGATCAGCGCCTCGTTCCGTCGCCGATCCGATTCGAGGCCCCGTCCCCGTCGAGCGACGACCTGTTCCCCCACATCTACGGGCCGCTGCCGATCAGCGCGGTGGTCGACGCCACGTTCTGGATCCGCAGCGGCTCGGGTTGGTCGCTCGAGTCGCTCTGAAGCCGGCTCGTCCGGCTCGCGAGACACAGCATCCTGCTGCGGTCGGTCATTCGAACTCGCTCTGCTCCGGGGCGGTCGTCCGGCCACCCACCCTCTTGTCGTCGAGCTTGTCACGGGCGCGCTGCTCCTCCTCCAGCGCCGCCTCTTCTTCGACCAAACGCTCGAGACTGCGCAGCCGGACCTCGTCGAGGCGGCCCTCGGAAATCGCCGCACGAACGGCACAACCGGGTTCCCGATCGTGCTTGCAGTCACGAAACCGGCAGCTGTCCATGAGGAGGAACACGTCGGAGAACGCGCGCTCGATTCCATTCCCCGACAGCCACAACGACAAGGCTCGAACGCCGGGCGTGTCGATCATCCACCCTTCGCCGGGGAGTGGAACGAGCTGTGCTGCGACCGTCGTGTGCCGTCCGCGCTGATCCCCGGCGCGAACTTCCGACGTCGCCAGGTGTTCGTTGCCGACCAGGGCGTTGATCATCGTCGACTTGCCGACCCCGCTGGCGCCGAGGAAGGCGAGCGTTCGATTCCCCGAGGCGTAGGAGCGGATCACTTCGAGGCCCTCGCCGGTCGTGCCGCTCGCAAGCAGCACCGGAACACCGAGCGCCACTTCCTGGAGTGCCGACCTCCCCGGGCCGGGGTCGTCGACCAGATCGGTCTTGGTCAGCACGACGACCGGCTCTGCTCCGGAGTCGTACGTCAGCACGAGTTCACGCTCCAAGCGCCGAGGGCTGGGTGGCGAACTGAGCGCGTGGACCAGGAAGACGACGTCGACGTTCGCCGCCAACGTGTCGGCGACGGCACGCAAGCCGTCGAACGAGGCGCGTCGCACGAACGCCGAGTGTCGGTCCAGCACGTGTTCCACTCGTTCACCGTCGCCGGACGGGATGACCCAGTCACCGACCGCGACGTCGGCGCCGATGTTGCGGATCCGCAGCATGCCAGGGCGGCCATCGGTCGGTCGCGGTCCGACCGGCGCCAACTCGGTGCTGCGAAGTGCTGCGGCCGTGCGGGCCACCGTGCTCCAGCCCCGATCCACACGTGCCACCCGTGCCGGAATCCCCGGCTCACCGAGTTGTTGCCACGACTCGGCCTGCACGTCGGTCCAGCCGAGTGCGCGATCGGGTGACAGCTCGTTCACGACGACCGAGCGTACGGCCCCGTCGCAATGCCGAGGAGGGCCGGACGAGCGAGCGCGTCGCCGACTCGGTGCGTTCCTGCCAAGTTCGCACGATCCAGGGACCTTGTCCCCTGTGCCACGTGCGCACACCTCACGACGATGAGGACATGGCACTGCGAATACCCGGTGGCCGCGCTCTCGCGGCGTTCGCATTCGGTCTCGTCGTGCTCGCGTCGGGCCAGACCGTTCATCAGCAGGTTCGGGCACAACCCGCCCCGCCGCCCATCGCTCCGCCGGGTGAGCAGATGTCAGAGGAGGAGATCGCCTACTGGGAGAGCAGCGTGCCGTGCCCGGCGGGCCCGGACGGCCTGCAACTCACCGGCGCCTCGTACACCGGGAACCTGCTCCCCAGCGTCAGCATCGCCTGCTCCTACACCGACCCGGCCGACCCGGCGACCACCTACGAGATCACGGTCGAGTGGATGAAGCCCGGGAGCGGGCAGGCCTACTACTGCAACGACGCCGACGACCGCACCCAAGTCGCCGTCGGCACGCACGACGCCGTCATCCGCCTCGAACCCTTCGAGGCGGATGACGCTCGGTTGGCGGCGCTCGCCGACGCGGCCGCGCCGATACGCGACTGGGTTGCCGGAGTCGCCGAGGAGTGCCCGACCAAGATTCCCTGCCCCACCATCGAGGGCTTCGCCGCGCCCGGTGAGCCGAACGCCGCCTACTACCAGGAAGAAGGCTCGGTCCTGCTGTTCGGGAGCAGCACCCGGTATTCCTCGTTGAGCACCGCCGAGTGCAGCTACTCGGCTCCCGACGTGGGCACGGGCGCCACGACCACCGACAAACCCCAGGCGGACTGGGCCGACATCGAGGCTTTCTGGGCGAGCGCCACGACGACCGAACTCGACCGGCAGCGGCCGTGCCTGCTCGAGGAGACCTTCCGCGACGGGATCGGGACGGTGACCCTCGGCGGTGAGACAGCGGCGTATGCGGTGTACGCGATCAACGCCGACGAGCCGGTCGACCCTGCGCCCTTCGAGGCTGCGGCCCGTGCCCTGTTGGCTTCCGTCGCCCCACTCGCATCGTCGTGCCAAGGTGTCCAGGCACCGCCGGCGGGGACCGACACGCCACTGCCGGGCCACCTGGCCGCGGCGTTCGATCCCGTCGCGCTCGGCGGAGACGACGAGATTCCACCGGCCACCGAGACCCCGGCCACCACTGCTCCGGCCACCACGTCCGGCACCACGTCCGGCACCACGGCGCCGGCCGCGAGCGAGACGTCCCCGTGGTACACGTGGCCGTTGCGAGTGCTCGGGATCGTCGCCATGGTCGTGTCGATCTTCGCCCTGATCGCGGCGTTCGTCCAGGTGCGACGCGAGACGCGGGTCAATCCACGGTTCGACATCGCACGAGTGGTCGTCACCATCGCGGTCGCCGTCGCGATGATGGCGATCTTCTCCGCCTCCGCACCGGTCTGGGCAGCCGTGCCGGCCATCGCCATCGGATTGGCCCTTGGCTTCTGGCAAGGCGAGCACCTCGCAGTCCGACGGACACATCGTGGGTTGTCCGCTCGGCGGACCGGTTGGGCGATCGTGGCCTTCGGCGCCGGCATCGTGCTCACCCAGGTGGCCGGATATCTGGACCGCGCGGGCGTGATCACACTCGGGATCGCGCTGTCGTTCCTCTCCGCCGCCATCGCCGCGGGCCTCATCGTCGGTCGGCGCCCGCGCATCGCCGACGCCCAGCGGGCCGCCGCGACCACGACGGTGTTGCTCCTCCTCGCCATCGTCGGGGGCGCTCTCGCAACCGTCCAGAAGGCCGAGGCACAGGATGACGATCCCGACGTCGTGCTTGCCGAGGAGCGCACGGTCGGCGACGACGCCCTGATCGATCTCGTCGACTGGACGACGATCGGACTCCGCAGCGGGCTGTTCGTCGACGACGGCAAGCCGTTCCAGGTCATCGCGGCGCCACGGGCCCTCGACACGGCGCCGGCCCCGGCGAACTTCACCACGGCGTGGACCCACGACGACGGATCCGGACCGAAGCAGTACTCGGCCACCGAGACCTACACGTTCGAGCTCCGCGCCGACGGGCGCTGCTGCAGGGTCGGCTACACCGGGACCGGCACGACGACCGACGCCGCCGGGCAGGTGTCGACCTACGAGGCTGCCGGCCGACTCGACGACGTGCAGTCGGTCGCGATCGAGGGCTCCACCACCGCCCCGGCCCGGATGGAGGCCGTCGGGGTCCCGTTCACCGAGGTACAGAACTTCGCCGACCCCGCCACCGCTGCGGCTGATGCTCCCGCCACGGCCAACCCGGACACGTGTCGCCGCATCGTCGGTGAGTCACGCTCCCCGTTCGACCTCGACGAGACGGGCGGTCTCGGCGAGTTCACCACGTACCTCGTCGACGGCCAACCGCAGACCCCGCCCGACAACGAACTCCGGGTCAGGATGGTCACCGACTGCGCCATCGAAGGCTTCACCAACGAAGCGGGACTCGCCATCGCTCCGCCGGCGCCGCCGGTCGGCGACCCGAGTCGGGAGGGCGGCTGCCCGGTCTTCCAGGAGTTGATCGCCGACGTCGCCCCGGCGAACCGTCTCCCCGGTGTCGACACGCAGACCACGGCGCAGGTGTTCCTGGCGCCCAACTCACCGGCATGCTCCGCGAACGTGACGCTCGGACAGGCTGGGCCGGGCGAGACACGCCATGAGCTCGTCTACTCGCTGGCCCGGCCGAGCGACATCGCCTACGGCACCGAGTCGACGTGGGTCGACGAGGGCTACTGGAACGACCTGCCGCTGCCGTACGAGTTCCCGGCCGAGACCACGTGCGCGGTCGACGCCAACGGAATTCCCGTTGCCCCTGCCGATCCGGCGACGGGCTGCAACCTCATGACCCGGCACGTGGTCGGCGATGCGCGGGTGGCCATCTGGACCGACTGGGAGACCCTCGACGGACCGAACGTCCTGGTGTTCGTGACGGCCCCGTGGGGGTCGTACGCCTACCGGTGTCACCACTGCACGCCGACCGACCCGGCGATCGCCGAGTTCCTCGCGGCCGTCAACGGCTTCGCCGCGGGCGGAGCCGATCAGATCGCGGCTGTCTCGGGCACGGCGCCATCGAGCAGCGACGGTGTCGAGCCGGACAGTGACGCCACGACCGACGGTCCCGGATCGACGACGACCGAGCGAGACCGACGAGACCGACGAGACCGACGAGACCGACGATGACGACGAAGGAGGAGGCGGCGGCCTCGAGGAGGCGCCGATCGCGGGACTCGTCGGCCTCGCCGGCGCACTCGCCCTGTACGGCATCAGCCGCGCCGAGGGCGAGGGCGAGGCCGAAGGCGCCGGGGAAGGTGAAGAGGCCGAAGGTGAACGTGAAGGTGAAGGTGAAGGTGAAGAGGAGTCGACCTCACGTGAGGTCCCCTCGTGGGTCGACGATCCGCGGCCGCTGTCGGAGATCTGGGCCGAGCAAGCCGCGGCCGAAGCACAGCGCCACGGTGGCGACCTCACATGGGATCCGGAGCGCAACGCGCTGGTCGAGCGCGGCTACCAGAGCCCCGAACAGCTCGAGCAGCTCCAGCGTGACGGACGGGATCGTTGGCGCCAACTGACCACCACGCTCGAAGGGGCGCCGGGGCTCACCGACGTCGCTGCGTTCCTCCGTGACGCCGAGGTCCATGTGGTGCTCCCCGACGGCACGATCGACCTCGCGGCGCTGCAACGGGTGGAGCAAGCGGCCGACCGGCTCGGTCAGCTCGCGCTCGGAGCGCAACGCGTCCACGACTACACCGATGCCGACGCCGCCTGGGACACCATCGGCCAGGCGGCCGACAACCCACTGGTTCGGGTCGGCGCGTCGATCCTGCTCAGCCCGGCCGTGGATCCCTTCTTGCAGACCCTGGCGATGGCCAACCGCAGCGAGCACATGGTCGAGGCCGGGATGACCGACGACGAGATCGAGGCGGCGATCACCGACGAACTCGTTCTGTACGGAGGTTTGTCGGTGGCCGGCGCCGCCGGTGGCCAACTGATCTCCGCCAATGCCGGCTGGCTCCGCAACGCCGCCGGATCGGGGGCCCGACAACTCCTCGCGCAGCTCCCCGACGACGCCGCGAACGCCCTGTCCCGATCCGGACAGCGCACACTGAACACCTTGGAGCAGCTCGGCCATGCCGGCGCCACCAATGTGACCGACGCCTTGGAACGTGGGCTGAACGGAACGTGGCGCCACGCCGGCAACGTCACCCGGATCAGTCAGTTGACTGCCGCCAACCAGACCCTCGGCACCGCCGTCGACGACCTCTACCAGCAGATCGACAGGGTGGGACCATCACGCGTGCTCAGCTCGCCGACCCACGGCCTGAATCCTCTGGAGCAACGGGCGCTCGATCTGCTGCGCTCCGACCCCGCCGGCTACCGACAGGCCGTTCGCAGCGGGCTCGTCCCACCCGAGGTGCACCGAACCGTCAACTGGGCGCGAGACCGTATCGTGCGACAGGCGATCAGCCAGTCGATCGACGATCTCGGACCCGGTTCCGGGCTCCGCGCATCGACTTCACCGGAACCGGGGCCAACCCCCTCGGCGCCCGCGCGACCAGCGGCTGGACCGACGTCGACCTCACGGCCCTCGGCAGCGAGCCGAGCCAGACGGCGTTCACGCAGCGGTTCACCCAGAACCTCGACGGCGCGTTCGGAACACCGGATGCTGCCGGAGCACTCGACGTCACCTGCTTTGCCGGGCGATCGGGGTCGCCGGCCGGGTTCACCGACCCGCGGCTGCTCAACTGGGTCGAGATCGAGGCCCACTACACCGGACGTTCGGTGAGGGTCACAGACAGCGGCCTGGCGATCTTCGGCTACCAGCCCGGCGCCACGCTGCAGGCGCCGCCCCCTCGATTGGGCCCGGGCTTGGCCGCCCCTGCGGCACACGACGACATCCAACGTCTGGTCACGAGCCATACCATCGACACGCCGGTCAGCGTGCTCGACGACCTGCGCGCCAACGGCAAGTATGCGCAGCGGATCTGGAAGGTCGAGAACGTCGGGTCCGGCCTGCCGACGCCGGAGGGCATCAAGGTCCTCGAGCAGATCAAGGCCGACCGACGCTGGGTGCCGAGTGCGGAGCAACTCGCCGCCGCCGAACGCGCCTACAACGAATTCACGGGGCTCACCGCTGGGAGGACGTCATGAACATCGAGCACACCGTCGTCGAGGGATCATCAACGGCGTCGTCGCCGGCTGCCCCCGCGCGGGTCGAGCTCTCGCTTGCCGAGGCGCTGGGGCTCGTCCTCGCCGGCGGCAGGGAACCACGGGTTCCGTCACCCCTCGCCGTCGACGGCCTCCAACCCGTCGAGGCCGACGCGGAACTCCGCACGTCCCTCGTCCGTGCCCGCTGGATCGAGGGTGAACCGGCGCCCATCGCGACTCCGATCGGTCGTGCGATCCTCGATCGTCTCGCCCGGCCCGAGCACCGCACCGACATCCTCATCGGAACGGGTACGTGGTGGTTCCGGTGGGTCGGGCTCGGGTCCGGCGCCTCCGACACACCTCTGGTGGCATGGTCGACCGACCTCGACGACCGCCGTGGCGCGGTGTCGTTCCCGCATCCGCCCACCCAGCCGGTCGACCTGCTCGGCGCCCACCTACGAGTCGGACGGATCGATGATCCGATCGCTCTCGACGTCGAGTTCAGCCGGCAGGCCTACATGTGCTGGATCGGCATCCTCGACGACTACCTCGACGTACAACTCCGCGCGATGCTCGACCGGCTGCCGGTGGTCCGTGACCATTTCGACGTCGACGACATCGGCGACGCACTGGCGGAGGGCAGGACGAGTGCCCACCTCGCATGGCAGACGCCCGTGACTGCGGCGCTCTGGCCCGAGCTGTTGCTGTCGAGCGACGACGACGACCTGCGAGCGGGCCTCGATGAACTCGCCGCACTCAGGCTGATCGAGCCACTCGCCGAAGGCGGATACCAGCCCCACGGAACCGCGAAGGAACTGCTCGACCGACTCGTTCCGGTGGCGCGCTGGGCCTCGGTGACAGTTGCCCGTCGGGCAGATCATCCCGAGCGGGGAGTGGAGGAGCTGGGCATCGCCCGCCTGGGGATCAGACGCGGTCTCGGCGCCATGGTCGTCGAGCGTCTGCTCGACGACGGCCGCGTCTCGATGCGCTCGATCGGCGACACCGACCTCGAGCTGCTCCTCCTCGACGTCGCCGCGAGCTGACCGCCGGAGCGCGGCCCGGCGAAGTGCGGGTGGTGTTCGCTCGACCCGCCAGGCACACTGCGCTTGACAAACGCCGCCCGGATCCTCTAGCGAAAGGCCCCGATGCCCAAGCCCCTCGTCATCGTGGAATCACCCGCGAAGGCCAAGACACTGTCGAAGTTCCTCGGGAGCGACTACGACGTGCGCGCCTCGGTGGGCCACGTCGCCGACCTGCCGTCCAAGGGATCTGAACATCGACGTCGACAACGGGTTCAAGCCGACCTACGAGCTCACCGAGCGCGGCAAATCGGTCATCAAGGAACTGCGAGCTGCGCTCAAGGACGCCTCCGAGCTCTATCTCGCCACCGACGAGGACCGCGAGGGCGAGGCGATCTCGTGGCACCTGCTCGAGTACCTCAAGCCCAAGGTGCCGGTGAAGCGGATGGTGTTCCACGAGATCACGAAGTCGGCGATCGACCATGCGGTCAACAATCCGCGCGGCCTCGACTACGGGCTCGTCGACGCCGCCGAGACTCGGCGGATCCTCGACCGTCTCTACGGCTACGAGGTTTCGCCCGTGCTCTGGCGGCGAGTGAACCGTGGGCTGTCGGCCGGACGCGTACAGAGCCCGTCGGTGCGCCTGATCGTCGAACGTGAACGAGAGCGGATCGCGTTCGTGTCAGCCGGTTACTGGGACATCGATCTGGTCACCGCCACGGCGCCGAGCTTCACCGCCACGCTCGTCAGCGTCGACGGCGCCAAGGTCGCCACCGGCAAGGACTTCGACGACCGGGGTCAGGTGTCGGCGAAAGCGATCGCGCTCGACGAGGCCCGTGCCCGAGGACTCGCCGATGGCCTGAGCGACGCGCCGTTCACCGTCCGCTCGGTGGAGGAACGGCCGTACCGCTCGTCACCGAGAGCGCCGTTCATGACCTCGACACTCCAGCAGGAGGGTGGCCGCAAACTGCGCATGTCGTCGTCGCAGGTGATGCGCGTCGCTCAGGGCCTCTACGAGCGTGGATACATCACCTACATGCGTACCGACAACGTCGTGCTGTCCGACGAGGCGATGCAGGCGACCCGCGCGGCGGTCGCCGGCGAGTACGGCCCGCAGTACCTCACGCCCTCGCCGAAGCAGTACTCCTCGAAGGTGAAGAACGCACAGGAGGCCCACGAGGCGATCCGGCCGACCACGCCATACCGATCACCACAGCAGGTCACCGGCGAGCTGAACAGCCAGGAGCTCGCGCTCTACCGGATGGTCTGGCAGCGGACCCTCGCATCGCAGATGGCCGACGCGACCGGCGTCACGGTCAGCATGCGCCTCGGGGCGAACGCCACCGACACCTCGACCGGTGAGCTCACCGACTGCGAGTTCGCCGCGTCGGGAACCACGATCACGTTCCCCGGCTACCGTGCGGTGTACGTCGCGTCACGCGACGACTCGAGCGAGGCCGACCCCGACCCCGACACCGAGGCCGAACGCGAGGCGCTCCTCCCACCGCTCACGCAGGGAGATCCGGTGGCGATCGAGTCGATCACACCGGAGGGCCACACCACTTCGGCTCCTGCCCGGTACACGGAAGCATCCCTGGTCAAGCGCCTCGAGGAACTGGGCATCGGCCGGCCGTCGACGTGGGCCTCGATCATCCAGACCATCCAGGACCGCGGCTACGTGTGGAAGAAGGGTCAGGCGCTTGTCCCCACGTGGACCGCATTTGCCGTCGTCCGGCTGCTCGAAGAGCACTTCGACGCGCTCGTCGACTACGACTTCACCGCCTCGATCGACGCCGACCTCGATGCCATCGCCCGGGGCGACCGTGCCAAGGGCCAGTGGCTGAAGCGGTTCTACTTCGGCGACACGGGCGACGGCGCCACGCAACCGATCGCAGCCGAAGCCGGCAACCGCTCGACCGACGA
>CAVPET010000057.1:0-13727 GCA_963703525.1 Ilumatobacteraceae bacterium | reverse complement strand
CACCGCCGACACGCCAGTCGCCAGTTCCGGCAGGGAGGTGACCGTCGCCAGCAGGATCAGCCCCACCCAGCCGCGGCTAAGCCCGCTTTTTTCGGCGATGATGTCGCCATAGCGCGAGAGCTTGACGCCCGCCACGGCGATGACGGCGAGCGAGACGGCCAGGGCGCACCAGATGAGAAAAGGATTTTGCATGGGAATCCCTTCGATAGTCATACGCTGATGGTGCCAGTGTAACGTTTCAGCCATGTGCGCCAACATGTGAAAAACTGGCCACCATCGTGCAAGCAGGCGCTGAAGCGGTCAGTCCCGCCGCGCGGGAATCGCCGTCAGACCCGCGATTACGATCAGCACAAATACAAGCATCGCAACCTCATCGAGCGTTTCTTCTGCCGCCTCAAAGAATTTCGCCGCATCGCCACGCGCTACGACAAACTCGCCAGTCGCTTCTCCGCCTTCATCGCTCTGGTGGCTTCCTTCGTGTGGCTCGCTTAAATGTCAACAGGCCCTAGACCCTGGCACGTAAGTTTCGACACATTACCAGGCATCGTCATTCCCGCGCACGCGGAATCCAGCCCCGGCGCCTCAACAACCGCTGGATTTCCGCGCAAAAACAGGATGCCCGCCTTTGCGGGCGGTCAGACATTCCCCCTTGTTTATATGTCGCACTACCAGACCGCTGTCCACCGCAGCGAGGCAAACCTGGCCCAGCCCGTGCGCGGCAGTCCGTTGAGAGAATCAGTTATTGACCGGAAGCGAACCGGTTTTCTGGCTTGTCAGCCGGGATGGCTGGGCTACCAATGGCGCCCGGTGCCGCTGGCCGGCCCGGTCCAGTTCCCGGGGGATGATTTCGGCGGCCGTGCGGTAGCCCACCTCAATCAACTCGGCGGCGCGGTGGAATTCGTGGATTCGGCACAGGTTGCGGGGAATCTCCACCAGGATGTCGGGCGGATAGGCCGCCATCTTCTGGCGCGCGACGGTGCTCTGCATGGCGTCGAACGCCTGGGTGGCGATATCCAGCACCGACGGCCCCCTGCACCACATCCACGAACGCGGCAACGTCATGGTCGGTGACCGCCTCACGATCGAGGACGGCCTGGACGAAGGCCGCGTCGACCACCGGGGCGGCCTCGCGGCAGCGAACAGCCTCGTCGTGCGGCACCACACCGATTGCCGCATGACCTTCGGTGGCGAGCAACTCGACCTCGAGCCAGCGGGCGAACCGAGCGGTGTCGGACCAGACCGCGTCCATCTCCGGAGTCGAGTAACGAGGGATCATCGACGCGCTCCGCTCCGCCGAATCACGACCACCGTCATGTTCAGGGTCACTGTCATGTTCACGGCCGGCATCATGGTCAGGAGGCCCACACGAGGTAGTCGTCGCGTTCTGCTCCGACCCCGACGACGCGCACCGGAATGCCGACTTCGCGTTCCACGATCTCGATGAACCGTTGCGCCGCCGCAGGGAGGTGACCCGGCTCGCGAGTGTCGCTGAGCACACTGCCCCACCCATCGAGCGTCTCGTAGACGGGTTCGACACCGGCAAGCAGATCGGACCGGTCGGGATAGTGCTCGAGCAGTCGGCCATCGAGCCGGTATCCGGTGCAGATCTTGATCGTCTCGAACCCATCGAGGATGTCGAGCTTCGTCAGCGCGAGTTCGGTGAGGCTGTTCAGGCGGACTGCTTGGCGCAGCATCACGCAATCGAGCCACCCCGCACGACGACGCCGACCCGTGACGGTGCCGAACTCGCGGCCGACGTCGACGAGCCTGTCACCGTCGGCGTCGAGCAACTCCGTCGGGAACGGGCCGGCGCCGACACGCGTCGTGTACGCCTTGGTGATACCGACGATGCGATCGATGTCGCGCGGGCCGAGACCGGTGCCGACACAGGCGCCGCCGGCTGTCGGATTCGACGAGGTGACGTACGGGTAGGTGCCGTGATCGAGGTCGAGGAACGTGGCCTGCGCACCCTCGAGCAGCACATGCGCTCCCGCCGCGAGTGCGCCGTGCAGGAGGCTGACGGTGTCGGTGACGAAGGGCGCCAGCCGGGCGCCCAGCTCCTCGAAGCGCTCGACGACCTCGTCGACGTCGAGTGGCTCGCCGCCGGCCTGCTCGATGAGCACGTTCTCCGCCAGTGCCCGCTCACGCAACAGTGTCGAGAACCGGACGGGGTCGAGCGCGTCTCCCGCCCTGATCCCGACACGCCGAGCCTTGTCGGCGTAGGCCGGTCCGATCCCCTTGAGGGTGGTGCCGATCTTGTCGTCGCCACGCATCGCCTCGGCGATCGCGTCGTGGGCCTGGTGCCACGGGAACACGAGATGTGCCCGGCTCGACACCTTGAGCGCCGAGCACGACACACCGCGTGACTCGAGTGCGTCGACCTCGGCGAACAGCGTGGGCAGGTCGACCACCACGCCGTTGGCGATCACCGGGATCACGTGGTCGTACAGGATTCCCGACGGCACGAGTTGCAACGCGTAGCGCTCGCCGTCGACCACTACCGTGTGCCCGGCGTTGTGGCCACCCTGGTAGCGCACCACATAGGTGTGCTCCTTCGACAGCAGGTCGATGACCTTGGCTTTGCCCTCATCGCCCCACTGGGCTCCGACGACGACGGTGACGGGCATGCACGCTCCCCGGTTGCTTGTTCGGGCTGGACGGTTGGAACGTGTCGTGATGCTACTGATCCGGCTGCCGGATCGCGGCTGCCGCATCGTCGGTGACGAGCGTGGGCGCCCGATCGCCGGCCGCCGGAACGTGGGCGCCCGATCGGCGCATCACGGTCATCGTCGTGCCGCGGACATCGCCGGATGCCCGGCCGCAGGCGACGCGGCGGTCAGCTACCGTCGTAACGGTGACTGTGATGCGCCGGCAACGGTGGTCGACGATGGACGATGCAGAGCGATCGGCCCTGCTGCGTCGTGGGCTCGACGAGATCTTCGACCCGACGCTACGAGCCTCGATCGGTGAGCTCATCGACGACGTCCGCGATCGCGGCGACGCCGCCGTGTGTGACGCGTTACGGACGTTCGACGGGATCGAGCTTCGCCCGGACCAGCTGCGGTTGACTGCCGAGGAGATCGAGGCGGCAGTCGTGAGCGACGCCGTCGACGATGCACTCGACGATGCCATCGACCACCTCCGGCGCTTCAACGAAGCCCAGATGGAGCGCGGCGGCGACTGGCAGATCGAGAGCGAACCTGGGCTCGTCGTCGGTGAGAAGGTCACCCCGATCAGCTCGGTCGGGCTGTTCACGCCATCAGGCAAGGCGAGCTACCCGAGCGTCGCCTACCAACTCGCGGTTCCGGCGGTGGTCGCCGGCGTCGCTTCCATCTCCCTCGTCGTGCCGCCGATCCCCGCCGGCCAGGGTGACGTCGATCCCGCCGTGCTCGTCGTGTGCCGCAAGCTCGGCCTCACCGACGTGTTCCGCGTGAATGGGCCTGCGGGCATCGCCGCACTCGGCTTCGGCACCGAGACCATCCCGCGGGTCCGCAAGATCGTCGGACCGGGTTCACCCGCGGTCACCATCGCCCAGGTCGAGATGCAACGCCACGGCACCGCCACGATGATGCTGCTCGGCCCGACGGAGAGCGTGGTGATCGCCGACGCCACCGCCGACCCGCTGCGGCTTGCCGCCGACCTGCTCATCGAGGCCGAGCACGGCACGGACAGCTCCGTCGTGCTGATCACCACCTCGACCGCTCTTGCCGATCAGGTCGACATCGAACTGGAGCGACAGGTGGCCGAGCTGCCGGAGGTGAGGGCGACCGCGGCTCGTGCCGCCCTCGGCCCGAACGGTGGGTGCGTGCTGGTCGACAGCCTCGACATCGCCGCCGACGTCGCCAATCAGTACGCCCCCGAACATCTCCAGGTCGCGGTCGCCGACGGTGACACCGACCGACTCCTCGACGCACTCCGGAACGCCGGCGAGATCCTGATCGGGCAGCACACGCCGTTCAGCGCCGCCAACTTCGTGATCGGGTGCCCGGCATCGCTGCCGACGAGCGGCTTCGCGCACGTATCGTCCGGTATCACCGCCGACACCTTCTTGAAGCGAACCGCGATCGCCCGCGCCGACGATCGGGCGTTGCATCGGATGACACCGTCGGTCCTCGCGCTCGCCGACCACGAGGGCTTCCCCGCCCACGCCAACGCGCTCCGGCTCCGTCGCAGCTGACGATCCCGCAGCCGACGATCCCGCAGCCGACGATCCCGCAGCCGACGATCCCGCAGCCGACGATCCCGCAGCCGACGATCCCGCAGCCGACGATCCCGCAGCCGACGATCCCGCAGCCGACGAATCCGACCGATGAGTCCGACCGATGAGTCCGAGCGACCAGGTCGCGTTCATCCTCATCGCAGGCAACCAAACACGATCTCCGATGAGTCCGAGCGCGACCAGGTCGCGTTCATCCTCATCGCAACCACTGGCTGGGCCTCGCTGATGGCGGGGATGGCGGGGATGGCGGGGATGGCGGGGATGGCGGGGAGTCAGAGAACCCGGTCGGCGCCAGGGAGGGCGGCGACGCGAAGGCCGCCATGTTGGACGTCATCGGGGTCGCCTGCTCGCACGGTGATGGTGTCGCCATCACCGACGGCGCCTTCGAGGATGAGGATCGCTGCGGGATCGGCGATCTCACGCTGGATGATCCGCTTCAGCGGCCGGGCGCCGAACGCCGGGTCGTAGCCCTCACGCGCGAGTTGCGCCATCGCGGCGTCATCGATGTCGAGCGTGATACGCCGCTCGCCGACACGTCGACGCAGGTGCTCGAGCTGCAGTTCGACGATCCGTTCGAGGTCCGCTTCGGTCAGCGACCGGAACCGGATGATGTCGTCGATGCGGTTGATGAACTCGGGCTTGAAGAACCCGAGCGGATCTCCCGGCAGGTTCGACGTCATGATCAACACGACGTTGGTGAAGTCGACCGTGCGACCCTGGCCGTCGGTGAGCCGGCCGTCGTCGAGCACCTGCAGCAACGTGTTGAACACGTCGGGGTGAGCCTTCTCGATCTCGTCGAGCAGCACCACCGAGTACGGGCGGCGGCGCACCGCTTCGGTGAGCTGGCCGCCCTCGTCGTAGCCGACGTAGCCGGGAGGCGCACCGATCAGGCGCGACACGGAGAACTTCTCCATGTACTCGCCCATGTCGATGCGCACCATCGACTTCTCGTCGTCGAACAGGAACTCGGCGAGCGCCCGGGCCAGCTCGGTCTTGCCGACGCCGGTCGGGCCGAGGAACATGAACGACCCGATCGGGCGGTTCGGGATCGGACAGGCCCGCTCGACTGCGGCGGATCGCGTTGGCGACCGCCGTGACCGCCTGGTCCTGGCCGATCACTCGCTGGTGCAGCAGCTCCTCGAGGTGGACGAGCTTGGAGGTCTCGGACTCCATCAGCCGATTGAGCGGGATGCCGGTCGCACTTGGCGACCACCTCGGCGATGTCCTCGGCGTCGACCTCCTCCTTGAGCATCGCGCTCGCTCTGCTGGAGGTCGTCGAGGTGGGCCGTGGCCTCCTCGATGCGCCGTTCGAGTTCGGGGATCCGGCCGTAGCGGATCTCGGCGGCGACGTTCAGGTCGGTCTCGCGCTCGACCTGACTGCGAAGTCTGCTCGAGCTCCTCCTTGAGCGAGCGGATGGCGTCGATGGCCTGCTTCTCCTGCTCCCAACGCTCCGCATCCGCGCGATCTGCGCGTTCAGCTGCGGCCAGCTCGTCGTGCAGCGACGTCGAGCCGCTCGACCGACGCCGCGTCGCTCTCCTTCTCGAGTGCCACCTGCTCGATCTCCAGCTGGAAGATGCGGCGCTGGACGACGTCGATCTCGGTGGGCAGCGAGTCGATCTCGATGCGCAGCTTCGACGCCGCCTCGTCCATCAGGTCGATCGCCTTGTCGGGCAGGAACCGGCTGGTGATGTAGCGGTCGGACAGCACGGCCGCACTGACGAGCGCAGAGTCCTGGATCCGCACGCCGTGGTGCACCTCGTAGCGCTCCTTGAGACCGCGCAGGATGCCGATCGTGTCCTCGACCGACGGCTCGCCCACGTACACCTGCTGGAAGCGGCGTTCGAGCGCCGGGTCCTTCTCGACGTACTTGCGGTACTCGTCGAGCGTCGTGGCGCCGATCATCCGCAGCTCGCCACGGGCGAGCATCGGCTTGATCATGTTGCCGGCGTCCATCGCACCCTCGGCACCGCCGGCACCGACGATCGTGTGCAACTCGTCGACGAAGGTGATGATCTCACCCTCGGCGTCGGTGATCTCCTTGAGCACCGCCTTCAGCCGCTCCTCGAACTCGCCGCGGTACTTCGCCCCGGCGAGCATCGAGCCGATGTCGAGCGCGATCAGGCGCTTGTTCTTCAGACCCTCGGGCACGTCGCCGTCGGCGATGCGCGCAGCCGAGGCCTTCGACGATGGCGGTCTTGCCGACGCCGGGCTCACCGATCAGGACCGGGTTGTTCTTGGTGCGCCGCGACAGCACCTGGATGCACCGACGGATCTCCTCGTCGCGGCCGATGACCGGGTCGATCTTGCCCTCGGCGGCACGCGCGGTGAGGTCCTGGCCGTACTTCTCGAGCGCCGCGAACTTCTCCTCGGGGTTCTGGTCGGTGACGCGGTGCGAGCCGCGCACGTCCTTGAGTACCTGGAGCAGCTCCTCGGAGCCGACGTCGAGTCGCGCGTTCATGGCGAGCAGGAGGTGCTCGACGGACAAGAAGTCGTCGCGGAAGTCCTTTTGGTACTTCTCCGCGTTGGCAACGATGTTGGACAGCTCCTTGCTCATCCGCGGCTCGTCGCCCCCGTACGCCTTGGGCAGCCTCTGCACCGCTTCGTCGGCCTTGTTGCGCACCATCAGCGGCGCCTGGCCGAGCTTGGCGAGAACGGCCGGCACGACCGTGCCCTCCTGGCGCATCATGGCGCTCAGGAGATGGTCGGGGGTGAGTTCGGGGTTCGACAGGCCCTTGGCCTGGTCGATCGCTGCGGCGAACGCCTCCTGAGTCTTGAGCGTCCACTTCTTCGGATCAAACGCCACGATGCTGCCCTACTTTCTCCTGAACCACCCCGGGAACTACTCCCGAACTACCCGAACGTCCGGCCTCGGATCGTCTGTTCCGTCGATCCATACCCGTCGATCCATACCCGTCGATCCATACCCGTCGATCCAGATCAGCCGATCCATATGAGGCAATTTTATCACTCGACTCGTATCATCAATGCTGAGTGTAACTCTATCAAGTCGAGTGGTTGTCCACAGCCTCGCGCAAGTAGTCGATGAGCCCCGGAGCGAGGGCGACGACGTCCTTGTAGGTCTGCACCTGCTCGGGGAGCCCGGCCAGCGCGTCGGCCAGCCGACCCGCCACGGCGGGGTCCCCCGCGACGACCGGAATCGGTGTCACGTACGTGCGGATCGTGAACAGCACGGCGTTGGTGATCGGGAACCGCCGCAGCGTCTCCCGTTCGACTCGCAAGACGAGCTGCTCGGCCATCGGCGCGCTCGGGCGAGGCGCCGCGGTGCCGTCGGTCGGCGCGTACAGATCGTCGGTGTCGAGCACGCCCCAACCGAGCCGCCAGTAGCCGCGGTCCGGCGCGAGTCGATCGAAGAACCGGGCCACCGGCTCGGCGAGATGCTCGTTCAGCAGTGCCACCGGTTCGTGGACCTCCTCGAGTGTGCGGCCGATCTTCGATCGCAGATCCCAGCGGTTGGGGAAGCACACCGATCCGCCCCCGAACACAAGCCGGCCGTCACGCTCGACCATCAAGACGAGGTCCTCGGGCACGAGGCGCGCCACGGAATCGAGCGGATGCAGATCACCGTCGAGGGCACACTCGCCGAAGCGATCGGGCCATCGAGCACCGAGGTGGTCGAGCAGGGCGGTCGCCACCTCCGTCGACTCGGCCTCGACGCCGTCGAGCACAGCGAACACGGTCGAGGGATGCGCAGCGTTGAGGAGAGCCTTCGAAGCGATCGCCTGCTCGGCGTCGGGCCCGAGCTCGATCCAGTCGTCGAGGTCGAGCGGTCGCACACCGAGCCGCCACCGGAAGGTTGTCTTCTCGAGGTCCCGCGGGCCCTCGAGAAACGGCAGGTACGGCGCATCCACCCTCGTGGTCACGCACCACACACTGTCACAGACCGGTCGAAGGTCGCCGATCGTCGTTTGCGTCGGGATTGTTGTGGACCGGGTCTCCGAAATCCCGACGCAAACGATGATTTGAGGGGGTGGGTGGCTCGGTTCGGAGCGGGTGAGCGCGTGAGTGGCCGTCGGTGGCGTCGAGCGTCGGTAGCGTCGAGCTGGTGTCACGTGACCGCCCGCCATACATCGCCCAGGGCACGTGGCGCAGCGGGTCCCTGCACGTCTGGGGATGGAACGGTCTCGACGCGGCCTCGATGGCCTGGTTCTACGGCTTTCGTGCCCTCGGACCGGACGGGATGCGATCGGGTTGGCACGACTCCCCCATTTCGTACGGCACGATCGCCCGCCTGACCATCGAGGCGCCGGACGCGGCGACTACGGAGGCGTCATCGATCGAGGCGTCATCGATCAGAGGCGTCATCGATGCAGGCGTCATCGATGCAGGTGTCGTCGGTGCAGCTCGACGCGATCGGTGCCACGATCTGGTTGTCGGATCTTCCCGCAGCCGAGTACGTCTCGGATTCCGTCGCCTGGTTCGCCCGCGTGAGCGAACTCGCGAGGCGCACCGTGGCGAGCGGGCGCATCGTGCCGGTCATCGCCGACGAGGGGCCGTTCACCGTCGCCCGATGGGTGTACACGCCGGACGGACCCGACGACCGAACGGTGGCCGACCTGCTCGACCGACTCGCCGCATCGATGCCGCCGGTCTGCACGCTGGGGTCGAGCGCGGACGTCAACCGGATCTTCGACCGGCTCGTCGATGGCCTCGCTCGCGGCTTCCTGGCGCAGAGCGGCTGGAGGCCCGACCTCGGCAAGCAGCGGCGCCCCGACCTGCAGGTGCTCCGTGCCACGTTCGGTGCACTGTCGAAGCCCGATCATGTGATCCGCGGCAACACCGACGACTTCGACGCCGCGCTCGACCGGCTCCGTGACGAGCTCGATCGTCATCGTCGTCGAGCAGGCGGCGAACCGGTCGTGGTACCGCGGCTGCGGTTGGTGGTGCCCGACGACCCGCTCGAAGCCTGGGTGGTCCGCCTCGAACTCGTCGACGACCGCGACTCGTCACGCTGGTGCACGGCGAACGATGTCTGGGATCGCAACGCCACAGCGCGCGACGTCGCTCGCGAGGAACGCCACCTCGACCTGCTCGCCGGCACGCTGAACGACACCGTCGCCCGCATCGCATGGATCCCCGGGCTCGCCGACCTCGCCCTCGAACACGAACCGACGACCGTCGAACTCGATCTCGACGTCGCCGAGGACTTCATCGACATCGCGCCGACCGAGCTCGAACGCCTCGGCATCGAACTCATCGGACCCGAGCGGCTCGTACGCACACGGGTGAGCGTGAACGGCGAGGCGACCCCGGCCCCGGCCGACGACCGCAAGAAGCGGTTCGGTCACGAGGCCCTGATCGATTGGAAGCTCGTGGTCGGTGACGAGCCGATCTCCGACGCCGAGCTCGCCCGTGCCGCCGAAGCCGGTGCGACGCTCCTACACACCGGCCATCGCTGGGTACGGATCGACGCGGACGAGTTGCGGCGCAAGCGACAGCGCCTCACCGAGCTCCAGGCCGAACACAGCCGGGTCGAGCCGCTCGAGCTGCTCCGTCTCGCGAACGACGACAGCGACGGCAACAACGGCGAGCACGCCTCGATCACGTTCGCCGGCCAGGACCACGTCAGCGCCGGCCAGGACCACGTCAGCGCCGATCGGGCCGAACCGATCGACCTCGACTGGGTGCGTCGCCTGCTCGACGGCTTGCCCGACGAGGTGCTCGAGGAGACCCACGAGTCGGCCGAGTTCATCGGCGAACTGCGCCACTACCAACGACGTGGGCTCTCATGGATGCAGTTCCTCGCCAAGCTCGGCCTCGGCGGCTGCCTCGCCGACGACATGGGCCTCGGCAAGACGGCGACCACCCTGGCCCACCTCGTCGAGCGGCCGGGCCCTCATCTCGTCGTGTGCCCACTGAGTGTCGTTCGCAACTGGAGCAGCGAAGCGGCACGCTTCACCCCGAAGCTCGACGTGCAGGTCCATCACGGCAGCAGCCGCAGCCGCGCCGGTGGAGACGGCGACGATGGCGACAACACGCTGTTCAGCACCGATCCCGAGCGCCGGCTCGTCGTGACCACCTACGGGTTGCTCCCACGCGATCTCGAACACCTCGGCAGCATCGAGTGGTCGACCGTCGTGCTCGACGAGGCCCAGATGGTGAAGAACCCGAACACGAAAGCAGCGCGAGCCGTTCGTCAACTTCGCGCCGACCAGAAGATCGCGCTCACCGGCACACCCGTGGAGAACCGCCTCAGCGAACTGTGGTCGATCCTCGATGCCGTCAACCCCGGCCTGCTCGGCGGGCTCCAACGGTTCCGCCAACGCTTCGGCGCGCCGATCGAACGCAACGGTGACGAAGAAGCCGCGGCACGACTTCGGCGCCTCACCCAGCCGTTCATCCTCCGGCGCACGAAGGCCGACCGGCGCCTCGTGCCCGACCTGCCCGACAAGATCGAGCAGATCGCGTACGCCAAGCTCACTCGGGAGCAGGCAACGATGTACCAGCAGGTGGTCGACCAGCTGCTGGCCGACGCCGAGCATTCCAGCGGCATGCGCCGGCGCGGGCTGGTGCTCGCCGCGCTGATGCGGCTCAAACAGGTCTGCAACCATCCGGCCCACGCATTGAAGGACGGTTCCCGCCTCGCCGGCCGCTCCGGCAAGTTGACCCGCTTCGACGAACTCGTCACCGACCTGCTCGATCAAGGCGAACGCGCGCTCGTGTTCACGCAGTTCCGCGAGATGGGCGAACTGCTCGCCCAGCACGTCGGCGAACAGTTCCGGTTCTCACCGTCGTTCCTCCACGGCGGGGTGTCCCGGAACGGGCGCGACCGGATGGTCGACGCCTTCCAGGACGGCACGAGCCCGCCGCTGCTCATCGTGTCGCTCAAGGCGGGTGGCACCGGGCTGAACCTCACGTCCGCGAGCCAGGTCATTCACTACGACCGCTGGTGGAACCCCGCGGTCGAGGATCAAGCCACCGATCGGGCCTGGCGCATCGGTCAGCAGCGAGCCGTCAACGTGCACAAGCTGGTGTGTGAGGGCACCGTCGAGGAACGCATCGGGAGCGTCATCGACGACAAGCGCCGGCTCGCCGACGCCGTGGTCGGCAACTCCGAGGCGTGGTTGTCGGAGCTGTCGACCGACGACCTGCGCGACCTCGTCGTATTGGACATGGGATCATGACGCCCACGTATCGAACCGCGAGCGGCCATCGATGAGCCGGCCCCGCAAGCCCTTCGGCGCCACCCACCCCGGGCGGCTACCGGCCACGATGATGAAGGTGCTGGCCGCCGAGATGAGCGACCCGCAGCGGCTCCGGCGCGGCAAGCAGTACGCCCATGATGGTTCGGTGCTCGACATCGTCATCGAAGCCGGCGTCGTCACGTGCGAAGTACAGGGCTCCCGTTCGACGCCCTACATCGCGCGGATCGAGGTAACTGCCGGCGATGGGATGCCGTTGCGGCGCGACATCAGCACCCGCTGCACCTGTCCCGACGACGACAACTGGGACGACTATGCGTGCAAACACGTCGTGGCCTCCATGTTCACCCTGAGCGACGAGCTGCTGCTCGAACCCGAACTGCTCGACGTGTGGCGCCGGCGGGGCGTGTCCGCCGATCGGCCACCGACCACTCGCGGTCACCTCACGCTGGTGCATTCCGACACCGCGCATCCCGACACCGCGCATCCCGACAACAACCCGGCGCACGGCGGCCCGGTGGGCAACGACGGGCCCGGCCGCCGCGAACGCTTCGCGCCGCCGCGCGACCCGCTCGATGGCCTGCTGAGCGTTCCGGCCGGCGCCGAGCTCCCGACGGTGCCGACACTCGATCCCGTCGAGCCCGCCCTCCCCAAGCGCCCCGAACTCGCACGGGTGATCAGCGACGCGCTGCGCCACGTCCGCGTCGACTGGGAATGAACTCCCGTTGAAGGCGGTGCCGGCTGGTGTTGTCCACTCCGTCTCGTGCCGTCTGATCTGGCATTTCGCGTTTCGCCGTGCTGAGGTGTCCTGCGGATAACCAGACTGTTTCTACCTGTCCGGTAGGAGACCTGAGGCGCCGACCCGTACGCCTCATCTCGATTCGGGACCACCTCCCGGACACACAAGCGCATCCCGCTGCGCATAGCAGGAGGAGCGAAACTTGCGTCGTGCCGGCTCCAGTACCTGTCCTTTCGATGGACACGGCACTCCTGAGCTTGCGATTCAGCCTTGATGGCCTGGTCAGGCAAGCTTTCTTGATGCTCATGCCGGGGCTCCGAACAGTGACTGCAGGACCGGAAGGGCGTCCGCCGGCGAGCGAACCTCGAGCGCGGTCCCGCGGGTGTCGACGGTGATCGCGAAGTCGAAGAACTGGTAGCAGTCCTGCTCGGCAGCGACGAGCCGGATCATCTCGTCGAGCGAGGTTGCCGGCCCAACGTGCGCGCAGCCCGTGGTCGACCGGTTCACGGCTTACGACGTGGGCAAGCAGTTGCTGCCATTCGGTGAGGCGGCCGCGCATCGACTGTGAAGTGAGCGTGCACGCGATCGGCACCGTGCGATCTGGGCGGTCGGGCTTCTTGCCGAGCCTGATGACCTGACGCGTCATAGCCTCTTCTGCGTCGGCGGTGTCGGTGACGGATCCGCATTGTTCGTCGCACGGGCCGTCGGGCCGGTGCCGCTCCAAGGTGGTGGCGGCCCGTTGCAGTTCGCTGATCAGGGTCGTCAACTCCACGATCTGTTGTTGGGCGGTGGCGAGTTTGTCGGCGACGACGTTGCGGAGACGGTCTTGTACGGGCCCGCGCTGCCCTCCGTCCCAGGCGATGGTCAGGTCGGCGATCTCGCCGAGCGTGTGCACCCGAGTTGCTTGGCGCGGGCGATGAACGCGAGCCGGTCGAGGGTGTGGTCGTCGTAGAGCCGGTACCCGGCCGAACTCGACCGCATGCACCGCATGCACCGCGTCACCCGGGCCACCGACGCCGGCGTCCTCGTTCAACGCACCGCCACCACCACCGTCCAAGCCGCCATCTTCCGGGCCCTCAAGCTCACCGAACCACCCCGGTTCTTCGACTTCGCGCCAACCAGCCCCCGCGACCCGGCGCGCCCAAACAACCAGTGCAACACCCCTTTCCGTGCCTACCGCCAGCCAACAACTGCGGAACTCGGGATGGTGACGGCCATCCGTGACCGAACCCAGGACTGTGAGCGGCCGATCCCGGGCTCCTCGAGAAACCGCATTGGGTCATAGCGGGCACGCGCCGCGCCTCGAAGTGACGGGCCGGGGACCTTGAATCCCTGTTCGAGTTGAGGTCGTATTGTCCGTCCCTCACGAGACTCAGTACCCGCGTCGGGATTGTTTGAGCGATTTCGGAAGCGTCGATCCTGGTCACGGGCGTCGCGATCGCTCAATCTGTCTCGCGGCGGGCCCTTACGATCCGTCTCGGTCGAGAATCGCCCGAATGCGGTTGATCATCGGCAAAGCCACTCCAAATGCGTTTGACAAGAATAGTGCCCAGTCCAGGACGCCTGGATCGCTCGCGAGCCCATCCAATCGGGCAGCGACAATCCCTA
>CAVPET010000056.1:0-43303 GCA_963703525.1 Ilumatobacteraceae bacterium | reverse complement strand
GATCGCGCTCACCGAAATTCCCCAGGTGTGCTCATCGATTTTCCCCACTTGTGAGGTGGGTTGATTGTAGTGGTTGGTGGGATCAGTCGGGGTCGAGTGGGGTGCGGTTGGCGCCGGTGCGTCCGGCGTAGCGTTGCCAGGCGCTGGCGCGGGTGACGCCGAGGAGGTCGGCGATCTGGGCCCAGGAGTAGTCCTGCTGGCGGGCGTCGGCGACGGCTGTGGGGAGTTGTTGTTCGGCTTGGTGGATGAGGCTGACGAGGAGATGCAGGGTGGCGCCGGCGTCGCCGAGCCAGGCAAGACCGCGTAGGGTGCCGAGTGATTCGATGGCGGCTTCGAGGACGGCTTGGCTGTCTTCGCCGGTGGTGGGTTTGATGTAGTGGTCTCTGCGTGGTTCTCTCATGCTGCGCGGATGACCATACAGTTGGCCGGGCTGGTGGGTTGGGTCATTGGAGTGGTTGGCGGGTGCCGGTGGTGGTGCGGCGGAGTGTGTCGGTGCGGGCGTGGTGGTCGCGGAGTCGGTAGCTGTCGCCGTCGAGGTTGAGTACGACGGAGCGGTGGAGGAGTCGGTCGAGCATGGCGGCGGCGACGGTGGTGTCGCCGAGGATGTCGCCCCAGGCACCGACGCCTCTGTTGCTGGTGAGCACGATGCTGGTCTTGAGGTATCTCTGGGACACGACTTGGAACAGGGCCGACGCGGCCTCTGCTGGCAACGGGAGGTAGCCGAGCTCGTCGATCACGAGGAGGGTGGGGCCGGCGTAGAAGCGCATGGTGGTGGTCCAGCGTCCTTCGATCGCGGCGCGGTGGCAGCGCGCGGCGAGGTCGGCGGCGGTGGTGAAGTAGGTGCGGTAGCCGACGGTCGCGGCTTGGCGGGCGAGTCCGACGGCGAGGTGGGTTTTGCCGACGCCGGGTGGGCCGATCATCAACACGTTGGTGGCGGTGTCGAGGTAGCGGCAGGTGGCGAGCTCGTTGATCAACACCGGGTCGGCGCCGGGTTGGGCGTCGTAGTCGAAGTCGTCGAGCGTGGCCGGTGTGGGCAGGCAGGCGAAGCGGAGCCGTCCGGCGAGTCGACGGGCGTGGGCGCTGTCGACCTCGATCGACAGCAGCCGCTCGAGGGTCGCGGTGACCGACAGTTTCTCGGCTGTTGCTTCGTCGAGGACGCGTGGGAGTGCTTCGGAGCAGGCGTCGAGCTTGAGCACGCTGAGATGCTGACGCAACGTCTGGTAGAGGCTCGCCTGCGCCGCCGTGGAGGGTCCGCTGGCAGCGCTGGGTGTGGTGGTCATGTGAGTGTGTTCCTTCCGTTGGCCGCTTTCGCGTATGCGCTGAGATCGACGACGGTGCCGTCGGCGCAGTTGGTGGGTGTTGTCTTGGTGATCTGGGCGGCCGCGGCGAGCGCGGCCGGGCCGGGTGGGATGCGTTGCTTGCGCCGGTGTGGTGCGGCGTCGTTGAACGCCGCCATCGCGGCGTGATCCAAGGCGGTGACATGCACGTGGTCGCGGACCATCGCCCCGGCGCCGGCAGCAGCGAGACGGTGACGGGCAACCACGATCCCCGACGGTGTAGCGATGTCGATCGTCGACGCCCCGAGCTGCCACACGACGGTGACCTCGGCGTGGGCGAGCTCTGGTGGTGTCGAGTAGCGGTTCCCGCGGAACGCGACCAGCGCCTGCCGCGCTGACCGTGCGGCCCACGGTCAGGTTCGCCGGGAACGGCGCCGGCGGGCACGCTCGCAGCCGCTCCCGCTCGGCGTGAACAGCGACCGTCGCCCGTTCGTCGCCGATCACCCGCCGACGGGTGTCGCCTTTGTCGACGCAGAACCGCTCCAACGAAGCCTGGGCCTCGGCGATCGTGATGTCGTCGGGCAGCGTCCGCCACCACCGCTGAGCGGCGCCGTGGTTGGCCTTCTCGACAACTCCCTTGCGGTTGCCGTGGCGCGGCGGGCAGATCGCGACCTGCACTGCGTAGTGCTTGGCGACACCAGCGAACGAAGCGGTGATCCGCCCGGTCGCCGGGTGGCACACGGTCGCCATCCGATCGAACCGCCACACTCGCGTCAACCCACCCAGGCCGCGGGTGATCTGATCGAGCGCGTCGATCACGTGCGGCTGGTCCTTGGACTCGGCGAGCAGACCACGCCAGCGGCCTGAGTGCGCGAGCGCCCCGACGAACAACGACGCGTTCGATCCCCACCCCCACGACGCCGGCGGGTCCGGCAGATCGAGCCAGTCCCACTGCGTCTCTTCACCGGCGGGGTGATCGATGATCGTCACCGCACGGCCCTTGGCTGCCCGGCACTGCTCACATGGCGGGCGCAGCCCCCGGTCTCGGAGCTGGCGGGTGAACGTCGGATACGACCGGTCGTAGCCGAGCGCGACGACTTCGTCGAACAACGTCAACGCCCACAGATGCGGGTCCTCGACGAGGCGTTCCCGGCAGTAGTCGACGAACACGTCGAACCGATCGACACCGGCCGATCGGCGGACGTCGGCGACACGATCGCCGGCCAGATAGGCGCGGATCGTCTTGCGGTCGCGGCCGAGATGACGGGCGATCGCCGAGATCGTCCAGCCTTGCTGGTGGAGCGCGTGTGCGTCCACATCTTCCTCCCGTGTGAGCATGGAACAGGGCTCCCTCGTTGTGCTGGTGGTGGTTGAAGACCGTCAGCTTCGAGGGAGCCCCACCCCCGATGGTGGACCTCACATGGTGGGGAATTTCAGTGAGCAGAACTGGGGAGATTCACATGAGCGTGATCACCGACGCGCCACAGACCCGATCCAGCGTCACAAACCCCTCCAACACCCACCAGATCCTGGTTCAACACGCCCCAACACCACACAAGCCCGTTCACCACCACACCCAGCCCGACCACGACCCCCGACAGTCGCCCAAGAAGTTAGACGGTGGATTCAGGGTAACTCCAATACCGTTCAATTAGAACGACAGTGGTGTAGTTGTGCGTCCAGTAGCTCGGGCGCTTGAGGTCAAGGAGGTTTGGATGGTGTAACCGAGCGACAAGCTCTCGTTGGCCAGCCGGTGTGAGTCCGGTCCGGGGAGATGTCAGGGTCCCTGGTAGCACGGCTCCCGGCGGTGGGAGAGATCCCGTCCGTCGAAGCGGAGCGACAAAGTCCCTGTGAGGGGACGAGCGACTGGCCGGTCCGCAACATGAAGTGAAGCCTGCGGCGTCGTCACATGTACCCCCACCTTTGTGGGGTCAAGGGAGAGCCGAACCGGCAATTACACGGTGAAGGCCATGGAAGACGTTCTTGGTCCTGGAGCGGACGTCGAAGAACTCCCCGGCGTAAGGGGCGTGGAACGGTCAGAAGGTTGACGAGGGAACTGGAGAGATCCTCCTCGGCCCCGGGTGTCTGCTCGGGAAGCTGGGCTGTCTATAACCGTGAGGAGCGGGAAGTGGCAGCCGGTCGAGAGGAAGTCGGAGGGGGCCGTAGTAGCGGTGACGGTCGGGACAACACAACCCGACCCAGCGAAGGGCCCCTGCTTCATCGATGCGTGTCGTTGGCAGGGAGGGGCCCTGGTGAGTGCCGAGATTTCGGCTAGGAGCGTGGGTCAGAATCCACTCTTTGGTGTGGGGCGCGTGGAAAACTTGGTGGATGGCCGTTGAGGTGGATGATGACCGGTTGTTCGGGGTTGGCGATTCTGATGAGGTGCCGGTGGTGAGGGCGCCGGCGGGTGCGGCCAAGACGTTCCGGGCCTATGATCAGAATCAGTCGTTCTTGTTGCCGCCGTCGTTGGATGACTGGTTGCCCGCTGATCACACCGCCCGGTTCATCTCCGAGATCGTCGATGATTCGTTGGACCTCACCTCGATCTACGGGTCGTACACGAACGCGACGGGGGCGCCGCCGTTCGATCCGCGGATGATGTTGAAGTTGTTGTTGTACGCGTACTCGACGGGGGTGACGTCGTCGCGTGAGGTCGAGCGACGCTGCCATGTGGATGTGGCGTTCCGGTGGTTGTCGGCGAACACGGCACCGGACTACCGGTCGCTGGCGCGGTTCCGTCGCCGTCACCTGACGGCGCTCAACGACTTGTTCATCCAGGTGCTGGTGTTGTGCGCCGCGGCCGGGTTGGTGAAGTTGGGTCGGGTCGCGCTCGATGGCACCAAGCTGCGGGCCTCGGCGTCACGCCACAAAGCAATGTCGTATGACCGTCTATCGAGCCGGATCCCCCACGTCGAAGCCGAGGTGGCGGCGATGCTGGCCGAAGCCGAAGCTGTTGATGCTGCCGAGGACGACGAGTTCGGCCCGGATCGTCGCGGTGACGAGTTGCCCGCGGAGTTGGCGACCCGGCAAGGACGTCTCGCCAAAATGCGTGCCGCCAAAGCAGCATTGGAGGCGGACGCGGCGGAGCAGGCGGGCGAGGCCGCTGAGGCCAAGGCCCGCCAGTCGGGCAAATCCGATGATGAGGTCGGCACTGCGGTCGAGTTGGCGAAGACCCGAGCGGTGGTGAAACCGAAAGCGCAGCGTTCGTTCACCGATCCTGATGCCGCGGATGATGAAAACCAACGACGGGTTCCACTACGCCTACAACGCGCAAGCAGTCGCCGATGACGAGTCCCAAGTCGTCGTCGTCACCTGGGTCACCCAGCATCCGACCGATGTCAACGAACTGCTCCCGATGCTTGCCGCCACCCATCGATCCCTCGCCGATGCCGGCATCGACACCCGACCCAAGGTCATGTTGGCCGACGCCGGCTACTGCTCGACCACCAACATCGACACCGCCGCCGCGAACGGTGACAACGTGCTCGTCGCGACCGGACGACTGAAACACCATGAACAGATCCCCGACGCACCCCTCGGACGCATCCCGAACCATTTGACCAGTCGGCAACGCATGGCGAGACGGTTACGCACCAAGCCCGGTCGGGCCGCTTACGCGAGACGCAAAGCGATCATCGAGCCCGTGTTCGGGCAGATCAAAGTGAAACAGAACGCCGGACACCTCCGCCTCCGCGGGATCGACGGCGCCCACGGCGAGTTCACCCTCCACGCGATCTGCCACAACCTGCGCAAACTCGCCAACCACACCCCACCAGCCATCTGCTGAACCGCCGGATCAGCCGGCCACGGCGGGCACCGACACCATCAACGACCGCTCAGCCACTCCCACCCGGCCGCCCACCACCCGCAACGACCGACAACCTGATGCAACGACCCGTCAAACCCACCCGAACAACCGATACCGACCCACGGTCCTAGGAGCGGCTTGGGCACTCTTCTCCCGATGCGGCAATGATCTATCAGCACGTGGCGCACGGTCGCGACGACGCACTCGCAGCTGAGATCGACCGAATCATTGGCGTGCCAGTGCCGTGACGGCTGAGGTCCGAGCGCCAACTCGTGCAACTTCCGTGCAACTAGCAGCCCACAACAGCCGGAATCACACGACAACAGAACGCATTAGCTGCGGGAGACGTCAGCGCTGAAAAGCAGCAGTGACCAGGCATAATGCCTGGTCGCTGAGTGGAGCGGATGACGGGAATCGAACCCGCGTATTCAGCTTGGGAAGCTGATGTTCTGCCATTGAACTACATCCGCATGTGTCGCCAACACGCTAGCGCTCGGCACAGCGTGAGCGAACGCCGTGACAGCGGGCGCTGATCGGCCGGGGTCTCATCACTAACGTGGGCGCTCGTGATCCTGTCCGACCGCACCCTTCGTGAACAGCTCGATGCGGGTCGGATCGTGATCGAACCACTCGACGAATCGCTGATCCAACCGTCGTCGATCGACGTACGCATCTCGAACCTGTTCCGCGTCTTCCGCAACCACACGACCGGCATCATCGACGTCAAGCAGGACATGGTGAACCTCACGGAGCTGGTCGAGATCCCCGCCGAGACCGACGAGCCGTTCATGCTGCACCCCGGAGAATTCGTCCTCGGCTCGACGCTCGAGCGCATCGGCGTCCCCGACGACCTCGTCGGCCGCATCGAGGGAAAGTCGAGTCTCGGCCGGCTCGGGTTGCTGATCCATTCGACCGCCGGGTTCATCGACGCCGGCTTCGACGGCCACATCACCCTGGAGTTGGCCAACGTCGCCAGCTTGCCGATCACGCTCTACCCGGGAATGCGGATCGGTCAGGTCAGCTTCATGACGATGACCACGCCGGCCGACAAGCCGTACGGGGCCGGCGCCACCGGCTCGAAATATCAGGGCCAACGCGGCCCGACCCCGAGTCGCTACTTCGAGAACTTCCGCCGACCCTGACCCGGACGCCGACCCCGACACCGACCCGACCCCGACACCGACCCGACCCGACCCCGACACCGACCCCGACACCGACCCACCACGTCCGCACGCCCGCCATCCGCTCCGATGAGAGTTGGCGCGACCTGCTCGCGCTCATCCTCATCGCAACTCGGGTTGGACGCTCCACGATGAGAGTTGGCGCGACCTGCTCGCGCTCATCCTCATCGCAAGCCGGGTGAGCCGGGTGAGCCGGGCAGGTGGATCACCCGGGTGAGGCGGGTGAGCCGGGTAGGCGGATCACCGGGGTCGGCGGGTCGGCACTGTCAGTCGGTGTAGCGGCGGACCTTGGCCTTCTTGCCGCGCAGGGTCGTGCTGCCCATCGTGGACACGACACTGTCGATCGAACCTGCTGGGACGCCGACCACGGAGAAGTTCTCGGTGATGCGGATCGGACCGATCTCGCGACCTGACAGACCCGTCTCGTTGGCGATGGCGCCGACGAGATCGCCCGGGCGGACGCCGCCCTTGCGACCGAGGCTCACGTAGACGAACCCGGTGTCACCGTTCGACTGCGGCCGGTCGCCCCGGTCGCCCCGGTCGCCGGGCTCAGCCTTGCCGTGCTTGCCGCCCTTGTCACCCTTGTCACCCTTGTCACCTTTGTCGAACGACTTGCCACCCCTCTTGCCGTCGTACGGTTTGCCGTCGTAGGTCTCATCGTCGAACGTGCGACGATCGCGGCCCTTGCCGTTGCCGCCCCGCATGCGTTCGGAGGCGTCAGGGATCTCTTGCTCGTCGATCGACGCGCCCCGTTCGGCGTGCACGAGCTTGATCGCAGCCAGCGCGATGTTGCGGTCGCTGTCGTCGCCGGCGAGAGCGTGGAGCACCGAGTTGTAGTCCTCGAGGTCGGTCGAGGCGAGCGATTCGCGGACAGCCGCGACGGTCAGCTCGACCTGCCGGGTGCGCAGGTCGGCGACCGAGGGCACCTTCTCGACCGTGATCTTCTGCTTGGTCAGACGCTCGATGTTCTCGAGCTGGCGGCGCTCACGCGGCTCGGCCAGGGTGATGGCCACGCCCGCACGGCCGGCGCGGCCGACCCGGCCGATCCGGTGGACGTAGCTCTCCGCAGCTGACGGCACGTCGTAGTTGACGACATGGGTCAGCGTGTCGACGTCGAGGCCGCGCGCGGCGACGTCGGTCGCGACGAGCAGTTCGGCGGTGCCGTCGCGCAGACGGCTCATCACGCGGTCGCGCTGGCTCTGATCCATCCCGCCATGCAACGCCTCGGCGCGGTAGCCGCGCCCGTTCATCGTCTCGGTGAGCTGGTCGACCTCGGTGCGGGTGCGGCAGAACACGAGCGCCGACTGGGGGGCTTCGATGTCCAGGATCCGGCCGAGGGCATGTGCCTTGTGGGCGCGCTGCACCCAGTAGACGGTCTGGCGGACCAACGGCTTGTCGCCCGACTCGGCATCGCCGCGGCCGATCCTGATCTTCACCGGGTCACGCTGGTAACGCTTGGCGATCGCGTTGATGCGGTGCGGCAGCGTGGCCGAGAACAGCACGGTCTGGCGGTCCTGCGGGGTGCTCTGCAGGATCGACTCGATGTCGTCGGTGAAGCCCATGTCGAGCATCTCGTCGGCCTCGTCGAGGATCACGGTGCGGATGGCGTCGAGCTTGAGCGATCCGCGTCCGATGTGGTCGATTGCCCGGCCGGGAGTTGCGACGACGACGTGAACGCCTCGATCGAGAGCCTGCAGCTGTCGCTGGATCGGCTGGCCTCCGAAGATCGGCACGACCTTGACGCCGAGATCCCTGCCGTACCTGAACATCGCTTCGCTGACCTGGACCGCGAGCTCACGTGTCGGAACCAGTACGAGGACGGATGGCTCGACGCGCGCCTTGGTGTCGATGCCCTGCAGCGCAGGCAGCGCGAACGCGGCGGTCTTTCCGGTCCCGGTGGCCGCCTGCCCGAGCAGGTCGTGTCCGGCGATCAGGTGCGGGATGGTCTCGCGTTGGATCGGAGTCGGCTCTTCGTATCCGAGGTCGTTGATGGCCTTGAGCAACTCGGGGCGTAGGCCGAGCGATGCGAAGCCGGTCTCGATTCTCGGACGGTCCCACGTCGCCATCGGCTGCTCGTCGGGGGGGTCGTCGGTGGGGGCGTGATGGACGATGTTCGGATCGTCGGGTTCGTGGTGCGTGTCGGTCATCGATCGTGCTTTCTCGGAGAGGCAGTCCACGATACGAAGGCAGAACATCGACCGTGTGCGCAGGTCGTGGAAGAGTTGCGCCATGCTCTGGGGAGTCGAGACATCCAAGGCCGTCGAGAACTTTCGGATCTCCGGTGAGCCCATCCCGGCTCGGGTGGTTCGCTGGCTTGGTCGCATCAAGGCGGCGGCGGCACTGGTCAATGCCGAACTGGGGCTGCTCGATGCCGACCTCGCGGCGCAGATCACGCTCGCCGGGGATGCGATCGCCGGTGGCGATCACGCCGCCGAGTTCCCGGTCGACGTTTTCCAGACTGGATCGGGCACCTCGTCGAACATGAATGTCAACGAGGTGATCAGCGCGCTGACGGGTGGCCGCGCACATCCCAACGACCACGTCAACCTCGGCCAGAGCTCGAATGACGTCTTCCCGTCTGCCGTGCATCTCGCGGCGCTGGAGGCCGCCCACGATGTACTCCTTCCGGCGCTCGAACGCTTGCAGGCAGCGCTCGGCGCGAAGTCCGAGCAGTTTGCCGACGTCGTGAAGGCGGGCCGAACGCATCTGATGGATGCGGTCCCGATCACACTTGGCCAGGAGTTCGGTGGCTACGCCGCGCAGCTTCGCTCGGCCGGCGCCCACCTGACGTCAACGCTGCCGGAACTCGGCCGGATCCCGCTCGGTGGGACCGCTGTCGGCAACGGGCTGAACACCGATCCCCGGTTCGCGGCGCTCGTTCGGGCGCAGCTCGGACAGCGGTGCTCACCCGGGGTCGCAGCCCTGATCGACGGTCCGGCCGACCATTTCGCGGCGCAGTCGTCGCGCGATTCGCTGGTCGCGACCTCCGGCGCGCTGAAGGTCGTTGCCGTCGCACTGACGAAGATCTGCAACGACCTGCGCTGGATGTCGAGCGGGCCGCGTGCCGGGCTCGGAGAGATCACGCTGCCGGAACTCCAGAAGGGCTCCTCGATCATGCCGGGCAAGGTGAACCCGGTCGTTCCCGAAGCGGTGCTCCAGGTGTGCGCGCAGGTGATCGGCAACGATACGACGGTGACCGTGGCCGGCATCCAGGGCAACTTCGAACTGAACGTGATGATCCCGGTGATGGCCCGCAACCTGATCCAGTCCATCGACTTGTCGGCCGCCGCCGGCGACGTGCTCGCCGTCAAGTGCGTGGCGGGCATCGAGGCGAACGTGGAGCGCTGCCTCACCCTCGCCGAGCTCACATTGGCGACAGCGACGGCGCTCAATCCGGTGATCGGCTACGACGCGGCGGCGGTGATCGTGCGCGATGCGGTCGCGAGCGGGAGGTCGTTGCGCGAGGTCGCACGCGAGCACGGCATCGATGCCGACCTACTCGACAGTGTGCTCGACCTGCGCCGACTCGCCGGTGGGAACGAGGCCTGAGAACGGAGTGTCCGGATGCCGGAACTTGGCTTCACCGGCCTCGATCGCCTCGAGCAGGTGGATCGAGATGTCGGCGACCCGAACCTGGTCTTCTTCGACCCCGGCGCCCTTCACGCCGTCGTCGAGCATGATGTAGCAGAACGGGCACGCGGTGGCGACCCGGCTCGCGCCGGTGGAGATCGCCTCGGCAGCCCGCTCGTCGTTCACCTTGGTGCCGATCGTTCTCCTCCATCCACATGCGTGCGCCGCCGGCGCCGCAGCACATGCCCTTGGTGCCGTTCCGTGGCATCTCGACGACCTCGATGCCCTTGATCGACGCGACGACCTTGCGCGGCGCGAGGTAGACGTCGTTGTGGCGGCCGAGATAGCACGAGTCGTGATAGGTGATGCGCTCTTCGAGCGTGGCCTGGCTGCACGTCGAGCCGGCCGGAGTCGATGAGCTGCTCGAGGAGCTGCGTGTGGTGGATGACCTCGTAGTTCCCACCGAGCTGCGGGTACTCGTTGAGCAGCGTGTTGAAGCAGTGCGGGCACTGCGTGATGATCTTCTTGACACCCATCCCGTTGAGCATCTCGACGTTCGGTTGGGCCAGCATCTGGAACAGGTACTCGTTGCCCGAGCGACGGGCCGAGTCGCCCGTGCACATCTCCGACGGCCCGAGGATGGCCACGTCGATGCCGGCCCGGCGCAGCAGCTGCGCCATGGCCTGGGTGACCTTCTTGTTCTTGTCGTCGAAAGAACCCGCGCAGCCGACCCAGTACAGGTACTCGGATGTGAAGTTGATCCCCGGGGTCGACGATGGTCACGCCGTCGAGACCATCGGCCCAGTCACCGCGCTCGCCCTGGTTCATGCCCCACGGGTTGCCCTGGTTCTCCATCGCCCGGTAGGCGTTGCCCAGCTCGGTGGGGAAGTTCGACTCCATCAGCGACAGGTAACGCCGCATGTCGAAGATCTTGTCGGTGATCTCGATGTTTACCGGGCAGATCTCGTCGCACGCCTTGCACGTGGTGCACGCCCAGATCTCCTCGGCGGTGATCCGCTCGAACAGGGAGTTGGCACTGACGGTGATCTCCGCGACCGTGCTGAGTGGAGCGCTCACGACCGGGCTGCCCGTCGCCGCCATCACCTCGCCGGCCTTGAGCACGATCTCGCGCGGGTCGAGCGACTTCCCGGTCGCGTGGGCCGGGCACACGCTCGTACAACGGCCGCACATCGTGCAGGCGTCGAGATCGAGCAGTTGCTTCCACGTGAAGTCCTCGATCACCGACGCGCCGAAGCTCTCGAGTTCGGTCTCGGTGAGGTTCGGCATCGGCCGCATCGCGCCCTTCGGACGGTCTTTGTCCTTCAGGTACATGTTGAGTGGCGACGTGAAGATGTGGCGCAACATCGTGATCGGCAAGAGCGCGAGGAAGACGATGAACGTGATGACGTGGCCGACCCATATCCACTGATGCCACGTCTCGAGAGTGGACAACGACCAACTGTCGACGAGCTGCGAGAGGGGGTAACCCACGAAGCTCCACTCCTCGTAGCCCGGCCGGCCTTGCACCGCGATGCGGAACATCTCGGCGGCGAAGCCCGTGATGCCGATAGCGAGGAACGTGGCGAGGATGGCGACGTGTTCCGGCTTCGACTTGATCCGGATGCGGTAGGGCCGCTGCACGTAGCGACGCAGGATCGCCCAGACGATGCCGCCGAGGAACACCAGCCCGGCCGCGTCGCCGACGAAGGCATACGCGCGGTACACGTCACCATGGAGGAACTTCAGGTCTTCGGGTAGCTGGTGGTCGATCTCGAGCACCGTCGTGACGCCGAGCAGCACGAGAAACCCGAAGTAGATCATCGAGTGCATGAGGCCGGCCGCCGAGTCACGCAGGAGGGTCTGCATGTACGCGCCGGCGCGGAAATCCTTCAGTCGCTGCGCGGCATTCTTCGTGGTGGTGTGGCGCTTCGTGGGAGCGCCACGTTCCCAGTTCTTCATCCGGTTGGCGAACATGAAGCCACCCCAGACGATCATCACCGGGATGATCGTGTAGAAGACGATCTGCAACGGGCCGGGAATGTCGACGAAGACCGTTCGGTGTACGGCGTTGGTGTTCTCCCACTTCGTGATCTGGGGGAGCACGCCCGACACGAGCGTGAACAGGCCCATTCCGATCCCCAGCACGATCGCGAGTTGGTGGGGTTTGACCCGCCTCGGAGCGGCGGTGGGGGTGTCGTCGGCGTGGTTGTCGGCGTGGGCGCTCATAGCGCTGCCAAAGCTACTGCTTCGGTGTTGTCGCCTTCATTTCCGACCTGAGCGGAGACGGCTGATACCAGTGAGGAAGAACTCGATGGCGGTCCGGATCGGATCGTCTGCCGCATCGAGTTCCCCGAAGCCGATGACGGCGCCGAAGGGCGCATTCCAATAATCGGCTTCGCCCGGGCGCCCGGGCCCCCACGGCCCGACGTAGAGATACGGCTCGGGGTGGAACACGTCGCCGGCAGAGGCGCCGAGGTTGCACCGGATGCCGGGAGCGGCCGCGAGGTCGATGCCGTAGTCGAAGTGCTCGGGCCACAACCGACCGACCGATGCCTGTGGCTCGGGCAGCGAAGCGATGGTCTCGTCGATCGCCCGTTGGCCCAGCAGGTACCACTCGCCGAGAATCGATGTCGCCGAACCATCGAGTCGGATCGGATCGTCGGGGTCGGGCAACGAGGGAGTGCCGTCGCCGACCCAGAACCCGGGGTCGGGCTCGAACCCGATGTGGGCGCACAACTGGCGCACGGTGCTGCCGGCAACGGTCGCCACGGTGGTGGTGGCGGTCGACTGTCGTACGTCGTCACCGGCGACGCGTTCGACGAACAGCGAACCCCCGACCAGGCGAACTCGCTCGCGTTGGCGGCCGACCGGTGGCGTTGCGAAGCCGCCAGGACTCGGCAGCAGATCGAACAGAGCGTCGTGACGCTGACGAGCCTGGCCGAGGACGTGTGTGGCGAGCAGCTGGAGGGTGTCGCGCTGGTCCGGCCAGTCGTCAGGGAGCGAAGCGAAGTTCATGTCGGCGCAGCACCGTCGCGCGGCGTCAGGGAAGGTTGAGCCACCCGGTCTGCGGAAGGTGGATCAGCCGTAGTACTGGCGGTCGAGATCGCGGATCTTGCTGGCGAGGCTGGCCAGCAGCTTGTGCGTGATCGCCGGCACATCGTCGAGTACGCCGAGGAATCGGCGCTGGTCGATGACGAGCAGCGTGCAATCGGTTTCGCACACCGCCGTCGCAGTTCTGGGCCCATGGTCGAGCAGCGACAATTCACCGACGATGGCGCCCGGTCCCAGTGTGGCGATCTTGCGGTTGTTGCGCTTGACGCCGACATCACCATCGACGACGACAAATGCTTCACGTCCGGTCTGGCCTTGATCGATGATCAGGGTGCCGGCGGTCATGCGGATCTCGTCGGCGGCCCGAGAGACCTTGTCGAGTTCCTTGTTGCTGCATGAGCTGAAGAGCGGTACGTTGCGGAGTGTTTCCAGGTGATGTTTCGAACTCGCCATGGAGCGCACTGTAGGCGCGTCGAGCAGGCGCGATGTGCAGCGGACGTCACGATCGACTCCTCTCCGCACCGGAGGTAGGTCGGATGCGGCGCGTATCGAGTCGTGAAGGCTGCGCGAGCGCGCGATCGATGACGTGGGCAACGGGCACCGGGCGAACGTGCAGCACCTGCGCGCACGATCGACAGGACCATGTTCCGCCGGCATAGAACTCGGTGTGCCAGAAGTTGGACGAGCGGTCTCGATCGGCTCGGCTGAAGGAGCCGCAGGCCGTGACGACCCGTCCCGTCGTGTCGCGGCGGCCGGCGAGGAGATCGCTCTCGGGGCGGAGAGCATGAATTCGGTCTCGCGTGCGCGCTCGTTCAGGACGCGTGGCTGCCGCCGGCGAAGGACGGTGTTGTCGCCGCCAACGGTACGCACGCTGACGACAGGCATTCGTGCAGTAGACGCGTGGTCTACCCGGACGATGCCGACGGTGACATGGGGCCGAACACACCGGGCACGACCACAACGCGACGACTTCGCCGGGTTCGCGTTGAGGCGGGGCCGACGCTCGCGCCGGCTCGACCATCGTTGCGGTGCCGACGGCCGTTGCGGCGCCGGCGGGCATTGCGGTGTCGGTTGGGTTGTCTCGTTCCGTTCTCATCCCGGGGACAGTACGGAGGGGCTGTGACACCTCCCGGGGCAGGCGAAGCGAAGGGCGACGAGTGAGGGGCGACGAGTGAGGGGCGACGTCCACCGGGTCGGTCACTTCGGGAGCCCGGGGCCGTTGATCGCAGCGTACCGAATCGTCTCACCGTCCTCGGGCGGACATCAAGGGTGCGTGCCGAATCGTCTCACTTGGTCGAGGTCGGAGCGGGCGAGCACCAGGTCGTCGCTTGTGCGCCGGGTGGTGAGACGATTCGGCACGGTTGGTGTGGTGGTGTGCACCGGGTGGTGAGACGATTCGGCACGAACGACTCGAGGCCGGTCGATGGCGATCGATGGCTCGCCGGGCCGGTCAGACGGTGCCGGCTTGGCGGGCGACGGCAGCAGCGGCGTCGGCCACTGCCTGGGGGTCGCCGAGGTACTCGGCCGATATCACACGGAGCCGACCATCGAACGCGTACTGCCGTGGCGCGCCGGTCGGGATGTTGATGTCGGCGATGTCGGCGTCGCTGACGTCCTCGAGGTGCTTGAGCAGCGCCCGCAGGGAGTTGCCGTGCGCCGTCACCAGCACGTTCGACCCCACCATCAGTTGCGGCGCGATCTGGTCGAACCAGTAGGGCAACACCCGCTCGACGACGTCCTTGAGGCATTCGCTGCCCGGCAGAACGTCTGGCGGGAGATGCCGGTACCTCTCGTCGTTGGCCGGATGCTCGGGGCTGTCGAGACCAACGGCCGGTGGCGGCGTGGCGTAGCCGCGACGCCATGCATGGACCTGCTCGGGGCCATACAGCTCGGTGGTCGCCTTCTTGTCGAGACCCTGCAGTGTCCCGTAGTGCCGTTCGTTGAGCCGCCAACTCCGCTCGACCGGTAACCACACCTGATCCATTGCTGCCAGAGCGAGGTGATGTGTCACGACCGCGCGGGTCTGCACCGACGTATGCGAGGTATCGAATCGCAAACCGGCCGCCCGCATCGTGTCGCCCGCCGCGACTGCCTCGGCGACGCCCTGTTCCGTCAGCGCCACGTCGTGCCAACCGGTGAAGAGATTGGCGAGGTTCCACTCCGATTGGCCGTGGCGAAGGATGACGAGGGTGCCGGACATCTGGCGAATGCTACGGCTGCACGGCCTCCCGGTGTCGGCTTGCGCCGCCACGCTCCACGACACGAAACCGGAGAAAGGCTCGCTGCCGCAAAACATGACCGATCTGGTCGGGAATCGGTTACCGTCACTCTGGCATGACCCCGAACAGCAGCAAATCGTCGACGGCCGTCCTCGAAGACGAGTCGATCACCATCTTCCGTGAGGTCGCGGCGGAGTTCGAGCGGCCGGTGCTGCTCTTCTCGGGCGGCAAGGATTCCGTCGTGATGTTGCACCTGGCGATGCGCGCCTTCGCTCCCGGGCGTATCCCGTTTCCGGTGATGCACGTCGACACCGGGCACAACTTCGCCGAGCTGATGGAGTTCCGCGACCGAACGGTCGAACAGTTCGGCGTCGAACTGATCGTCGCATCGGTGCAGGACTCGATCGACGCGGGCAAGGTGCGAGAAGACACCGGGCTACGGGCGAGCCGGAACCCGCTGCAGACCGTCACGCTGCTCGACGCGATCAACGAACACGATTTCGATGCCGTCTTCGGCGGTGGGCGACGCGACGAGGAACGGGCGCGGGCCAAGGAGCGCATCTTCAGCCACCGCGACGAGTTCGGTCAATGGGATCCCAAGAACCAACGCCCCGAGTTGTGGAACCTGTACAACTCGAGGCATCGCCGGGGTGAGCACATCAGGATCTTCCCCTTGTCCAACTGGACCGAACTCGACGTCTGGCGGTTCATCCAGGAGCGCGATGTTGCGTTGCCGTCGCTGTACTTCGCCCACAAGCGTCAGGTGTTCGGCCGCGACGGCATGTTGATGGCGGTCAACGAGCACGTGCAGATGCTCGACGACGAGGAGCCGTTCGAGGCGACCGTCCGGTTCCGTACGATCGGCGACACCACCTGCACCGCGGCGGTCGGCATCGGCCGCGGACACGCTCGACGACATCGTCGCCGAAACCAGCGTCGCCCGCGTCACCGAGCGGGGCGCGACCCGCGCCGACGACCGGATCTCCGAGGCCGGCCATGGAAGACCGCAAGCGCCAGGGGTACTTCTGATGAGTGCGCACTTCCGGCTCGAGCCCTTGCGATTCGCGACGGTCGGCAGTGTCGACGACGGCAAGTCGCACGCTCATCGGCCGCCTGCTCTACGACTCGAAGTCGATCTTCGAGGACCAGCTCGAGCCCGTCGAGGCGGTGAGCCGAACGCGGGGCGATGACTACGTCGACCTGGCACTGCTCACCGACGGCCTGCGCGCCGAACGCGAGCAGGGCATCACCATCGACGTCGCGTACCGCTACTTCGCGACGCCGAAGCGCAAGTTCATCATCGCCGACTCCCCAGGTCACATCCAGTACACGCGCAACATGGTCACCGGCGCGTCGACGGTCGACCTGGCGATCGTGCTGGTCGACGCCCGCCATGGCGTCGTCGAACAGACCCGGCGCCACACCTTGCTCGTCTCGCTGCTCCGCGTGCCGCACCTCGTCCTCGCCGTCAACAAGATGGACCTCGTCGGGTTCAGCCAGGACCGGTTCGACGAGATCCGTCAGCAGTTCACCGATTTCGCCCAGAAGCTCGACCTCCGCGATGTCACGTTCATCCCGATCTCGGCGCTCGCCGGCGACAACGTCGTCGACCGGTCGGCGAACATGCCTTGGTACGAGGGCTCGTCATTCCTCAATCATCTCGAGTCGGTCTACGTCGCCAGCGACGACAACCTGATCGACGTCCGCTTCCCCGTCCAGTACGTCATGCGGCCGCACATCGCCGAGCACCACGACTACCGCGGCTACTCCGGAACACCGGCCGCGGGCGTGCTCAGGCCGGGCGACGAGGTCGTCGTGCTCCCATCCGGCCTGTCGACTACCATCTCGGGCATCGACACCTTTGACTCCCTGGCGGCAGGAATCCACTCGATCGACGAGGCCCGTGCGGGGATGGCCGTCACGATCCGGCTCGCCGACAGCCTCGACGTCTCGCGTGGCGACATGATCTGCCGCCCGCACAACCGGCCCGAGGCCACCCAGGATCTCGAAGCGATGATCTGTTGGATGGATTCCGACGCCCCACTCACCCAGCGAACGATCTACCGCATGAAGCACACGACTCGCAACGTCAGGGCGATGGTGACCGAGGTGCGCTACCGGCTCGACATCAACTCGATGCACCGTGACGAGACGGCGACGTCACTGTCGCTGAACGAGGTCGGCCGTGTCGTGTTGCGTTGCACCGAGCCGGTGTTCGTCGACGACTACCGGCGCAACCGCCAGACCGGCAGCTTCATCCTGATCGACGAGTCGACCAATCAGACCGTTGCAGGCGGCATGATCCGCCTGACCAACACCTGAGTCGATCGAGACAGTTGATCGAGACAGTTGATCGAGACAGTTGATCGAGACAGATGTGGAGACGATTGATGGAGACCAACATCGTCTGGCACGACACGGCGGTGTCGCGAGCCGATCGATGGTCTCGACATGGCCTGTCCGGTTCGACCATCTGGTTCACCGGTCTCTCGGGGTCGGGGAAGTCGACCATCGCCAACGCCGTTGCCGAAGGTCTCCTCGAACGGGACCGTCCCGCGTACGTTCTCGACGGTGACAACCTGCGTCACGGCCTCAGCGTCGGTCTCGGCTTCTCGGCCGAGGATCGTGCCGAGAACGTGCGGCGCATCGGAGAGGTCGCTCGGCTCATGGCCGACGCCGGCCTCGTCGTGCTGGTCCCGGTGATCTCGCCGTATCGCTCCGGGCGTGATCGGGTGCGGGCCCAGCACATCGAGGCCGGTCTGCGGTTCATCGAAGTACACGTCGACACGCCGCTGCACGTATGTGAGCGGCGCGACCCGAAGGGCCTCTACGCGCGGGCTCGCGCCGGCACGCTGTCGGGCATGACCGGCATCGATGACCCGTACGAACCGCCGGTGTCGGCGGAGATCGTGCTCGCCCCGGGGCCGCTGGCCGACCAGGTGGCTGCAGTATTGCGCGTGCTGGGCTGAGACGTCCGTGCGAACATGCGTCGATGGACGTGACCACCGATGACCTGTTCGACGCGGCGAGAGCGGCCCACGAGCGTGCGTACTGCCCCTACTCGCGATACCCGGTCGGCGTAGCGATCCGCACGGCGTCGGGCCAGGTGTTCACGGGCTGCAACGTCGAGAACGCGGCCTACCCGCTGGGGAGTTGCGCCGAAGCGGGTGCGATCGCGGCCATGGTGCTCGGCGGCGAGCACCGGATCGCCGAAGTGGTCGTGGTGACCGACGGCGAGGCGCCGGGCACACCCTGCGGCGGATGTCGTCAACGGTTGCGTGAGTTCGCCGGGCCCGACGTGGTCGTCCATTCGGCAACGGCGCTCGGTGGGCTGCACACCGGTCCGGTGATCACGATGACGCTCGGTGAACTGCTTCCGGTGTCGTTCGGGCCCGACGTCCTCGCGTCGAGGACAAGTCCCGACCGAACCTGAGCCCGACACGAGCGGACACGAGCGGACACGGGTAGGGTCGGAGAAAAGCTGAGTCAGTACCGCTCAACTTTCTTGAAGCTTGTGTTGCGTTTGGCACCCGATGCCTCGTATCGTTGAGCGCAATCGGTTCACCGCCCCAGCACATCAACTCAGCACATCAACTCAGCACATCAAACTCAGCACATCGCGTCACACGACGAAGGAGCATTCACCATGGCCAAGGCAGTCGGCATCGACCTCGGAACCACCAACTCGGTGGTGTCGGTTCTCGAAGGTGGCGACCCCGTCGTCATCCCCAACGCCGAGGGTGCGCGTACGACACCGTCCGTCGTCGCGTTCTCCAAGTCCGGCGAGGTGCTCGTCGGAGAGGTGGCCAAGCGTCAGGCGATCACCAACCCCGACCGCACCTTCCGCTCGATCAAGCGTCACATGGGTGAGGACTGGAAGTCCGACGAGATCGACGGCAAGAGGTACACCCCGCAGGAGATCTCGGCGCGCACGCTGATGAAGTTGAAGCGCGACGCCGAGGCGTACCTCGGCGACTCGGTCACGCAGGCCGTCATCACCGTGCCCGCCTACTTCGACGATGCCCAACGCACCGCCACCAAGGAAGCCGGCACGATTGCCGGCCTCGAGGTGCTGCGCATCATCAACGAGCCCACCGCCGCGGCGCTCGCCTACGGCCTCGACAAGGGCTCCGAAGACGAGACCATCCTGGTGTTCGACCTCGGTGGCGGCACCTTCGACGTCTCGGTGCTCGAGATCGGCGACGGCGTGTTCGAAGTCAAGTCGACCCACGGCGACACCAGCCTCGGCGGCGACGACTGGGACCAGCGCATCATCGACTGGCTCGTCCAGCAGTTCAAGGCAGCGCACGGCGTCGACCTGTGCGCCGACCGGATGGCCGCCCAGCGGTCTCAAGGAAGCGGCCGAGAAGGCCAAGATCGAACTCAGCCAGGTCCAGCAGACCCAGATCAACCTGCCGTTCATCACCGCGACGGCCGACGGCCCGCTGCACCTCGACGAGTCAGCTGTCACGAGCCGAAGTTCCAGGAGATGACCTCCGACCTGATGGAGCGCTGCCGCATCCCGTTCGAGCAGGCGCTCAAGGACGCCGGCGTCGCGAAGGGCGACCTGCACCACGTGATCCTCGTCGGCGGTTCCACCCGCATGCCCGCGGTCACCGACCTCGTGCAGTCGCATGACCGGCAAGGAGCCGAACAAGACCGTCAACCCCGACGAAGTCGTCGCCATCGGCGCCGCCGTCCAGGCCGGCGTGCTGCGCGGCGACGTCAAGGACGTGCTGCTGCTCGACGTCACCCCGCTGAGCCTCGGCATCGAGACCAAGGGCGGCGTGATGACCAAGCTGATCGAGCGCAACACGACCATCCCCACCAAGCGCACCGAGGTGTTCACGACCGCCGAGGACAGCCAGCCGTCGGTCGAGATCCACGTGCTCCAGGGCGAGCGCGAGATGGCCGAGCTACAACAAGACGCTCGGCAAGTTCCAGCTCGTCGACCTGCCGCCGGCGCCCGCGTGGCGTGCCGCAGATCGAGGTCACCTTCGACATCGACGCCAACGGCATCGTGCACGTGTCCGCCAAGGACCGCGCCACCAACAAGGAGCAGTCGATGACCATCACCGGCCAGTCGACGCTCGACAAGAAGGACATCGAGCAGATGGTCAAGAGACGCCGAGGCCCACGCCGAGGACGACCGCAAGCGGCGTGAGGAGGCCGAGATCCGCAACAACGCCGACTCGCTCGTGTACCAGACCGAAAAGGTGCTGCGGGAGCAGGGCGACAAGGTGCCGGCAGAGGAGAAGCAAGCCGTCGAGCAGCCGCTCGCCGATCTCAAGAAAGCGCTGGAGGGCAACGACAGTGCAGCGATCAAGGCGGCCACCGACACGCTGATGTCGGCGAGCCAGGCTTTCAGCCAGAAGCTCTACGAGGCTGCCGCCGCGTGACTCCGGGGCGTCCGGTTCGTCGGCATCAGGCCAAGACGACGGCGCGAGCAGCACCGGCGGCCCGGCGAACGACGACGACATCGTCGATGCAGAAGTGGTCGACGCCGAGATCGTCGACGACGAGCAGAGCTGAGGCCCCGATGGACGGCGACATGGTCGATCCGGCAACGGACGGCATCACCGACGACGACCCGGTCCGCGCCGACGACTTCGACGACGACCTGGCACTGGCCGAGGCCGAGTTCGACCATGCCGGCGTCGACGTCGCGACACTGCTCGCCGAAGCCGACGAGTTCAAGAGCCTGGCGCAACGCGTCCAGGCCGATTTCGACAACTTCCGCAAACGTTCGCAGGCTCAGGCACACGCCGAGGCCGATCGGGCGACCGGTCGGCTCGCAGCAGCGCTGCTGCCGGTCCTCGACGCGGCCGAGGCGGCATACCTCCAGCATCCCGACGAGATCGGACCCTTGCTCATCCAGATGCTGTCCGAACTGAAGAAGCACGGCCTGGAGATGGTCGAGCTCGATGGCCGTCCGTTCGATCCCGAGGTCGCCGAAGCGGTCGCCCACGAGCCGGGCGAGGGCGGTGAACCGATCGTGGCGGAGGTACTGCGCAGTGGGTACCTCTGGAAGGGCCGCGTCCTGCGAGCGGCGATGGTCAAGACCAAGGACTGAGGCGTCGCGATGGCTCCGCAACGCGAGTGGTACGAGAAGGACTACTACAAGGTCCTCGGCGTCGACGAGGGCGCTGACGCGAAGGTGATCACCAAGGCGTACCGCAAGCTGGCCCGCGAGCTCCATCCCGACAAGAACCCCGGTGACGCAGCGGCCGAGGAGCGCTTCAAGGCCGTGGCGGCCGCGTACGACGTCCTCGGCGACGAGTCCAAGCGTGCCGAGTACGACGAAGTACGTCGGCTCGGCCCGGTCGGCGGACCGAGTGTGGGTGGCCGGCCCGGTGGTTTCGGCTTCAACGTCGGCGACATGGGTGACGTCAGCGGTCTGGGCGATCTGTTCGGCGCCGGGTTCACCCGTCGCGGCGGGGCCGGCGGTGGACGTGCGGGCGCCGCTTCGGGCGCAGGGCCACGACGAGGAGCCGATGTCACCGCCTTGCTGACGGTCGAGTTCACCGACGCCGTACGCGGGCTGGAGACCACGCTCCACTTGACGACCGACACCCAGTGCTCGACGTGCAAGGGCTCGGGCGCCAAGCCGGGCACCAGCCCGCGGGTGTGTTCGAGCTGCGGTGGGCGTGGAGTGGTCGACGACAACCAGGGGTTCTTCTCGTTCTCCTCGCCCTGCCATGTGTGTCGCGGCCAGGGGATCACGATCGACGACCCGTGTCCGGCGTGCCGCGGCAGCGGTGTCGAGAAACGCCCACGCGAGGTCAAGACCCGCATTCCGGCCGGAGTGAAGGACGGCCAGACGATTCGGCTCAAGGGTCGCGGCGGGCCAGGGCGCAACGGCGGGCCGAACGGCGACCTGCTCGTCGAATTGAAGGTCACGCCACACCGTCACTTCGGACGTCGAGGTGACGACTTGACGGTCACCGTTCCGGTCACGTTCGCAGAGGCGGCGCTCGGCAGTGAGATCGAGGTGCCGACGCTCGACGGTTCGCCGGTCACGCTGCGTCTGAAGCCCGGCACACAGAGCCGTAGTCGTCATCGTGTGAAGGGCAAGGGCATCGCGACCAAGGGCTCGACCGGTGATCTGATCGTCACCGTCGACGTGCAGATCCCGACCGAGCTGAGCGACGACCAGCGGGCGGCGGTCGAGCAATTCGCCGCGGCGACTACGGTGAATCCCCGTAGCGCATGGAAATGACAGTGCGTCGGCATGAGGAGTTCGCAGGCATGAGCGTCACCGGTCCCGACAATCGAACGGCCACCCGCACCACGACCCGGGCGGTGTACGTCATCTCGGTCGCCGCGGAACTGGCAGGCATGCACCCGCAGACGTTGCGCATCTACGAACGGCGCGGTTTGGTCAACCCGGCGCGCACCGGCGGTGGCAACCGTCGCTACAGCGACGACGACATCGCCACGCTCCGCCGGATCTCGGAGTTGGCAGGCGAGGGGATGAACCTCGAGGGCATCCGCAGGGTCATGCATCTCGAGACGGAGAACACCAGGTTGCGTGCCGAACTCGAGCAGGCTCGGGAGATCGCTCACCACGCGATTGCCGCCGCCGAGGATCGTCGCACCAGCGGGGGCGATCTGGTGCCGTTGCGTCAAGCCGTCGCGGTGTTCGGCAAACGACCGTCGATCTTCGAACCCGGCTGACTCGACTCCGGCCGGCTCGACCGCGCCGGCTCAACTCGCGCCGGCTCAACTCGCGCCGAGTCAACTCGCGCCGAGTCGTCGCATCGCTCTGCGCCACGCGCCGTGCAGCCTGCGCCGCCAACGGCGCCACCTCCGTGTCGACCGCTCGGCGTGCGGCGGCGCGTCCGCCAGTCGTTCGATTGCCCACGGCCGCTCCTCGGACTCACTCACCTGATGGGTCGACGAGAGGACGTCGACCGGGCGCAGACGACCCGCGAGCCCGGCGGCGCCGACGGCGGCGCCCAGTGCGACGGCAATGCGCTGCGGCGCCCGCAGATCGTGAGCGGGGAACGGCGGGTAGGGGACGTCGAGGAGGTGGAGCTGGAGACCGAGTTCGTCGGACCGCTCGGCGCCGCCGAACCCGGCTTGGATGATCCGGCCGACGTCGTCAGCGAGCTGGGCTTCGTCCGCCATCACGTCGAGCTCGAAGACGTCGACGGGAGCATCCGTCAGCGTCAAGCCCGGGTATTCGCGCCCGTCGGTCTCCACCGTCGTCGCCGCGATGGGCAGCGGTCCGTCGAACACCGCCGCCCATGAGCGATTGGCGGCGGCGTCGCGACGAACGACGGTGGTCTCTCGCCTGAGCACACGCGCGAGCGCCACCGGAGCGGGCTCCAACGACACGTCCACGAAGCCGGCCCGCTCGACCAACTCCTGGAGTCGCCAGGCCTGGTTGTGGTCCCATCGCAACGCGAGCATCCATCGTCGTGCGTCGGCGTCGACGAGCATCGTCGAGGTGATCCCCGACCGGTCGGCGAGATCATGGCGGATCCGATTGAGTTCGGGACCGTTGAGGCCGGTGACGTCGAGGCGCTGCATCGTGGAGTGATCCGGGAACCACGCGACGCGGGTCGGCGCCGGCGAGCCCCCGAGCCGACTCCTCGCTCGCACGAGCGCGTCGAGGACGGCGGCGTGATCTTCGAAGCGTGAGATAGCGACGTCGGCGACCGCGGCGACACGATCCGGCCTGTCGCGTTCGAGCCGAACCCCGCGGACACCACTCGACACGACCTCCAGTCCGATGCCGTCACCACGCCGGCTCATCGCTCGTAACCCGGTGTGGGTGTCGTCGGTGTGGGTGTCGTCGGTGTGGGTGTCGTCGAACTGATCGCGGCCAGGATCGGGACGATCTCCCCGTGGTTCACGAGGTAGCCGCGGTGGGCGGCGAACGGAGGCAGGCGTGGACCGAGAGGTACCTGGATGAGATCACCGTCGTCCGGCGCCGGTCGGAGCAGCACACCGTGGCGGAAACGCCGCAGCGGGCTGGTCCAGTGATCAGGCGAGCGAAGATTCTCGTTGGCGCCGGCCACCACGATAATCAGATCGCTGTCGCGCAGCGACGCCAGGCGTTCGAAGCTCGGGCCGGCCAGCTGGTCCGCGTCGTCGACCAGCACCACTCGACGGCCGCTGGTCGATGCGATGCGCTCGACCCACGGCGCCACGTCGTCGGGAGTCGACGGACGGTCGGTTTCGACCTCGGTCAGGGGCCCGCCCCGCGGGGCAACGGCGAAGATGGGGATCCGGGGTTCGATCGTGTCGACGCCCGCGGCGATCGCGACCAGGACCGACGATCGCCCGCTCCCCGAGACGCCGGTGACGAAGCTGTTCTCGCCGAATGGCAGGTGGGCGACGGCATAGCCGCCGGTGCGTGTATCGAGACCGATGGGGATCGCAAGGGCATGTTCGTCGGCGACCGAGTGGTCGGTGATCTCGGCGATCGTCATCGAGCTCGGCAGTTGAGCGAGAAGGAGCGGCTTGGTGTCGATGGCCGGCTCGAGGGCGAGTTCGGCGATCGCCGCGGCGAGTGCAGTGGGTGGCTCGACGATCTGCACTTCGAGCTTGTCGTCGGGGCGCAGAGCTCGACCGGCGACGAACCTCGGTACCTCAGCGGACCGGAACCCGAACCCGGCATAGGCGAACCGGTCACCGAGTCGCATGACGAGTCGGGCGGGTATCTGCGTGGCCAGCCAAGACGGTACGGCACGTTCCCGATCGGCGGTGATGAGCGCGCAGACCCCCAACGCGTGCCCGTCACGTACGACACGTTCGAGTTCGCTCCACGTGCCGTCCAGATCCGCACGATCCTCGAGCACCTGGCGGAGGTTCCCGAGGTTGTCGATCATGACGACGATCAGGGGCTCGCTCGACAGTTCGGCCCGCGCTCCGCGGCGATCGATCTCGTCGCCGAGGAGTCGCGCCAGCCATGCGATCCGTTCGGGTTCCTCCAACGTGATGACGGCACCGGTGTGCGGGAGATCGACGAGCGGCGCGAGCAGGTCGGTGTCGGCATCGATGCAGTACAGGTGCACGTCGTCGGGTGAGTATCGCTCGGCGAGCCCCAGAGCCAGCGTGACGAGCAGCGAGGAGGTCCCGGCGCCTGCGGCGCCGAAGACCAGCAGGCTGCCATCCACTCCCGGTGTCCACCACGCCGGGGTCTGGTGTTGCTCGTCGGGCAGATCGAGCAGGCCGAACGGCACAGCGTCGCCCGGGTATTCGTCGAAGAACTCGCGGAGCACGAGGTGAGCCGGAAGCGGCGCCGGGTAGGCCCGACGTTGCTCGGACTGCCCGAGCTCTCCGGCTGCCTGCGACATCGCCACGACCAACCGCGCGAGGTCCGACGCAGTGTCGGTCGTCGCCGGGCTCGGTTCCATCGCTCGTTCGAGACGATGTTCCATCGGCGACAGTCCCCGCCCGATCACGAAGGGGGTGATCTCCATCGACGGGCGGGCCTCGCTGTCGCCGACTCCGGACGACGAGGCCGATTGGAACTGGATGAGTTCGCCCGTGCCGACACGGATGAACGCCCGCCCGGGAAACCGACGAGGGAGCGACGCGGCATCGGTGGCGCCGATCGCATCGAGTGAGTCGCCGTCGTCCTGGACGCGCAAGGCGATCCGCAGGTTGGTGTTGTCTTGGATCGCGCCGTCGACCGCGCCGGCCCGGTGCGTCGCGAGGATCAGGTGCAGGCCAAGGCGGCGACCGGCTCGGGCGATTTCGAGGAGTGACGGCACAAACTCGGCGAGCGCGGCGGAAACGGACGCGAACTCGTCGACGGCGACGACGAGGCGGGGCAATGGTGGCTTGCCCGCGAGGCGTTGACAGTCGAGCAGGTCGGACGTCCCGGCATCGTGGAGCACCTGCTCACGGTGTCGGAGTTCGGCGCGCAGGCATCGCAGGAGACGGTCGGCGGCGTGCTCGTCGAGGTCAGTGGCCACGCCGACGGTGTGGGGCATCCGTGCACACGCGTCGAACACCGATCGGCCGCTCGAATCGACGAGCAGGAAGTTGATGTCGTCGGGCCCGAGATTGGAAGCGAGCCCGATCAAGATGTTGCGCAACAGTTCGCCCTTGCCCGATCCGGTGGCCCCGATGATGAGGACATGCGGGCCGTCGGCGACGAGATCGATCTCCACCGGACCCCGATCGGAGATCCCGATCGTGGCCATCGCCCGCGGCTGATGCGCCGGCCGGCTCCAGCGACTGGCGAAGATCGACGCGTCGGGTCGGTCGATGCCGAGCAATGTGAAGATCCCCATCGACGACGGCAGCGACGACGGGAGCGACGATTCGGCCGTCGTCGGCAGGTCGGGGTCGTCGAGTGGCGCGAGCGCCCGGGCGGCCGCGGTGGCGAGATCGGGCGACGCGAGAAATGGCACGATGTCGTGCTGCGTGCGCCGCTGTGTGCGGTACTCCACCGACACGGAGCGATCGTGGTGCAAGGTGACGACGGTGGTGCACACCGTCGGGACGTCGGCGGGCGTGCCGGTGAGCGCAACGAAGCGGAGCGGGATCGATGATTCGGCCAACAGCAGCCGCACGGGGGAGGTGCGGTCGCGCCACCACTTCGGGTCGTCGATGACGACCAGGGTGAGGTGCGCCGGGGGCAGTGATGGTTGCTCCGATCCTGCCCGTGCGGCCACGGCCCACGCGTGCACCTGGTCATCGGTCGACAGCAGGCGGGGGTCACCGTGCACCCGTGTGTGGGGCAGCCACTTCGCCCACTCCCAGGCCCATGCCCGTTCAGGGTTGGTCAACACGACCATGTCGACGTCGGCGGGACCGTGGATGACGGCAGCTCCGACCAGCATGCCCCTCGCGAGAGCTCGCGTGAAGTCGTCGTCGCCGACCAGGCCGACGCCTCGTTCGTTGAGCAGGTCGACGGTGACGGGCGCCATGTGGAGGGGGCCGAGGCCGGCGACGACGGGCTCGGCGTCGGCCGGCGCGTTCGGCGGGAGGACGAGCTCGGGTGTCCAGTCGGCGTCGCCGAGACCGATCGGGAACTGGAAGGCATCGGCGTCGCCTGGGCGGCGTTGCCAGAGCGTGGGGTCCGAGTCGAGCGCCAGGCGCACGCTGGTTGCCAGGTGCGGATGGGCGGCTCGGATCGTGTCGCTTGCGAGGTCTCGCTGTGTCGTGGCGGTCCGGACGAAGGCCGCCATGGCAGACGACTGGGCTCGTCGAACCCGGGCTGCTCGAACCCGGCCTGCTCGAACCCGGAGTGCTCGATCCCGGCCTGCTCGATCCTCCTCGGGGGCCTCGAGCGGAGCCGGCGGAACGGGCGCCGCGACACGGGGCGGCCGGTTGAAGGTCGTCGTGCCGTCCGCGCCGGCGGCGCTGAATCGTCCGGCGACGTCGAGCCGTCCGGTGTCGAGCGTGTCCGATCCCGGGTCACGAGGTCGGATTTCGAAGGCTCGGCCACGCACGTCGACGATCCCGGACGTCCACTCGGTGTCGTGATCGGAGGGCAGCTCGCGACCGTCGAGTCGCACCCGCCCGTTCCGGGGGCGAAGCGCGACGCGCCCGTGTGCACCGACGCGGAGTACGAACGCCGGCTCGTCGACAGGCGCCAGATCGAGCTCGGGTGCGCTGACGCGGCGGCCGGCGCCGACCACGTAGTCGCCGGCGGCCAGCCAACGGGCGGCGCCGGCGCCCTGGCCGGCGATCTGAACCAGCTCGATGACGCCATTGTCGGGTGGAGTGACGCGGTCGTCGTCGGTGGAGATCGTCGACCCGGCGTGCAGCCCGCTTCCGTCGAGGGGCGTGGCCGACGGAACCGCTCGGCCATCGACGAAGGCGATCGGCGGCGCGGTGCGACCGGTCACCTGCATGATGGCATCCGCCAGCGTGCAGGTGTGGTCGTTCGCGCGCAGAGAGATCTCTGCCTCACCGTGCGGGGTGCGCAGTACGACGTCCATCTGAGCGCCGAGACTACGAGACGACGAGACCGGCCCGATCGCGTGCTGCGATGAGGATGCGCGCGCACGGGTCGCGCCGACTCTCATCGCAACGGCCCGATCGTGTGCTGCGATGAGGATGCGCGCGCACGGGTCGCGCCAACTCTCATCGCAACGGGCCCGATCGCGCGCTGCGATGAGGATGCGCGCGCACGGGTCGCGCCAACTCTCATCGCAACGGGCCCGATCGCGTGCTGCGATGAGGATGCGCGCGCACGGGTCGCGCCAACTCTCATCGCAACGGGCCCGACTTGACACTTCTGATCAATTTCTTGAGTCCTGGACCGACACCGCCGATAGTAGGGCACCGACATCCGCCGTCGTTTGGAGTTCGAGAGCCCGTGACCGTTACGCCCGTGACCTGGCGTCAAGCAGCCGTTGCCGTCGCCGCGGCCGTCCTCGGCGTGCTCGCGGTCACGGTCGTGTTCAACTCCGACGGCCTTCCGGCGGTCGATGCGTCGACCTCGAGGGCGACTCGATGGTTCGTCCATCGACCCACTGGCACGGTCGTGCTCGCCGACGGATACGGGGGACGGGCGCTGGCGAGCATCGACGCCGGCGCCGGTGGTGCACAGATCAGCATTGCCGAGGGCGGCTCAGGCGCGTATCTCCTCAACGACAGCACTGCCGAAGTCCGCCCGATCGAAACCGCGGATCTCCGTTTCGGCGCCTCGATCGGGCTCGCCGCGCTCGGTGGTGGTCAGGCGATCTCCGCGGTGGGCCCGGGCGGCCTCACGGTGGTCAACCCGCTCGACGGCAAGGCGAGTGCTCTGCCCGTCGTCGGTGCGCCTCTCTCGTTCGACGTGGCGATCGGCGACAACACGGTGGTGGCGCCGGACGGCGTGACGTGGACGGTCGACGGAGCCACTCTCCGGCGGATCACCTCGAACTCCTCGACCGGAGCCGACGTCGGCCTCGGACCGGCGGCGAGGCTCTCGCTGGTCGGCAACAAGCCGTTCGTCGTCGACGTCGCCAACCGTCGCGCACGTCTCGGTGACGGTGCATGGCAGGCGATCGACACTCCCGCCGACCCGAGCGAACTGGTGATTCAACAGGTCGGGCCACCCGCCGACTGCGGATGGGTCGGCGCCGACGACGACCTGTGGTGCGTGTCGGGCGACGGCATCCGAGAACGCTCGACTGTTCCCGGGCTCGACCTCGACGGTTCCGATCTCCTGGCCATCGCCGGTGATGCCGCGGTCGCGGTACGGCGGGGCCCGGCATCGATCGTTCGATTCGACTGGCGTTCCGAGAAGATCCTCGACGACATCACCACGAGCGTCGCCCCCGATGAAGCGCTCGACGTCACCGCCACGGTCGACCTCGTCTGGATCGACGAAGTCGACGGCGATCTGCTCTGGGCGGTGAACCCGTGGGGTGTCGATCCGATCGACAAGAACGGTTCGGACATCTTCGTCGTCGGAGCGGACGGTGAGGTCATCGATCAGGGCGAGGCGGATGCATCGTCAGCGCCCCCGGCCGACGGGAGCCGGCCAGGAGCGGTCATGTTCCGCGAACCCGACGACAACGGCGTCGACGATCCACCGGTCGCCGTCGCCGACTCGGTCTCCGCCCGTTCGGGGTCGTCGGTGTCGGTCCAGGTCACCGCGAACGACTACGACCCCGACGGCGAGGCGATCGCCGTGCACACTGTCGGCACACCGGGCCATGGCGAAGCCGACATCGGTACGGCGTCAACCGTCGTCTACACCCCCGAACCGGAATTCGCCGGCGTCGACACCTTCGACTACACCATCGTCGACGGAAACGGCACCGAGGCGTCCGCGTCGGTCGTGATCGAGTTGCTTCCCGCGAATGCGACGAACAACCCGCCCGTGGGCGGCGCCGACGACGCCCAGACCGGCCCAGGCACACCCGTTGTCGTCGAGGTGCTGCTGAACGACATCGACCCCGAACGCGATGCACTCCGCATTGGTTCCTTCACTCCTCCCGACGGGCCCGGCGCGGCGACGATCGGCGACGTCACCGAGACTGTCGGCCCGTCCGGTCTTCCGGCGCTGCGGTACGTCCCGGCCCCGGGGTTCGAGGGAACTGCACTGTTCTCCTATCGCCCCGTCGACACGCTCGGCGGACAAGGCGACGATGTCGACGTTCGTGTCGAGGTGGCCGACAGCGCCGACGAGAACCGACCACCGGTCGCTCGCCCCGACGCGGTGAGAGTCCGCCGGAGCGTGGCCACGCCGTTGCCCGTGCTGGTCAACGACGTGGATCCGGACGGCGACAACCTGACCCTGTCGGTGGTGACACCTCTCCCCGACGGCGTCGATGTGGCGGTCGAAGGAGCGCAGCTGTCGATCGTCGTGCGTGCCGGCGCGCTCGAGCTGCTCCCCTTCCAGTACGAGATCGCCGATGGCCGAGGCGGGGTTGCCCGCGGCTCGGTGCTCGTGAACGTGATCGACGACCTCGACCCGAACCTCCCGCCGGTGCTCACCGCGGACTCCGACACCGTCGTCGTCGGATCGTCGGTCAGGATCGAGGTGTTGGCCAACGATGTCGACCCCGATGGTGACCCGCTCGTGGTCGTCGACGTCTCCCAACCCGCCGACGGTCTCGGCCAAGCGGTCGTGCTCGGCGACCGTGTCCAGTTCACGCCGGGTTCGATCAGCGATCGCGACGACACGACTGCCCGATTCACGTACACGGTGAGTGATGGTCACGGCCACGAGGTAGTCGGCGACGTCAGTGTCTCGGTGCTCCGAGAGTCCGTCGCGCGTCCGCCGTACGCACGGGACGACTCGACGTTCACGTTCGTCGACTCGCCGGTGACCGTCGACGTGCTCCGCAACGACGGTGACCCCTCGGGCGAACGACCGACGCTCGTGGGGACTCCGGGCTGCCCGACCGGGGGACGTGCGGTCGTCACCGCCGACGGCCAGGTCCGGTATGACCCGCCGCCCGGCCGAGCCGGAGCGTTCCGGTGCAGCTACGAGGTGACGAACTCGCGCGGGTTGCGCGCGGGCGCATCGATCATCGTGTCGGTGCGTGAGCCGCTCCTCACGAATGCTGCGCCGGATGCCGTGACCGACAACCTGACCGTGGAAGTCGGTGCGATCGCCTCGGTCGACGTCACGGCGAACGATACGGACCCCGATGGCGACAACGCCGGGTTGGTGGTGGTGTCGTCGACCGCTCCCTCGCTCGGCACGGCGGTCCGACGCGACAACACGATCACGTTCACCGCCGGCCAGATCAGTGGCGTCACGACCATCAACTATCAGGTCTCCGACGACAAGGGCGCAGTCTCGATGGGTCGGCTCGTCGTGCGCATCGTCGAGAAGATCAACAAGCCGCCGGTCGCCGCGCCCGACGCGTGCACGATCTTCGCTCCCGGCGTGCCGACGCTGTTCGACGTGTTGAGCAACGATGTCGACCCGGACGATACGCCCGGCGGAATGTCGGTGGCCTCGGCATCGCTCGTGTCGGGCGACGGATCGGTGTCGCTCGCCGGTCGGATCGTCACGATCTCACCGAGCCCGGGTTTCGTCGGCGACGTCGTGGCCTCCTACACGATCGCCGACGGCGCCGGCCTCGCCTCGGCCGCGCAGATCACCCTCACGATCCTGCCTCCGCTCAATCGCCCACCCGTCGCTCGCGACGACAGCAACGACGTCGCCAACGGCGGTTCGATCACGACGCCGGTGCTGTTCAACGACTCCGATCCCGACGGCGACCCGTTGACGATCTCGATCACCTCCGGCGCGGATCCTGCTCTCGGTTCGGCACGGCTGAACAACGACCGTTCTATCTCATTCACGGCGGCGCCCGGCGCAGCCGGAACGGCATCGATCGGCTACGAGATCAGCGACGACGAGTTCACCAGCAGCGCGACACTGCGGATCGACGTCCGGCCGTGCGCGGAGTCCCAGCCGGTCGCGAACGACGGGTTCTTGAAGACCGGGTATCAGCAAGCGGTTGCGGTCGATCTCACGACGTTCGGGTCGAACGGGTCGATCGTCGATGTCGTCGGCCCGCCCGGGTTCGCCGACGGCGTCTACACCCCGCCGGCCGGGGAGAACGGCAACGTCGCGATCAGCTACGCGGTGGTGAACGGGTGTCGTCAGCGCGCCGGCGGCACGGTGACGATCGACGTCAACCAGGATCCGATCTCCCAACCGCAGTCGGTGAGCATCGATCGTGTCGAAGTCCGTGAGATCCCGGTCGCCGACATCGCCACCGACACCGAAGCGCTCGTCATCGTGAGCAGCGACGGTGCGCCGTCGTGGGTCACCACCGAGGCCGATCGCCTCGTGATGCAACCGCCGACGGGCACTCCCCTCGGCACGGTGACGTGGGCAACAGTGGTTCGCGATCCGGGTGGCCTGACCGCGTCGGTGTCGATCAGCGCAACGGTCACCAACCGGGTCCCGGTCGGCGCCCCCGACACGGTCGATGTCTCGTCGGGACCGGTGGTTGCCGACGTGCTCGACAACGACAGTGACCCTGACGGGCCCAACTCGGAGCTGCGAATTCAGGTCGCGCCGCCGACCATCACGTTCCCGAACGGGTCGGAGGGCACGATCAACATCGTCGCCGACCGCGAGCTGGCCATCGACCCGGGCGCCGGACGCGGAACGGCGACGTTCACCTACACCGTGTCCGATCAAGCGGGAGCGGTGTCCGATCCCGTCACCGTCACCGTGATCGGCGAGGCGTTGAACACGGCCCCGTTCGCCAACAACCAGACCGTCGACGTGGTCAGCACGGCGCCATTCGCCGTCGCCCTCGACGCGGGTGACGCGGACGGTGATCCCGTCACGATCGTCGAGCTGTCCGACCCCGCCGGTGTCGTCACGTCGCAGGCGGGTCTGAGCCTGACGATCACCGCGCCGGCCCCTGGCGCCTACGAGGTCAGGTATCGAGTCGACGACGGCGTCGAGTTGTCATCCGTCGCGATCATCACGATCAACGCCACGTAGCGCGGGCGGCGCAGCCGGTGCTGACGTCACGTGACGTCACGTGAGTCACGTCACGTCACCTGTCACGTCATGTCGTCACGGGTGAACGGGTGGTCGAGCGGAACGACCGCAGACTGAGCCGCCAGCGAATCCGTTGCCATCGTGTTCGCCGGGCGCCGATCGCGGCATCGATCATGCCGAGACATGCCACCGCGTCCTGTGACAGCAGGTCGGGTCGGTTTGGTGAGCCGTAGGTCGCCGCGCCGGACAGTGTCGCCAGGCGATGGAGTTCCCGGCGCGCCGTGGGGGCCAACGGCTCGCCGTGAAGGGCGATCTCGCGATCGGTCGACGACGCACCGATCTCGAGGCCGGCGTCGACGAGGCCGTCGGTCGCGCTCGCCCATGCGCCGCGGATACGTTCAGCCGGCTCGGCGGCCCGCAGGCGCCGCCGCCGCCGCCGATACTTGGCACCGGTGATCAGGCCGATCCCGATGACGAACGGCAAGGCGAGCGCAGCGAACACCACCGCGCCACGCGTCACCCAGAGCGTCACGGTCGACAGCGTGTCGCCCGTCGTGTCGGTCGTCGGTGCGTCGGCGTTCGAGGAGTCGTCGGTCGATTCCGGCGGTGGAGCGATCGGCGGCTGCGGGGCAGCCGGCGACTGGACCTGGGGCTGTGGCGGCGGCGGAGTCGCATCGGCGGCCTCGTCGTCGGGCACCGGATCGAAGGGGAGCCAGGCGCCGTCGGCGAGACCGACCTCCGGCCAGATGACGGCGTCCGAGGAGTTCAGCGTGAGCGGGCCGTCGGCCGGCGGCTGATCGACGACGAACCCGGTCGCGACCCGGGCATCGACGCCGAGCGAGCGGGCCAACAGGACGAATGCCGTGGCGAACTGTTCGGTGTTGCCGCGTTGCGTATCGCGCAGGAAGCGGTCGATCAGCACACGCTGCAGGCCACCACCGGGCGCGCCGGACTCGAGTACGAAGTCGTCGTGCATCGTCTCTTCGATGGTGACGAGCTGATCGAGTACCGCGCCGTCGCCGCCGAGGGTCTCGGCGAGCCCGGTCAAGCCGGCCACGTTCTCGTCAACGGGGCGGATGGCCAGGGGCGAGCCGGTGGCATCGATGACCTCGGGGGTGATGTTCGACACCAGGTGCACCACATCACCCGGTTGTGGTCGCTCGATCAGGCGCACCACGGTTCGATCGAGATCGGTCTCGACGGCTGCGTCGATTCGAACGGGATCACCCGGGAGCGGGACCAGGCTGAGGTCGTCGTCGAGAAAGCTCATGCCGACGTCGACCGTCTCCCCGGTCACCGGCCCGAGGGCGTCACCGATCGGACGAAGCGTGAGCGTGGGTGTCCAGCGACGCCCGTCATAGGCCTGCAGCGCCGCTGTGCGCCATCTCGTCGGCATTCCGCCGGGCGGTGGATCGCCTGGGTTCGTGGGCGCGATCAGGTGCAGTGGGATCGGCGGGTCGAGCGCTCGCAGCGCGATCGTCGCCTCGATCGGGTCGAGCAGCACGGCCGTCTCCCGCGCCGGCGCGTCCTGCCGGGGATCGGCCCGAACGTCGAACGCGATCGGGATGCTGAGCGCGACCGAGACCAGCGCGGCCACCCCGACGAGCGGCAGCAGGCGGCGCTCCCCACGCAGCAACAGCCGGCGCTCGCGCACGGTGCCTTCGTTGCGGAGCGTGGCGAAGAGAACCGCGGCGGCGCTCAGCGCGACAAGCACCGCCGGCCGCGCCCCGAGCGGCGCCGACAAGCCGATGACGGCGACGTAGACGATCAACAGTGGCAACAGCGGAAGTAGGTGCCATCGTCGCCAGGTCGCGAGCAGTGCGCTGCCGGCCGCGGCGGCGCAGAGCCCCGCGGCGACGACACCGATGAGATCGCCGCGTCGTGGGCTCGGCCACTCGGTGGACAGGAGTCGCCGAACGCCCGCGGTGAACGCATCCGTGAAGTCGCTGCCACTGCCACCGACAGCGACGATCACCAGGCCGGTCGCGACGACGACAGCGATCGCGGCGCCGATGCATCGAAGCCCAACACTGCGCCCGGCGAGCACGGCGACGACAGTGATCGGTAGACACGGGGCGCTGACGAGTGCCCATCGGAACTCGTCGAAGATGCCGCCCGCCGCGGCGCCGAGCACGGCGTAGGCGAACGCCAGCACGACGAGCCGGAGCCTCGTCAACCCCATCGGTCGGCTCGCATGGCGCTCATGCGGAGGTCCGCCAACGTTCGACGAAGCCGATCGCGTCGGGAGCGGCCAGCACGATGCCGGGCGCCACTGCCGCTCCTCGACCGATGCGAACGGCAGTGAGCCGCTCGAGCGAACCGAACCGGCTCGACGGCCCGGCCGGCCCGGTGACCATGAGGACCGAGGTGTGATCGAAGCCTCGGGTGAACAACGACGACACCGACACGAGGGTGGCATCCGTCGATTGCCGGACCGGCGTGAGCAGGTCGAGCACCATGGCCTCGGCCACGAGCGGCATCGGCCGGCCGGCGTGATCCCGATGGGTGGTTCGCACCACGACGTCGAGCCCGCCACGGATGGCGTGGACCGCAAGCGTTGCCGCGACGTCGACCATCTCCTCGAAATCATCGGGCGTCCCGACCGAGGCGGAGGTGTCGAGCGACGACGGTGAACTCCGGTCGGCGCACCTCCACGTGCTCGCGCACCATCAGCGTGCCGGTCCGGGCGGTCGTGGGCCAGTGGATCATCCGCGGGTCGTCGCCGGGCACGTACTCGCGCATCGACACGAACCCCGACAGTGGATCGGCGGAGGCTCGCCGCAGGACCGACTCGTTCTCGACCGTACGCACAGCGCCGTGGGGGCCCACGAGGTCGTAGATCTTCGGATGCACGACCACCATGGACACCTCGCTGCTTCGCCGCGAGCCGACGGTCAGCCAGAACGGATCGATGCGTTCGATCCCGAGCGGGCCGACATCGAAGACACCCCGGCGGTGGGTCGGTATCGCGCCGTCGACGACGGTGACCGAGTGGGCGAGCACGGAGCCCGTGGGGACACGAATCTCCTGATCGTCACATCGATCGATGATCGTCGCCCGGCCTGAGCGGAAACGGGTCGGGTTGTGGAGTCGATACGACACGCGGATTGGATCGCCGCGTGCCACCCGAACCGCGGCGATCCGTCGGGTCACCGTCGCCCGCAGCGGCCGTTGAGACACCCAGATCGCCATCAGGACGAGCCCGCCGATCGTCGCGGACGCGATGACGAGTTCCTCGTAGCCCCACAACCAGCCGAACCCGGCGAGCACGACCGCCGTGATGACGGCGCCGAGGCCCGACCGGGTGAGCACGATCAGCCCACACGAGTGCGGGGCACCGCGATCTCGTCGATGATGTCCGCCAGGACCGTCTCTGTCCGGGCGCCACGCAGCTCGGCCTCCGCGGTGAGCGCCATGCGATGCGTGAAGACCGGGGCAGCGACGGCCTTGATGTCGTCGGGGGTCACGTAGTCGCGGTCGGCCGTTGCCGCGTACGCGCGTGCGACACGGAGCATCGTCAGCGTGCCACGAGTCGACACGCCGAGACGTAGATCGGGATGGATCCGTGTCGCGCCGGCGATCGCGACGATGTAGTCATGGATCGAACGGACGACGGTGATCCGGTCGATCTCGCCGATCACCCGGTCCAGGTCACCGGGTTCGGTCACGGGAGTCACGTTGTCGTCGGCCCGTTCCCGTTGGAAGTCCTCGAGGATCGACACCTCGGTCTCCGGGTCGGCGTAGCCGAGCGTGAGCCGCATCGCGAATCGGTCGAGCTGAACATCGGGGAGGGGGAACGTGCCCTGGAAGTCGCGCGGGTTCTCGGTGGCGATCACCAGGAACGGCCGCGGGACGGGCCGGCTCACCCCATCGGCGGTGACCTGGCGTTCCTCCATCACCTCGAGCAGCGCGGACTGGGTCTTCGGGCTTCCGCGGTTGATCTCGTCGCCGATCAACACGTTCGTGAAGACGGGGCCTTCACGGAACGAGAACGTTCCCGCCCGTGGGTCGAACACCATCACGCCGGTGATGTCGGTCGGCAGCAGGTCGGGGGTGAACTGGACCCGCTTCCACGTGCCGGCGATCGATCCGGCGATGGCCTTGGCGAGGCTGGTCTTGCCCGTGCCCGGCACGTCGTCGAGCAGCAGGTGGCCTTCGGTGAACAGGCAGCACAGTGCCAGGCGGATCTCGTCGTCCTTGCCTCGCACGATGCGCCCGACGTTGTCGATCAACGCATCGGTCACCTGCGAGATGCTCCCTGCCACGACCACCGAGTGTACGCCCGGCTCGATCAGGGGTGGAGCGGCGGGTGGTGAGGGGTGGGGGTGGCGGGTGGTGAGGGGTGGACGTGGCGGCCGACGGCGACCGGAGTGTGGTGCTCGACTGGACCGCCGGCCAGATCGCCCACCCCGCCTACGACCTTGCATTCACCCACATGCTTCTCGCCAACCCACCCCTCGAAGCCCCCAAGCCGCTGCGACCGGTCATCAACGCCGCCGCCCGTCGCATCGCCAACCGCTTCATCACCACCTATCGCAAGATCGGACCGCACCCGATCGATCCCGTCGCGCTGAACCGGTATCACGACCTCCAGGGCTGCCGGATTCTGATCGACCTCGCCGACTGGCGGAGCCGAGGGCGACATCGATAGCCACCGCGGTCACCCTTGGCTCGCTATGGAGCCTTCGCTCCAACCGCTGCTCGCACCCTGAGGTGTCACCGCCTCGCGGATGGCCGGCAGTTCAGCAACCGTCGTCGCACACTTCGCCTCGCCACGCTTCGCGACCCTCGTTGATCGCGAGCGCCGCGATGGCGAGCGCGGCGATCGGGTCGGCCCACCACCATCCGATGGTCGCGTTGAGGATCAGGCCGCCGAGCAGGATCGCCGACAGGTAGGCGCACAGCTTGGTCTGGTTGCTGTCGGCCATCACCGTCGCGCTGCCCATCGACGTGGCGGTGCGACGCTTCGCGCTCGCGAGTACTGGCATCACGATGAGTGATGCAATCGCGAGCACGATGCCAACTGTCGACCCGGCGGGCTCGGACCTTCGTGCGAGATCGAGGATTGCCTGGACCGCGACGTAGCCGCCCAACGCTAAGAAGCTGACCGCGATCAGCTTCAGGGCGCGGCGTTCACGATCCTCGGTGAGGCCCCGGAATTGCCAGACGATCACGGCGGCCGACATCACCTCGACTGTCGAGTCGAGACCGAACCCGACAAGCGCGATCGAATTGGCTGCCGCACCGGCCGTGATCGCCACGACCGCTTCGACGACGTTCCAACTGATCGTCGCCCAGGCAAGCAGAACCGAGCGGCGTTCGAGTACCGGCTGTTCGACGGTGTTCACCATGTGACTTCGTCGCAGCCGTCATGGTCGTCGGGTTCGATCTGCAGCGTCGCATGGGTGATTCCGTGATGTTCGGCGAGCAGTTCCCCGGCTTGGTCAAGCACGCCGTGTGAGTCGGTTCCGGACGCGACCATCAGGTGTGCGGTTGCCACCTCCATGTCGGATGTGAGCGTCCAGACGTGGAGGTCGTGGACATCAACCACACCACCAATGCCGGCCAATTCTGCCCGCATCGCGACCAGGTCGATTCGGGCGGGCGCCGCTTGAACGAGGACGCGCAACGCTTCACGACCCAGCTTCCATGCCCGAGGAAGGATGAACACGCCGATCGCAGCGCCGAGGATCGGGTCGACCCATGCCCACCCGGTGACATCCCACACGATCGCGGCGACGATCACACCGATCGAGCCCAGCATGTCGGACATCACCTCGAGATACGCTCCCTGCAGGTTGAGACTTTCTGTTGACCCTGCCCGCAGCAGCATGAACGCGATCACGTTGACGATCAGCCTGATGATCCCGACAATCAGGACAGGACTTGCTGCAACGTCGGGAGCGTCGCCGAGTCGGCTGATCGCCTCATACAGCACGTAGCCGGCAACGCCGAACAGCAGCACAGCGTTGACCAGTGCCGCCAAGATCTCCAACCGGTACAGACCGAACGTTCGCTGCAGATGAGCCCTTGCCTTGGACGCCGCCTGGATCGCGGCGAGCGCCATGCCAAGCCCCAGCGCGTCGGTGGCCATGTGCCCGGCATCGGACAACAACGCAAGCAACCCAGTGACGATCCCAGTAACGACTTGCACCACCAGAAACGCGACGATCAACACGAACGAAATCAACAGCGGACGGATGTGCCGGGCACCGGCACGCATCGCTGCCGCACCGTGGTCGTGAGCGTGGTCGGCGCTCACGACCGGCCGTCGAGATCCGCGTGCCCTGGCTCGACCACCAGCATGATTTCACCCAGCAGCTGCATGGCTCGCGCAAGCTTTCGGTCGGCGAGGTCGTAACGCATCTGACGGCCGTCACGGGTGACCCGTAGCAACCCGCAGCCGCGTAGACAGGCGAGATGGTTGGAGATGTTGGCCCGGCTCTCACCCATCTGGTCGGCCAGCTCGGCCGGATACGCCGGACCGGCGGTGAGCCGAACGAGGATCTGTCGCCGTACACCGTCGGCCATCGCGGTACCGACACGGCCCAGGGTGTCGAGCCGGGTATCGAAGCAGAGATCTGTCGTCACACGGCGGTCATAGTTCAGCCATTGCTGTACCACAGCAGCTGCTGCATCGACGAGGCGGTCACGACACGCTCGTAGCCCGACCGTCGCTCGAGGTGGGGACGGTGAGCCCGACGCTGCCGAGTTCCTCGAGCAGTGCCGGGAACCCGTCGGCGACGATGTCGGGGAGTCGGAACATCTCGTCGAGGATCGATTCGGCGACCTGATTGCCGTCGGTGGAGATCAGCCAGGTGACCTGCGCGTCGTCGATGGTGGTGGTGATGATGATGATGATGATGATGATGATGATGATGATGGTGGTGCGGTCGCGGCCGGCCGCCGCATAGACAGAACCTCAACCACTGTCCGGTTTCTCCGGGGCAGCCCGATCCCGTAGGACCGCAGCGTCGTGGCCGCCCGCCCGCAACCGTGGAGGTCCCGCAAGTACGCCGCGACCGCGGCGACAGCCTCGCCGTTTCGGTCAAGCAGCCGATAGGGCTCGAAGCGGTCGTCGGTCGCGGCCAACGACCCCGCCGACGGCACCGTCAAGGAGGCGAGAATCCGGAGTGCACTGTCGTCGGGCATGGCCGGGCACCCTAAACGGCCAACCGACGGCCACGGCCCTGAACTGGGAGGATCCTTCCCGTAGTTCGGTCGACAGGTCGGGGCGGTGGTCCTTGGAGTGTCCGAACGTGCGGAACCCGGCGGTCTCACCGTCGGAAGGGTCATCCGCGGTCTCGGTCGCGAAATAGGTGGGGGTCGTATCGAAGAACAACAAATCGACCTCGAGGTTCAACAGGTCCGCCACCGACCAGTACACGGCCTCGGCCAACTCGCCCTCGATCTCCAACAGCCAGTCCATCGACCGGTAACAGGCGTCGGCATCGACGGTGTCGATGCCGGGCACCGCGACCCGCTCGGCCACCCAGATGGTGGCGGCCAGCTTGGACAGCGGGTCCAACGCCCGGTTGGCGACCAGCGCGAACAACACCCGCTCGGCGCCCCGGTCGAGCCGCCGGCCGGCCAGGAGCTTGGTCATCGTGGCGTCGATCCCCACGCGGCGCCACAGCTGGTCCAGCACCCAGGCGCCGCCCATCGGCCGGGAGTCAACGAACGTGAGCTCGTCGCCACCGGCCACCTGCACGGCCTCGCCCGGCTCCAGCAGCCGCGACAGGGAACGGACCAGACGGGCGATCCCGTCACGGTCGACCCAGTCGGCTGGCCCGAAGCTGTAAACCACCCGCACCACTGAATGCCCCGCCGCCGAGTCCTACTCGTTGTGGGCCAACTGCAGATAGCTGACCTCGGACCCGTCCTTGTTCCGCCGAGTCGTCGTCCGCAAGTACATCTACCTGGACCATACGGCACACCCACAACAACAAGGACTCTCAGCCAAGTCGTGTACCTATGTCAGATCGACCCGCTGGCTACCCATCAACGCCCTGACCTGCACCTCCGCACCCGAGGGCACCTAGAAACACGGCCCAACTGCGTAACTCGGGTTTGACGCAGGCGCGCGGGCCATGTAAGAACTGCCATGAGCGAATTAGGGGGAATTGCGGCCGGAGCGGCGGCGGCGGGCCTCATTTTAAGTGTCGCGGGCGCTTCGCCGGCTTCCGCGGCCGCCGACACTACCTGCGGTAATCCGAGTACCAACTGGGCCCAGGAGTTCTGCATTTCGAAGTACCCGAATGCAAACGGGTCGACGGACAACAACATGACGTACGGCTGGACAGCCAGTTCATTTTCGGGGACCAACTACTATGCCCTCGGCAACGAGAAGTACAGCAACAGTGGCGGCACGGTCCAGGGAAATGTCTATTCCGCAAGGAATAAGGACAACGTGTATGGAAAGATCATGTGCTTCTACGATGGCGGATCGGTGCCGTATTACTATGTGAATGTCTCCTACGGCTACTTGGGTTGGAAGAATCTCTCGACTTGGGCCGCCTACAGCGGCGTCCTGGAAACGAGGTCATCGCCATGCTGAAGTCGGTGACGCTTCTTGCCCTCGTTGGTGTCATCGTCAGCGGTTGTGGCTCGGCCCCGGCGGAACCCGCTGTGGCAGAAGATGACCTCCTGCCCGCCGTGTCTTCGAGTCCTAATCAATCGAGTGATATCAAGCCCGACCAAACCGTTGCAGATTCGCGCGATCTTAGCGCTTACTTCATACCGGACGCTGTGTCTTTCTCACGTTCGGAGCGGTTGGAGGTCCTAACGGCCTATGCGCTGCTTGTTCGGGACTGCGTTGACGCCAATGGCCTAAAGGTCGAGGTTTCGCTGCCAGACGCTGCCATAGCGCAGGAGGCAGCGGAACTCCGCTCGCTAGCCTTTTTCTTTGACGATCTGGACAGTCTCATTGAGGTCGGCTATGGCGGCCTGACTGATGGACATCGTCTCACAACAGAATCCGAGCCGTCGCTTTCCAACGAGCCAACCGGGGATGAAGCGGGTGCGTACGCTGCATGCCACCAGGACGCACGAGTCCGGTTGAACGGAGGAAAGTCCACGCCGTCCGGCAACGTGCCGCCAGCTGCCTATGACGCCGAGTCTGCGATGAACGTCGACATGCTGCGCGCGCTACAACCTGAGACGGAATTGTGGTCGAAGTGTATGGAGGCCGCGGGGTTTCCTGAGTCGAAGGTCAACTATCCGCCGACCGGAGCGGAGCAGTCTCCAGTCGCCGAGCGAGCGGCAATTGAGGCCGACTTTCGCTGCAGGCTCGAGTCCGGCTACACAGAAGCCCTGTTGAGGTACCGTGGCGATCGCGTCGCGCAGTTTCTCCGTGATGACGCAGCAGCCCTAGCCGATCAACGCATCGAACTTAACAATGAACTCGCTGCGGCGCTCCAGGTGCTGGACGAACATGGCGTGTCTCACGAATGACGCGAAGCCCGAGCCTCCTAGCCTAGCGGGAGTTTCCGGGCTTGGGGGTGTGTGGGGTAGTGTTTGTGCTGGTCAGAGCCTGTTTTCGGGTGTTTTGGGGTGTAGTACCTATGTCAGCGTTTCGGTGCGTAGGTGTCGAGGTTGAACAGGTCGTAGAGACGTTGTTGGGTGGGGTCGATGTCGGTGAGCATTCGTCGGGCGCGGGGGCGTCCGCGGTCGCCTTGGTAGAGCAGCACGGTTTCTTGGATGCCGGCGAGGGTGCCGAGCAGTTCGCGCACGCTGAGGTGGAGGCCGTGGTGGTCGGCGTCGCGGACCATGAGCCTGGCGACCATCAGGGCGAGCACGCAGTAGAAGGTGTGGACACGGATTTTCTGGTCGGTGTGATGGAACATCGGCGAGAACGACACGACGGTGGGGTCTTTCATTTGGCGGAAGTCGGCTTCGACGACTTCTTGGGAGCGGTAGTCGGCCACGATCTGGGCGGTCGAGGCGAGGGTGGTGTTCTTGTCGGTGAACAGGATCCGTTTGCCGAACAGTTCGGCTTCGAGCGCGGCGCGTGCGGCTGGTTTGGTGCGGAACGTGAGGCGCAGCTCAGCGGGGGTGTCGCCGGTGAGGTTGGTGGAGATCACCCGTGACACCCAGCGCGGCTTGACGATCGCGGCGATCTCGGCTTCGACTCGGTCGCGAGGCTTGCGGGTGTGTCCGCGGGCGAGGCGGGCGGCGAGCGCGGACAGTTGGCGGCGGGCCTTGGCGATCGTCTGGTCGAAGCCCCGGGACTGCTTGTCGTGCAGGTTCTGGGAATGGCACACCACGAGGCGCCGCTCGACGCCGAACACGGCCTTGGTGGTCTCGAAGGCGGT
>CAVPET010000055.1:0-4445 GCA_963703525.1 Ilumatobacteraceae bacterium | reverse complement strand
GATCATCCATGTCGCAGCGGTTCTACATCGAGACGCTGGGATGCCCGAAGAACGACGTCGACTCCGACAAGCTGATCGGGGTACTGCTCGCCGACGGCATGGTCGCGACCGACGACGCGGCCCTCGCCGACCTGGTCGTGGTCAACACCTGTGCCTTCATCGACGAGGCCCGTCGCGAGTCGATCGACACGATCCTGGCACTCGACGAGCTACGGCATGCGATGGCTCCCGGCTGGTCGTCACCGGCTGCATGGCCGAGCGGTACGGCGACGAACTGGCCGCGGAGCTTGCCCGAGGTCGACCAGGTGGCCGGGTTCGGCCAGGCCTTCAACCACAGCGGTAACGGCGGCGCCCACAGCAGCAGCGGCGGTATTCACAGCGGCACGCCCGGAGCGCGCCGATCGTGTCACCCGCCAGCGCAAGCTCATCCCGGTCTCGTCGACGCCGCTGCCGGAGCTTCGATCTGCTCAACCTGCCGCGCCCCAGGTCGCCGGTTCCGTGGGCCTACGTGAAGATCGCCGAGGGCTGCGACCGCTCGTGCGGGTTCTGCGCGATCCCGAGCTTCCGGGGCCCGCAGCGCAGCCGCGACGTCGTCGTCGATCCTCGACCGAGGTCGAACAGCTCGAAGTCCGCGAGATCGTGCTCGTCGCCCAGGACCTCGCCTCGTACGGCAAGGACCGCCCCGACGAGCTGGGCGCCGGGTCGATCGTGCCGCTGGTGCGATCAGTTGCCGCAGCGGTCGATCGCGTCCGGCTGCTGTACCTGTATCCGAGCGATCTGAGCGACGGCGCTGATCGACGCGATCTGCGACTCCGGCGTGCCCTACTTCGACCTCTCGCTGCAGCACGTGAGCAAGCCGCTGTTGCGTCGAATGCGACGATGGGGAGACGGCCGGCGCTTCCTCGATCGGATCGCGGACATCCGCGAGCGGGAGCCCGACGCGGCCTTTCGCAGCAACTTCATCGTCGGCTACCCGGGCGAGACCGAGGCCGACCACGACAAGCTGCTCGACTTCGTCGAGGAGGCCCAGCTCGACTGGTGTGGGTTCTTCACCTACAGCCGCGAAGACGGTACGTACGCCGCCGACCTCGACGGAGCAGTCGATCCGGAGCTGATGAGTGAACGGCTGGCCGAGTTGCGCGAGCTGCAAGACGAGATCACCGCGTCACGCCGCGATGCCCTGATCGGAACCTCGGTGGAGGTGCTCGTCGACACACCGGGCGTCGGCCGCACCCATCGGGAGGCGCCGGAGATCGACGGCGTGGTGCACGTCGGGCAGACTGTGGAGGTGGGGAACTTCGCTCGTGTCGACATCGTCGATGCGCTCGGGCCAGACCTGGTCGCCGAGGGATTCGACATGGCGCAACTCGACCCGTACGAGTGATGGTGTGGTTGCGGTGCTGGTGTGGGCGACGTGGTTGCGAGTGACGGTGTGGTTGCGGTGCCGGAGTGCTCCGGTCGTCGTCACGATGGCAGCAGGTCGGTGAATCGCTGATGGTCGAACCGAGCCAGCTCGCCACCTGGGCCAACGCGGTCACCGTCGGGCGCTTGTTGCTCTCGCCGCTGATGTTCTGGGTCATCCCCAACCATTCGCACGGCTCCTGGATCGCGTTCGTGCTGTGGGTCCTGTTCTCCCTGAGCGACGGGATCGACGGCTGGATCGCCCGCCGGCACGGAGTCACCTACGCCGGAGCGTTCCTCGACCCCCTGGCCGACAAGGTGTTGATCCTCGGGGCGATGTTCACCCTCGTGTCGACCGGTGTGTTCTGGGTGGCGCCGGTCATCGTCATCGCCGCCCGTGAGGTCATCATCAGCGTCTACCGGGTGATCGTCGGGGGCCGCGGCATCAGCGTGCCGGCGAGCAGGTTGGCGAAGTACAAGACGTTCTGCCAGCAGCTGGCGGTCGGGTTCGCCCTGATGCCGACGACGGCGCTCGACGCCACGTGGCTCTGGAACGGGTTCCTGTGGGCTGCTGTCGTGCTCGCGATCGTGAGCGGTTGGCGGTACCTGTGGCAGGCCCACCAGCTTCGCCCGGTCGACGTTGGGTCGCCGGTTTCCGGCCAGGTCGGCTGAGTGTCGTCTCATTCGGCGACGACGGGAGTGGCAGATGCGCTGTGACGTGCTCGCCGTCGGAACCGAACTGCTCCTCGGTCAGATCATCGATTCGAACTCGGCGTGGATCGGCGGCGAACTCGCCGCCCACGGCATCGACTCGCTCGTGCAGGTCAAGGTCGGTGACAACGTCGAGCGCATCGAGCTACAGCTTCGACGGATGCTCGAAGATGCCGATGCCGTCATCATCTGCGGGGGGCTCGGCCCGACCCACGATGACCTGACCCGTCATGCGATCGCCGCGGTGATGGATGTGCCGTTGGTGCCCGACCACGCCGTTGCCGACGCGATCCGCCGGCTCTTCTCCGCCCGCGGCAGGGTCATGCCGGACAACAACCTCCGTCAGGCCGAGGTGCCCGTCGGGGCGACCGTCATTGCGCAGACACGTGGAACCGCGCCCGGCCTGATCTGCCCGGTCACCGTCGACGGCGTCGACAAGGTCGTGTACGCGGTGCCGGGCGTGCCGCACGAGATGTACGACATGGTGCAGCGGGCGGTCCTGCCCGATCTGCGCCGGCGCAGCGGCGAGGATCGGGTGATCGCCAGCCGGGTCCTGCGTACCTGGGGCGACAGTGAGAGCGGCCTCAACGAGCGACTCGATCATGTGATCGCCCGGCTCGACACACCCGATACGCCGACCCTGGCGTTCCTGGCCAGTGGATGGGACGGCCTGAAGGTGCGACTCACGGCGAAGGCGTCGACGCCGGCCGAGTGCAACGAGCAACTCGACGAGTGGGAGCAGGTGGTCCGTGCCGAGATCGGTGACCTGGTCTTCGGGGTGGGCGACGAAACGATGGAATCGGTGACCCTCGATCTGTGCCGCCGGCGCGGGTTGACGCTCGCCACGGCCGAGTCGGTGACCGGTGGGCTCGTCGGCGCGCGCCTGACCGATATCGCCGGGGCGAGTGACGTGTTCCGGGGTTCGATCGTCAGCTATGCGACCGACGTGAAGCAGGCGTTGCTCGGCGTCGCCGACGGCCCGGTCGTCAGCGAAGCAGCTGCGCGGCAGATGGCGGTCGGTGTGCGGGAACGATTGGGCGCCGACATCGGGCTGGCACTCACCGGTGTCGCCGGGCCGACCGAGCAGGACGGCCAGCCCGTCGGCACGCTGTACGTCGGGTTGGTCGGCCCCGGCTTCGACGTCGTCCGCCACGCGCGGCTGCCCGGCCCACGCGAACAGATGCGCCAGTTCTCGGTCATCACGGCGCTCGGCTTCCTGCGCGAGCATCTACTCCGACGATGAACGACACCGGCCGGCGCGGGGTGGCCATCGGCGCGAGCGTGGCCGCGGTCGCGGTGCTGCTCGTCGTGATGGGCGTGTTCATCGCCGGCCGGGGTGGGCACGATGCGGCGGTGATCGAGTCGACCACCACCGGTTCGACGTCGACGACTTCCACCTCGACGTCCTCGACGACGTCGACCACCTCGACGACGGTCCAGGTGGCTGCCGTGGCGAACGCCGGCGCCGACGTGGATGTCGACGTGTCGTCGGAGGTCCGGCTCGGGGCGCTCGACCTCACTGCCGGCACGCCGGACGACGCAGTCGTGTGGACGCAGACATCGGGCCCGGATGTCACGTCCGGCGCGGGCCGGCTCGATGGCGCGTCGCCGGTGTTCGACGCGCCGGGCGACGTGTCGACACTGACCTTCGAGTTGTCGATCACCGGCTCGGACGGAACCGCGACCGACGATGTTGTCGTTCGGGTGTTCGAACGAGCCGACCAGACGGTGTTCGTCGACGGCGAGCGAGGTGACGACGACGGCGACGGGACAAGGGTCTCGCCCTATCGGACGCTGCGCCGCGCAGCCGATGCGGCGAGTGGACGTGATGTGTACATCCGGTCGGTCGGGACCTACGACACGTCGGACGCGCCAGTGCTGCTCGATCCGACGACGAGCCTGTACGGCGGTTACGACGACCACTGGCTACGTGACGTGTCGAGCCGAGCGAACGTCAGGGCAGCCTTCGTCGGACTGTCCTACGTCGATGCGGCGACGGTGACGCTGTCTGCGCTCGACGTCGTGTCGGTCGACGCTGCGGAGGGCGAACACGCCGTCGCGGTCGACGTGAAGGGCGGCGGGGACGTCTCGATCCTCGACAGTCGGATCTCGGCGGGCGCCGGCGGCAGCGGTGTCGCCGGCCGACCCGGTCAGTCGAGCGCAGGGATCTCGGCGGTCGACGTCGAGAACCTCGCCATCGTTCGCTCGACGGTGAACGCCGGTCGCGGAGGGATCGGTGGCGTGGGAGCGGCGCCGGTCACTTCGTCTGCGGGGACGCCGGGCAAGGGAGGCGATGCAGCCCAGGACGCCCCCGGCGCAGGAGGGCAAGGGGT
>CAVPET010000054.1:0-36762 GCA_963703525.1 Ilumatobacteraceae bacterium | reverse complement strand
CGTGGCGGAGACCGCGACTGCTCCGGAAACCCGGCTTGCGCAGTTGGCGTTGGCAACCGACACCGTTGTCGCCGAGTTCTCCGCGGAGCCAGTGCAGGTGCGAGACGTGAGGGTCATTGATTGATGCCGCCGGGTTGTCCCAGATCCATCCCCAGCGCATCGCATGGCTCAAACTCGATCACCGGGATCAACAATCCAAAGCGCACCGCGAGCGTGGCCGCAACGGTGTCCGTCAAACGCCGACGTGATGCATCTCGCTGCCGCCGCAGGTAGCGGTGCGGCTGTGTTGGTCACGAACAACACCAAGGACTTCGAACCAGCGGTGCCGCCTGCTGTGGTGATCGAACCAACCGTTATGACGGCAGACGGGTTCTTCTGCCGGCCGCTGGACGAAGGATTCGACGAAGACCTCGTCCACGTGATCAACGCGATGATCTCAGCCAACCGGCGCCCACCACAGACGTGGGACGCAATGATTCAACGCCTCGCAACAGTCGGCCTATGGTCCGCGCCCGGCTCTCCCCCAATTCGTACCGGTCGAGTTCCCCGCCGACGAAGCAGGACGGCTGAGTGGGCCGAAACCCGTGTGAAGCAATCAGAATTGGGCTCGGCGCACGGGCGCCTCGCTGACAGATCATCACACGGCACGTACTCGATCTGCCTCGCGGGTGAGGAGACCGACGATGTAGTCGGCTGCGTCACGATCGGCACCCGGAACGCAATGGCCGTAGACGTTCAGGGTGCTCGACGCGCGGGCGTGGCCAAGTCGATGCGCGACGGTCACGACGTCAACACCGTGGGCGAGCATCTGAGTTGCCACGAAGGGGCGCAGGTCGTGCAACCTGAACTCGCCGACACCAGCACGGCGTCGATGCCCGATGAAGGTCTTGGTCACCCGGTTCGACGACCACGGTGCTCCACCATCGGCGTCGGCGGTGAAGACGAACGCCTGTCCCCTCACGGCGCCCGCTGCCACGGTCTGACGCCCGCCGATAGTGATCGACAAGTCGCTGCACGCTTACGTCGTCGACCGCGACCCGGTAGGTGCGATGCACCGTCTTCGTCGCCCACCGCTCCCGACCGCTTGAAGCATCCACCCCCAGGTAGATCCGCAGTTCCCGCGCGTCAGGCCCTCGTTGTCGCAATGATCCAGTCACCCCCGAAACCTACGGAAGTCCATGGGCAAACCATGGGCCGACCATGAGCACGACAACACGAACAACAAAGAACCGAAAATGCAGGAAACCCTGCCAACGGCAGGGTTTCCTATCGAGCGGATGACGAGATTCGAACTCGCGACCCTCACCTTGGCAAGGTGATGCTCTACCAGCTGAGCCACATCCGCGTTGGGAGCCACAATCTAGCAGTGTCGTCCGGGGACCGGACAACGCCACCATCGGCGCGCCGGCCGACGGTGCGCTCGATGTCGGGCCGTCCGTCGCGCCGACTTTGGTCGGCGTCGACGTTCGGGTCACCGCTGATCGGGCGGACGGAGATCGACGCGCAGTGTCAGGATGCCGTCCTCGATCGATGCTTGCGCGTCGGCGATCATGGCGAAATCCTGGAAGTCGAGCTGGGATTGCTTGATGAACGCCTGGCGTTCCTCACCCGCTACCGGTGGGAGCGGACGCTTCTTCACCGCTGCGGCGCGCTCGCTGAATCGCTTGATCATGTCATCGGCGTCGAACGTAGCCACGGCGCGACCCTATCCCTCGACTGCGGCCTCTCCCTCGACTGCGGCCTCCCCTGGGTTCACCGGCGTCGGCCGACTCCGGCGGCGACTCGGCCAGGCCCGGTGGTACAAGTTCGGGCAGTTCGGGCAGTTCGGCCAGTTCGGTCACTTCGACCGGCTCTGGCTGGTCCGGCGAACTCGGCGTCCGTGCTCCCGCTGGTCGCACCTCGTCGAGCAGCTCCCGACGGCGGTCGGCATCGCTCTTGCGCCACTGCGCTTCGTCCATGCGTTCGAGCGGACCGAGCAGCTCCGCGTCGACACGTGTCTGGCGGATCAGCCAGATCGCGAGGCAGACCAGCAATACGCCGACGATCGCCAGGGCGGCCACCATCGCGTAGACGACTCGGCTCGCCTGCGCATCACCGGCAGCGGGCCCGATCTGAGCGACGCGTTGCATGATGACATCGACAGGCCCGGTCCGCACATGCACAGCCCCAGATTGTGCCAGGCTGGCCGCCGGGCGCCAGATCTCGGCTTCGAATCCCTCAGGCACGCGAATGACACGACATCACGAGTCGGCCTTGCTGGCGTTCGCCAGGAATCGATCGAGCGGGCCCGCGAGCTGGTCGCCGTTGATCAAGAACGCATCGTGACCGTGCGGTGAGTCGATTTCGACGTACTCGGCGGCGATCCCGTTCCCCGCGATGATGTCGCGAATCTGCTGCTGCTGGTACGACGGATAGAGCATGTCGCTGGAGATCCCCACCGCCATGGTCGGGACACTGATCCGGCCCATCGCGCGCTGCAAGCTGCCGCGTCCCCGTGCCACGTCGTGGAGATCCATCGCCTTGCCGATCACCAGGTAGCTGTTGGTGTCGAAGCGGCGCACGAGCTTGGCGCCGTGGTACTCCAGGTACCGCTCGACCTCGAATCGTTGCCACATGCCGACGGTGTCGCCGACCATGGCCTTGTCGGCCAGTTCTCGACCGAAACGATCGGTGAACACGTTGTCGCTGCGGAACGTGACCTGGGCGACCATCCTGGCGATCTCGAGACCCTCGTGCGGCCCCTCGCCCGGGCGGCGCGTCGTAGTAGTCGCCGCCGCGCCACGCCGGGTCGAGCCTGATGGCCCGTCGGCCGATCGCACCCCATGCGATCTGTTGCGCGGTGGCCTGCATGCACGTCGCGATCGCCACGATCGAGCGCACCCGGCGGCGGAACATGACCGCCCACTCGATGGCCTGCATTCCGCCCATCGAGCCGCCGATGACCGACATCCAACGCGCGATCCCCAGGTGCTCAGCGAGTCGGGCCTGTGCGCGGACCATGTCGCGGATCGTGACGACGGGAAATCGTGAGCCGTACGGCTTGCCGTCGAGCGGATGGGCCGACGCCGGCCCGGTCGAGCCCTGACACCCGCCGAGCACGTTCGCACAGACGACGAAGTACTTGTCGGTGTCGATCGGTTTGCCGGGCCCGATCATGTCGTCCCACCAGCCGGGTGCGATGTGCCCACGGCCGGCAGGCCCCACGGCGTGGCTGTCACCCGTCCATGCATGGCAGACCAACACGGCGTTCGCGGCATCGGCGTCGAGTCGTCCCCACGTTTCGTACGCCACCACGACATCTGTCAGCGTCACCCCGCAGTCGAGCGCGAAGCGCCGATCGGTCGCGAAGGTGAAGAACTGTCGCTGACCCGGATCATGGCCCGGCAACCATGCGCCGGTCACAGGAAGGGGGTCGGTGCTCGTCATCGCTCGACGTCACGCGCGGCCGGGGGCCGCTGCGTGCGCCGAGCGTACCAGCGCACGCGAGACCACTCGGGCTTCGATTCCGTTCGACCCGTCCGCACGATTCACCAGTCGAGCGAGCCGAGGACGGGTTGGGCGAGCCGTACTCGGGTCACTCGGACGCGGCTACCTCCACGTCCAGGGGTTTGGCGCAACCGGAGCCACGGGGTCGATCGACGCGGACTCCCCGCATGTCGCCGGCGACCGCGAGAGTCGCCGATGCCGGCGTGCGTGCGTTCTTGGCATACGCCTCGATGAACCTTGCGGATGACGGTTCGGCGAGTTCGTTGACGAACCGCACGATCCCACGTGACGACCCGGCGAAGCCTTTGGGCATCCGCGAGAACAACACTTCGCCGGTCCCGGCCCGGGTGGCGCCAACGGGTGATAGCCGAGACATTTCGTGTACCCGTAGGCGGCGCCCTGTTCGTGGTGGCCGTGGACCTCGCACACCGTGGAGTCGAGATCGATCACCAGATCATCGGTGTCGGGCCCAGCACCCGCAGCCCACGCATTGGGCAACAGCCGCGACGCGACAGCATCGAGTTGGCGGACGTGACCGAACGTGAAGGAGACCAGCCTCGCCGAGAACCTCGCCACACCTGTCTCGGCAGGGCCGAGCGATCTACCCGACGACGTCGACTCCCGGCCGGCCACACTCGGCCTGGTTGATCGTGGCCCGGACGTACCCACCACCGAGGGAGGGGAAGGGACATCCACTGATGAAGGCCAACTGATTCGCTGAGCATCTGATCTCCGCAGCCCAGATTGCCGGTGTCCCTTCTGCTGAAGAACGAAATCGCGGGGGTCACAATCCGCCGGGACGGCATCGCTCGTCGGTTCCGCTACCTTCGTCAGCGACATGTATTGGTTCCTGTTGCGCCCCAAGTGGATCGCCTTCCACCTGCTGGTGATCGGCGCCATCGTCTTGATGGTCTCACTCGGCATGTGGCAGCTGCGACGGCTCGACGAGCGCAGGGAATTCAACGCGCAGGTGCGCGACCGCTCGACGGAGCAAGCCGTTCCGATCGGGGAACTACTGAACGAACCCGGCTTCACTCCCGACACGGCGACGTGGCGCCAGGTCACCGCAACGGGCACATGGCTGCCGCAGCAGGTGACCGTGTTCAACCGCACGCAGCGAGGCGTCGCCGGAGACAACGTCTTGACCGCTCTCGCCCAGACCGACGGCCGAACCGTGCTCGTCAACCGGGGCTTCGTACCCCTCGGCGCCGAACCGCCTGCCCCGCCGGGAGGCGAGGTCGAGGTCCTCGGCACCGTGCGCGCGTCGCAGAACAGACGCGCCGGCGAGTTGACCGACGCCCAACTCGCGGTCACCGAGGTCCGCCGCATCGATATCGAACAGTTGGCCGCGCAGTTCCCCGGCGACGTGGCGCCCGTGTATCTCGACCTGGTCGCATCGACGCCGGCACTCGGACCCGGCGACCCCGCACCCATTCCTCCCCCCGAACTCTCGGAAGGCCCGCACCTCTCCTACGCCGGCCAGTGGTTCATCTTCTCGATCTGCGTGCTGATCGGCTGGGTGTTCGCGGTGCGCCGATCGATCAGAACCCGTCAGCACGCCCGGCTCACCGACGAAGCAACGCTCACGGACGAAGCAACCGCGCCAGCGCCGCAGGATTCCCTGCGGCAAGACGCCGACGAAGCGACCACGGCGACGACCTGAACAGCTCGGCCATCACCGACGCCGTCTCGGCCGGTGACGAGTCGAGCCGGAGGTACGTGGCCCAACGGTCGACTGGGAGATCGAAGAACGCCCCGAAGAACTCGCGGATTGCCTCGGGGCTCTGATGCAGCAGTGTTCGTAGGCCGAAGTCGTGAAGCACACGGGTCCGGCGCATCGATGTCGTCCACACCGCTCTCCACACCGCTACCGGGTCGATGACCAGGTGCGCGGGGCGGGCCTGCGCCGCTTCGGCGATCGCTGCGGCGACACGCGGCGCGGACCGTAACGACGCCGCCAGCGAGTACCCGGTCGCGGGATGGACGTAGCCGGCAGCGGCGCCGAACGCCACGACCGGCTGATCGGGGGAGGGCAACGCCGCGCCCATCGGAATCCTGACGTATTCGCTGCGGACGGCCTCGGCCAACAACTCGTCCGGGTGCTGCCCCACCCGCGCCGCGAGGCGGGCGACGAGCGCGACGGGCTCGATCGCCGGCCGCGCGGCGAGCACCGTCTCTTCGACCAGCCAGCCGTCGGCGACGGGGAGCGAGTAGCCGAACGTGGTCACCCCGACCGGCCCGAGCGTCGAGCGGCGATCGCCGGACGTCGCCCCGCGCGCCGGAACGGGCCGCAGGTCCATCAGTGTCGGCTCGCCGAGGTCACCCGGGGGAGGTTCACGGAGCACGACCCCGAAGGCGGTCTGCCACGCCGGCTGGACCGCGCCGCCGCGACCGGCGAGCGGGGCAAACGTCGACGGCCAACCGGTGGCGTCGACGACCAGACGGGCGCCGACCACACGGGCGCCGACCACACGGGCATCGTCCAGCACCACGTGATGGGTCGACACTCCCGGCTCGACGTGCTCGACCCGAGCGAGGAGGTGCTCGACGTCTCGGCGCAGGCCGGCCCGAAGTCGGTCGTTGTCGATGACCCCGTACGGACGATCCAGCCGGTGGGGACGGTCGGTGAACACGGCGATCGACGGCACCGTCGACGCGAACCACCCGGTGCTGTCCCCATGATCGCTGTCCCCATGATCGCTCGGCAACCCGCTGTCATCGACCCAGCTGCCATACGTCGCCGACCAGGCCTCGTCGCCACCGATCAGCAGCGTGTCCAGGTCATGTCCCGCGCAGGCCGACGCAAGCGCGCTTCCCGCCGGTCCGTCGCCGATCACGACGACGTCCACCCGTCGTCCGGTCATCCCGCCACGGGAGGGACGCGGAGCGGAGCGCGCCATCGAGCCACGAGACGCTCGGCCAGCATCGTCGTCGGCAGGTGGGTGTTGACGTCGGGGATCCACGGGAACACCGATGCATCGCACACGTACAGGCGGTCGTAGCCGACGACACCGCCGTCCTGATCGACCACGGCGCCCATCGCACAGGTGCTCGACGCGTGCACGTAGTCCCCGGCCGCCGACCGAGCCCACCGTCGCAGTTCGTCGACATCGTGCAGTGCGTCCACCGACGTCCCGAACTCATCGATGTGGACGGCGTCGACGATCGAGCGAAATGCATCGTGTTCCAACAACTCGATCACCGATCGACAGGCACTCATCAGCGCATCGAGATCGCGTTCGTCCTCCAGCAGATTGAACGACACCTGTGGATCGATCGACGGGTCGGGAGACACCAACCGAACGGCGCCGTGCCGCCCGTGTGTCCGCATCACGGCCGCCAGCAACAACCCGAAACCGCCCACACCTTGCGCACCGAGGTGATTCAGGGGCAACACCTGGACGCCTCCTCGTTGCATGGCCACCGATGCCACCAACGCGGAGGCGGGGTCGGCGACCGGTTCGGCGAGCGTCAGAGCGAACGGCGCCGACGGATGATCCTGCAGACCCTCGCCGATGCCCGGCGTGTCGACCCCCGACCGCAACAGGATCGCGGGCGAGTGGATCGCCCCAGCGGCCAACACGACATGATCGGCCTCGATCACGGCGCCATCGCCGAGTCGTACGCCGGTCGCTCGTCGCCCCTCGATGATCACCTCGTCGACGATCGCGTCGCAGCGAATCGTCAGGTTCGGTTGCCCCAGCAGCGGCCACAGGTAAGCCTCAAAGGAGGTGACCCGGCGGCCGTTGCGCCTCGTGAGAGGCACCCGCTGCGCGTGGGGTGACGCTGCGAGCAGCGCCCGGTCGACGGGCCCGAGTTCGTCGAGATCAGCCATCTCGGACGGGATCGCCACCCTGTCCCACGCTGCGGGAGCGTCGTGCCAGCCCCATCCGGCATACATCGCCGGATCGCCGCGGAGGGCGATCATCGCATTGACAGCGCTCGATCCGCCGGCACCCCGACCGCGTTGGTACGTCGTCGCCGTACCACCTCTCGTGCGCGCCGCGAACAGGTCGGGGTACGTGCGACCGGGGAGCGCGAGGGCCTCGAAGAAGCTCGGGCCGTCGATGGCATCGGGTACGGCTCCCGGTCGCAGATCGGGGCCCGCCTCGACCAGGGTGACTGACCGCTGCTCGTCTTCGGACAGACGAGCAGCCACGACGCACCCCGCCGACCCTGCGCCCACGACGACCCAGTGCGTCGCATCGGCGGTGTCCGAGGGCACGCCCATCCGGCTGAGCGGATCGCTCACGTCGAGACCGTTGGGCATCCCACACGGGCACAGTACCGACCAGACCCTGCGATGAGGACGAGCGCGCACGGGTCGCGCCAGAACTCATCGCAAGCGGTGGAGTCGGTGCTGCGATGAGGACGAGCGCGCACAGGTCGCGCCAGAACTCATCGCAAGCGGTGGAGTCGGTGCTGCGATGAGAACGAGCGCGCACGGGTCGCGCCAGAACTCATCGCAACCGATGGAGTCGGTGCTGCGATGAGAACGAGCGCGCACGGGTCGCGCCAGAACTCATCGCAACCGGTGGAGTCGGTGCTGCGATGAGGACGAGCGCGCACGGGTCGCGCCAGAACTCATCGCAAGCGGTGGAGTCGGTGCTGCGATGAGGACGAGCGCGAGCAGGTCGCGCCAGAACTCATCGCAAGCGGTGTCAGCCGCCGAGGCGAGGTGTCGACCCAGGCAGGCCCGCGAGATGCGCGGCGTCGTTGTAGCGAACGAGCCGCCACAGGCCCTCACCACCGGTGACGAACTCGGTGATCGAGGTGTTCAGGGTCTGCAGTTCGAATCCGCCCGTCGATGGCACCCGCAGCAGCTGGCGGAACATCGCGTCGATCACGCCGCCGTGGCAGACGATCACGATCGTCGACCCGCCGCGGGCCTTCGTGAGCCTCGACACCGCCGCCCCGACCCGCAGGTGGAACTCGGCCATCGTCTCGCCACCGGGGAACACATCGACGTGGGGATCACCATTCCAGTCCGGCGCACCGAACCGGTCGATGTAGTCCCGAAAGCTCATGCCGTCGACTTCCGGGCCCGGATCATGTTCGCCGAAGGCCGGATCGACCTCGAGTTCGAGCGAGCCGAGTGCGGGGACCAGGATCTCCGCCGTCTGGATCGCCCGGGCGAAGCCGCTGGTGATCACGGCATCGGCACGGATCTCGGCTGTGTCGGCGAGACGGCTCGCCAATCGGATCGTCTGCTCGACACCGAGCGGTGAGAGCCCGTCGCATGTCCGGTGTCCGCCGATCACGCGCCTGACCGTCACGTTGGATTCGCCGTGACGGATCACGATCAGCCTCGTGATCGTCTCGGCCGGTGGTGCTGCTCCTTGCGCCGACATCCACCCGATCGTACGACCGCCGTCGCAGCTCAGCGCCTCAAGACGCAGCCGATTGCCGCCGATACACGAGTCACGATGACCGGCGCCCTTGATCACACGATGCTCCGCCTGGAGGACCGCGCCACGCTGGCACGCGAGTTCTTCGACCTCGAGTCGCCGGCGGTCAATTCCTTCCCCCCGCCCCCAGTCGGTTCCATCCGCAGGATGGCCCCACCCTTCGCGACCCCACCCTTCGCGACCCCACCCTTCGCGACCCCACCCTTCGCTGCCCCACCCTTCGCTGCCCCACCCTTCGCGACGCCGCAGTTGCCCACCCCCAAGCCGATGGCGGCGCCGACACCAACTGCTGCATTCGACTTCGCCATGGCATCCGCTGTGTACATGCCCACACCCCCGGCCGTGCGGGGCAAGAAGCGTCGATCAGGCGCGAGGCGCCTGTTCTCCTGGGTGCTGGTGCTCGGTGTCGTCGGCGGACTCGTCTACGCGGGCATCACCTACGGCCCGGAACTATTGGATCGCGCCCAGGGCGAATCGACGACCGACGGGCCTGCCGCGCCGCTGGCCTTCCCACCGGTCGTCGTCCCCGTCGCCCCGCCGCGCACGGCGACGTTCATGATCGAACGTCCCCTCGACGATGGCTCGATGATCCGCTACGAGGTGACCAACGACTTCGAGACCGGGATGTCGCGGATGCTCATCGATCGCGCACCGAAGCCCGACCTCGAAGTGCTCGCCGTGTTCGACGTGGCAAACCTGCACGAGGTCGATCAGGCGGCCTGGTTCTCGATGCCGCGGGGCGACTTCCCGCTCGTCACGGGAACGGAACGATCACAGTGGATCCGCACGGTCGACGACTACTTCCCGGCCGCACTCAGACCGCACGTGACGATCACCCGGGCAACGGAGTCGCTGCTCGGCGCCGAAACGATGCGACACCTGGTCATCGAGGTCGATGCCGCGGCCATCGCCCGCCAGGCGTCGCTCACCGTCACCGACCCGCTCACCGGGCTGCAGGTCCCCACCGAACCCGTCCCTCCCGGCCAGTTCGTCGTTCCGCCGACCTACACGGCAAGCGCCGCGGAAGGCGCCACGCCGAACGCGCCGGTCACCGTGGAGATCTGGGTCGACTCGACCGGGACGATCCGCAAACTCGTCCAGCCCACCGAGTTCGGTGGCGAGACGATCACCCTGGTCTCGATGACACTCGATCCGTACACCCCTGAGTTTCCGGTGCCTGGCGTGACCACGCCGCTCACCGCCCGCCAACTCGTCGACTTCGGGCTCTGACGCTGGACATTTCGTACAAACGAGACGATCGGCCGGGCCCCAGTCCCTAAGGTCGGCACAGTGACGCATGGGCATCGTCTGACCATCCGTTCGACCCACCCCGACCCCCGTGTCCGCGCGCTCGTCCTCGGCGCCTCCCAGCTGGGATTGTCGCTCACCGGTGATGTCGACATCGCCGATGTCATCTTCGTCGACGGCGATCTGGACGACGACGACCGCGAACGCCTCCAACGGGTGCTGGTCCATCCGCTGCTCCAGGTCGGCAGCTGGGACCTGCCGGGTGGACGCAGCGTCGAGATCACCCCGCACGCGGGCGTCACCAACAGCGACGCCGACGCCGTGATGCACGCTGCGCTGACGCTCGGTGTACCCATCCGATCCGCCGGCACCGCTCGACGACTCGAGTTCGACGACGCAGAGGACACGAGCGTCATCGACGGTGTGATCGCCCGTCTCGTCGCCAATCCGATCGTCGACCGGTGGGCGTACGGCCCGATCGAGATGAACGCTCCGGATACGGGCGCGGCAGTTGTCGACGCCGAGATCATCGCGCTGCGCTCACTCGACGACGACGAACTTCTCGCCGTCGACCGAAACCGATCACTGTCGCTCGACCTCGCCGAACTCCACGTGATTCAGGAGCACTACGAACGTCTCGATCGTGACCCGACCGACGTCGAACTCGAGACGCTCGCCCAGACCTGGAGCGAGCACTGCGCGCACAAGACGTTTCGCGCCGTCATCGACCTGCACGACGGCAATCAGGTGAGCGAGGTCGTGCCGCTCCTGCAGCAACTCCGGCACAGCACCGACACGATCGATGCGCCGTTCGTGCGCTCGGCGTTCGTCGGCAACGCCGGTGTCATCGAGTTCACGGCCGGCACGACGATCGCAGTGAAGGCCGAGACACACAACCATCCGTCGGCGGTCGAACCCTTCGGCGGCGCCAACACCGGGGTCGGCGGCGTCATCCGCGATGTCCTCGGGATGGCGCATCGGCCGGTCGCGATCACCGACGTGCTGTGCTTCGGCCCCGCCGACCTGCTCATCGATCAGCTGCCCGACGGTTCGCTGCACCCCCTGCGCATCAGGGCCGGTGTCGTCGACGGCGTGGCCGACTACGGCAACAAGATCGGGCTGCCGACCGTAGCCGGGGCCGTGCTCTACGACCCTGCGTACACCACGAACCCGCTGGTGTTCGCCGGTTGCATCGGGGTGGCCCCGACACGTGCGCTCCACGATGGCCCGCATCCCGGCGACCGTGTCGTCGTACTCGGCGGGGCGACCGGCCGTGACGGCATCCGAGGAGCAACGTTCTCGTCGGCGACGATGGACGCCACCACCGGTGAGGTCGCCGGGGCGAGCGTGCAGATCGGCGACCCGATCGTCGAGAAACTGCTCATCGACGCGCTGGTCGGCGCCGAGGATCTCTACTCGGCGATCACCGATTGCGGCGCAGGCGGATTGTCATCGGCGGTCGGCGAGATGGCCGAGTCGGTCGGCGCTGACGTCGAACTCGATCTCGTGCCGCGGAAATACCCCGGCCTCGAACCATGGGAGGTCTGGCTGTCGGAGGCACAGGAGCGTATGGTCGTTTCGATCACGCCCGAGAATCTGCCCGCGCTCGAGTCGCGTTGCCGACGAGTCGGCGTCGAACTCGCAGACATCGGTTCGTTCACGGGCGCCGGCCGGCTCGTCGTGCGCTGCGGTGGGGCCGTTGTCGCCGATCTCGACACCGCGTTCCTCCACGACGGACGCCCTCAGCGGCGCATGGACGCGGCCCGACGTGTTCCCGACCGCGGCATCGGCGCCGCCCGAGTCGTCGCCGACCCCGCGGCGACGCTCCTCGCGCTTCTCGCTCATCCCAACATCTCGTCGAAGGCCGGGATCATCCGGCGGTTCGACCACGAGATCCTGGGCTCCACCGTGATCCGCCCGCTCGTCGGGTCGGCTGCCGACGGGCACGGTGACGGTGTCGTGATCGCGCAGCCCACCGCGACCGAGGGTTTCGCGATCGGGATCGGTGTCAACCCGTGGTACGGGTTGCACGACCCCGAAGCCATGGCCGTCGCCGTCGTCGACGAAGCGATCCGCAACGTGGTCGCCGTCGGCGCGGACCCCGAGCGGGTGGCGCTGCTCGACAACTTCTCCTGGGGCGACCCTCGGCGGCCCTCGACGCTCGGTGACCTCGTCGCCGCGGTCGAGGGATGCTGCGCTGCCGCCGGTCTCTACCGGGCGCCGTTCGTGTCCGGCAAGGATTCCCTGAACAACGAGTACCAGGGAAACGACGGGCTCCGTCATGCCGTACCTCCGACACTGGTGATCACGGCGATCGCGCACGTCCCGGACGCCGACGCCTGCGTGACCGCCGACCTCAAGTCGGCCGGTGACGCACTGTTGCTCGTCGGTTCGACGTCTCCCGAGTTCGCGGGCTCACACCTCGACGCCGTTCAACCTGCTCCCCGCGCGGTGGGCCGCGCTCCGGCGCCCGACCCCGCCGCTCCCGATCGCTATCGTCGGCTGCACACCGCGATCGGCAACGGGCTCGTGCGCGCCTGCCACGACCTCGGCGAGGGTGGGTTCGCTGTGGCGATCGCCGAGATGTGCATTGCCGGACGACGCGGCGCCACGATCGACGCGCCGGCGCACGATGACCTCGCCACCGCGCTGTTCAGTGAGTCGATCGGCCGGCTCCTCGTCGAGGTCGCGCCGCACGACCTCGACGCGTTCGTCTCGACGATGGGCGGCGATGCGCTTCGCGTTGGTTCGGTCACCGACGAGGCAGTGCTGACCATCGCCGGTCTCGGCGCCATCGGGCTCGACGCCCTCGTCGCGGCGTTCAACGCGAGCGCGCCGTGACGGCGCGCGTTCCGGCCCTCGTAATCGCGGGGCCGGGCACCAATCGTGACCGCGATGCGTGTGACGCGCTGAACATGGCCGGGGCAGCGGCCCGCGTCGTGCTCGCCGGCGAACTCATCGCCACCCCCTCGCTGCTCGACGAAGCCCGGCTCGTGGCGGTGGCGGGAGGCTTCAGCTACGCCGACTCGCTCGGCGCCGGGCGAATGCTCGCGCTCGACCTCGCGGTGGCGCTCGGCGACGAACTGCGCCGATTCGTGGCCGCCGGCAGGCCGCTGATCGGCATCTGCAACGGCTTCCAGGTGCTCACCCAGGCCGGGCTGCTTCCGGGAGCGCTCGGCCACAACGAGAGCGGCAACTTCGACTGTCGCTGGGTCGAGCTGGAACCCGTCCGGGGGTCGCACTGCGTGTGGACGGCCGGCATCGACGATCCGATCCACTGTCCGATCGCCCACGGCGAAGGCCGCTACGTTTACCCCGATGTCGACCTGTTGGAGACCTCGGGGCAGGTGGCGCTGCGCTACCGCGGTGTGAACCCCAACGGCTCGGTCGACGCCATCGCCGGCGTGTGCGACCCGACGGGCGTCGTTCTCGGGCTGATGCCACACCCCGAGAACCACATCGTGTGCCGCCAACACCCCCGTCATCGACCGCGCAGCTTGCGCTCGGACCAGCACGCCGACGCCGACCGGCATCTGGGTTTGCGCATCTTCGCCAATGGCGTCCGCCACGCCGAGCAGAGCTGAGGGCCGCCGAATGCTGTCTGCGCCCACGCCGTTCGACGACATCCACCTGCCGCTCGACGACCGTCGCGACGGCAAGGTGAGGGTGTCCTACGCGCTGTCAAGGAACCGGCGGCTGTTCGTCACCACCGACCGGCTCTCGGCGTTCGATCGCATCATCGCCGCGGTGCCCTACAAGGGTCAGGTCTTGAACCAGTTGTCGGCCTGGTGGTTCGAGCAGACTGCCGACATCATCGCCAACCACATGATCGCGGTGCCCGACCCGAACGTGCTGATCGCCCGGAGTGCGACACCACTGCCGGTCGAGGTGGTCGTTCGCGGCCACATCACCGGCGTCACCGACACGTCGCTGTGGACGAGGTACGCCGCCGGTGAGCGCGTGATCGATGGCCACGCGCTTGTCGACGGTCTCCTGAAGAACAGCCGGCTCGACGCACCGATCATCACCCCGACGACCAAGGGCGATGCCGGCGCCGGGGACTCGAGCGGCCACGACGTCCCACTCTCGTGCGACGAGGTCGTCGAACGCGGGCTCGTCGGCGCAGAGCTGTGGCGCCGGGTGCAGGCCGCGGCACTCGCCCTGTTCGCGCGCGGCGCCGAACGAGGCAGGAGTGCCGGGCTGATCCTCGCCGACACGAAGTACGAGTTCGGCCTCGCAGCGCACGGCGAGCTCCTGCTGATCGACGAGGTCCACACTCCCGACTCCTCACGCTGGTGGGTCGCATCGAGCTACGACGAGCGCATGCGACGAGGGGACGAACCCGAGAGCCTGGACAAAGAAGTGGTCCGCCGCGCGCTCGCCGATGCCGGCTACACCGGTCACGGCCCCATTCCGACGCTTCCCGCCGACGTTTGGACCGCAACCACGGCACGCTACATCGATGCCTACGAGCGCCTGACCGGCACGGAGTTCGTCCCCGGCGCCTACCCTGCCGAGCCGCGCGTACGCGCGGCAGTTGCCCGATTGGAGATCAGCTGATCATGCCGGAACTGACCGTGACGAGCCTGCCGACGAAGCACGTCGAGCAGGCCGCTGACGATTCCCCGAAGGACGAGTGTGGGGTGTTGGGCGTATCGACACCACACGGTGACGGCGTCGCACAACTTGCGTTCTTCGGTCTCTTCGCACTGCAACATCGGGGCCAGGAAGCCGCCGGCATCGCCGTCAGCGACGGGCGCCGTGCGCGGGTGCACAAGGAGGTCGGGCTCGTGGCCAACGTCTTCGGCCCCGAGACGCTTGCCCCACTCGTCGGGTATCACGCCATCGGCCACACCCGGTACTCGACGACCGGTTCCAACGCCGAACGCAACATCCAGCCGTTCCTCGTGGAGACGATGCACGGCCCGCTCGCGCTGGCCCACAACGGCAACGTGGTCAACGCGCCGACGCTGCGCGAGGAGCTGCTGAATCGTGGATTCGGGCTCACCGCCACCAGCGATTCCGAAGTGATGACACTGATGCTCGCCGCGGCCGGCGGGCTGACCTGGGAAGAGCGCATCGAGCGCACCCTGCCGGCGTGGAAGGGCGCGTTCTCCCTGGTCATCCTGGCCACCGACCGTGTGATCGCCGTCCGCGACCCGTGGGGTTTCCGACCCCTCTCGGTGGGCCGCCTGCCGCACGGTGGGCATGCGGTGGCCAGCGAGACATGTGCACTTTCGACACTCGGATGTGTCGACATCGACGAGGTGCAACCCGGCGAGATGGTCACACTGCGCGGCGCCGAGATCCACCGTACACAGGTGCTCGCCCCGCAACCGCGTGCTGCGCGCTGCACCTTCGAGTTCGTCTACTTCAGTCGTCCGGATTCGGTGTGGCACGGCCGCAACGTCCACCACGTCCGCCAGCAGCTCGGTGTCGAGCTCGCCCGCGAGTGGCCGGCCGAGGCCGACGTCGTCATCCCCGTGCCCGACTCCTCGATCCCCGCCGCCATCGGATATTCGACCGAGAGCGGGATCCCCTTCAACGACGGGCTGATCAAGAACCGCTACATCGGCCGCACATTCATCGAACCGACGCAGGACATCCGCGATCGTGGCGTCGCGCTCAAGTTCAACGCGCTGCGCGAGAACCTCGAAGGTCGAGCGCGTGGTGATGATCGACGACTCCCTGGTCCGTGGTACGACCGCCGGACCACTGGTGAAGCTCGTTCGCGACGCCGGCGCGGCCGAAGTGCACGTGCGGATCACGTGCCCGCCGATCACCCACGCCTGCCACTTCGGTGTCGACATGGGTCACGACGGCGACCTGATCGCCGCGCGGCTCGGCATCGAGGAGATACGCGACCACATCGGCGCCGACAGCCTGGCGTTCCTGTCGCTCGACGGGATGATGCAGCGCGGTGGCCGGCCTGGAGGCCGGCGACGACGACGGTTACTGCAACGCCTGCTTCACGGGCAGATACCCGATCCCCGTCGCCGATGCCCAGGCCAAGTTGTCCTTCGAGGGCGTCCTCGCGTGATGCGGGTGCTGGTCGTCGGCAGCGGCGGGCGCGAACAGGCCATTGCGTGGGCGTGCCGACAGCACGGCCACGAGGTCGTCGTCACCGACTCGCTCGGGGCGGTCGGCCCGGCCGACGTCGATCTCGTCGTTCCCGGGCCGGAATCGGCGCTGGTCGCGGGGATCGCCGATGTCTGCGCGGAACGCGGTATCCCGTGCTTCGGGCCGACCGCGGAACTCGCTCGACTCGAGTCGTCGAAGGGGTTCGCTCGCGAGCTCGCGGCGCAGCTCGGGATCCCCGGGCCGAGGTTCGCCGGATTCGGGGACGCCGACGACGCGCTCTCGTGGTGGGAGCAGCTCGGCCTCCCGATCGTGGTGAAGCTCGATGGGCTCGCCGGGGGCAAAGGCGTCGTGGTTCCCTCGACTCCCGAGGAGACCCGGGCCGCCATCATGGCCGCGGCCGAGGTCGGTGCGTTCGTGATCGAGGAGCGACTGCACGGACCCGAGTGCTCGCTGCTCGCGCTCTGCGACGGAACCACTGCGGTCGTGCTCCCCCTCGCGCAGGACCACAAACGGCTCGGCGAAGCCGACACCGGGCCCAACACGGGCGGCATGGGCGCCTACGCGCCGGCGACGACGACGTACTCCGCCGAGGAGTTGCTCGCCACGTTCGTGCAGCCCGTGCTCGGCCACTTCGCCGCCGCCGGCACGCCGTACGTGGGTGTGCTCTACGCCGGCCTCATGCTGACGACCGATGGGCCGAAGCTGATCGAGTACAACGTCCGCTTCGGCGACCCGGAGGCCCAGGCCGTGCTCCCGTTGCTCGACACCGATCTTGCAGCGCTGGCGCTGGCGTGCACACGTGGCGCGGTGGGCGATGTCGCTCTCCCCATTCGCACTGTCCCCGTGCGCACCGGCGCGGCCGTCACAGTTGTTGCCGCATCCTCCGGTTATCCGACCGCGCCGGTGACCGGAGCGCTGGTGACCGACTCGGGAAGCGACAGCGCGACCGCGATTCGTTTCGATGCCGGTATCGACGACGCCGGCCGGGTGAGCGGCGGCCGTGTGCTCTGCGTCACCGGGATCGGTGACGATCTCGCCGATGCCCGTGACGCGGCATATGCCCGGATGGCCCACATCCGGTTCGACGGAATGCACGTGCGGCGCGACATCGGATGGCGGGCCCTCGGCGCATCACTCCGGTCGTACACGCAGGCCGGTGTCGACATCGACGAGGGATCGCGTGCCGTCGCGGAGATGAAAGCCGCCGTCGAGGCCACGCACGGCAGTGGCGTGCTCAGGGGTGTCGGCAGCTTCGGGGGGGTCTTTTCGGCCGCGGCGATCACGGCGATGAGTGATCCGGTGCTCGTGGCCTCGACCGACGGTGTCGGCACGAAGGTCGAACTCGCCGCACGCCTCGGTGTGGTACGTGGCGTCGGCGCCGACATCGTCAACCACTGCATCGACGACGTACTCGTGCAGTCGGCGCGTCCGCTGTTCTTCCTCGACTACATCGCCGCCGGCCACCTCGACGCCGATCTCGTCGCGGAGGTGGTCCGCGGGATGGCCGACGCCTGCCGTGCTGCCGATTGTGCGCTCCTCGGAGGGGAGACCGCGGAGATGCCCGGCGTCTACGCCGAGGGGGCGTTCGACATCGCCGGCACGCTCGTCGGTGTCGCCGAACGTGACCGGCTCCTCCCCCGCCCCGACATCGGCGCCGGCGACGTGGTCGTGGGTGTGGCCTCGAGCGGCCCGCACACCAACGGCTATTCCCTGTTGCGCAACGTGTTCGCATGGATGCCGATGGACGCGGTGCCCGAAGGGTTCGACCGGTCGCTCGGCCAAGCCCTCCTCGAACCACACCGGTCGTATCTCGACGTGCTCACGCCGGCGCTCGCCGGTGGCCGGGTCAAGGGCCTCGCGCACATCACCGGTGGTGGCCTGCCGGAGAACGTGCCGCGCGTCCTGCCACACGACGTCGACGCGGTGATCGAACTCGGATCATGGCCGATGCCGCCGTTGTTCCGGCTGGTGCGCGAGTTGGTTCCACGGATGACAACCGAGGAGCTCTATCGAACCCTCAACATGGGCATCGGAATGGTCGTGATCTGCGCCCGTGACGACGTGACCGAGCTGCAGCGTTCGATCGACGAGACGACCTGGGTGATCGGGAGGCTCGTGCCCGGCGCGAAGTCCGTGGTGTTGCAGTGATCCGAGAGCCTGATTTTTCGTTCACTCGCGATGGGCCATCGACGTCAGGTCGCTAGGTTCGACCCATGGTCGAGCCGCTCGCCTCCCCCGGTGATCGGCGGGCGCAACGGCCGCGGGCTCAACGGGGTGGTGGTGGTGGTGGTGGTGGTGGTGGTGGCCGCCGCCGCCGTCTGGTGGTGATGGTGTCGGGGAACGGCTCCAACCTGCAGGCGATTCTCGATGCCTGCTCGAACGGCACGGTCGCCGCCGATGTCGTCGCCGTGGTCTCGAATCGACCCGACGTCTTCGCCCTCCAACGCGCGAACGCCGCCGGCGTGCCGGCGGTACACGTGGGCGTACAGACCGGTGAGGAGCGATCGGATTACGACGCGCGCCTGGCCGACGTCGTGGCCGGATTCGAACCGGACCTCGTCGTTCTCGCCGGCTGGATGCGGGTGCTGACCATGAGCTTTCTCGGCTGGTTCCCGGAACAGGTGATCAACCTCCATCCGGCGCTGCCCGGCGATCTAACCGGCACCCGCGCCATCGAGCGCGCGTGGAACGAAGCCTGTCGCGGCGCACGCACCGCCACGGGCGTCATGGTCCATCTCGTGCCCGATGACGGCGTCGACAACGGCCCGGTCATGGCATCGGCCACCGTCGACATCGATGTGACCAGGACATTCGAGGAGTTCGAAGCGCAGATGCACCGCGCCGAGCATGAACTGCTCGTCGCCACGCTCGCGTCCTGGTGCGCCGAACCGGCGAGACACAACCCCCCGGAGATCAACCAGGAGTCAGAGGAGATCAACGCATGACCGAACGCTCCAACATCAACGACGACTTCTTCGATCGCTTCGAGGCGCTCACCTTCGACGATGTCGTCATCGTGCCCGCCTACTCCGAGACCCTCCCCGACGCCGTCGACACCAGCGCCCGCTTCGCCGGCGACATCGAACTCGCCGTGCCGCTCGTGTCGGCGGCGATGGACAAGGTCACCGAAGGACGTATGGCCGTCGCCATGGCCCGCCACGGCGGCATCGGCGTGATCCACCGCAACATGTCGATCGCCGATCAGGCGGCCGAGGTGCAGAAGGTCAAGCGCTCGCAGTCGGGGATGATCACCGACCCGGTCACGCTGCCGCCCACCGCCCTGCTCCACGACGCCGAAGCACCTGATGCACCGGTTCAAGTTCTCCGGCGTGCCGATCACCGACCCCGACGGCCGCCTCGTCGGCATCCTCACCAACCGTGACATCCGCTTCTGCGAGGGCGTCCGACTTCGACCGCCCGCTCATCGAGTTCATGACCGCCGACGGTCTGGTCACCGCCGCGGTCGGCACCTCGCTCGACCAGGCCAAGGCGATCCTCCAGCAGCACCGCATCGAGAAGCTTCCGCTCGTCGACGACGAGGGCCGCCTGGCCGGGCTGATCACCGTGAAGGACATCCAGAAGCGGCTCGATTTCCCGAACGCATCGCGCGACGCTCGGGGCCGGCTGCGTTGCGCAGCCGCGGTCGGCGTCGGCGCCGATCTCGAGGACCGGGTCGAGGCGCTCGTCGCGATGGGTGTCGACGCGGTGTCGATCGACACCGCCCACGGTCATTCGGCCAACGTCATCAAGGCGATCGAGCGGATCAAGGGGTCGTGGCCCGACCTGCCGGTCACTGCCGGCAACGTCGTGACCGGCGAGGGCGTCGAGGCGCTGGCACGCGCCGGCGCCGATGCGGTCAAGGTCGGTGTCGGCGCCGGGTCGATCTGCACGACCCGTGTCGTGTCCGGCGCCGGCATGCCGCAACTGTCGGCGATCTGGTTCGCCGCTCAACGGGGCCGAGAACTCGACGTCCCGATCATCGCCGATGGCGGCATCACCTTCTCCGGCGACATCGTCAAGGCGATCGTGGCCGGCGCGTCGACCGTGATGCTCGGCTCGCTCCTCGCCGGCACCGAGGAGAGCCCTGGTGAGATGGAGCTGTTCGAAGGTCGCCGCTACAAGGCCTACCGCGGCATGGGGTCGATGGGTGCGCTGACCGGCGACAGCGCCGACCGTTACGCGACCGGCCAATCGACCCCCGGAGAACCTGGGGCCGGCGCCGGTGGGGCCAGTGCCGTCGGTGCTGCGAGCAGCAAGCTCGTCCCCGAGGGCATCGAGGGCCGGGTCCCCTATTCCGGCCCGCTCGGCGACGTCCTCTACCAACTCGTGGGCGGGTTGCGATCAGGCATGGGCTACGCCGGAGCGTCGACACCGGCCGACCTGCGCAATGCCCGCCTCATGCGCGTCACCACCGCCGGCCGCGAGGAGAGCCACCCCCACGACGTCACGATCACCAAGGAAGCCCCCAACTACCAGCGCTCCTGACCACCACTCCTGACCAGCGCTCCGCTCCCACCGAAATACACCGCTCCCGGGTCAGGTGAGCTTTTCGACGAACGTCTCGAGCTGGCGAAGGTTACGACACTCGTAGACGCCGTCGGTGTGGGTGCCGTACTCACCGACGATCGAATCGCCGGTGTTCCAGTAGCTCCGCGGTTCGGGGTTCAACCAGTAGACGTGACGAGCCTTCTTGCGGATCTCCTTCACGACCCAACTCTGGCTGGCGTGATAGTTGTTCCGGGCATCGCCGAGCAGGAGCACGGTCGACTTCGGCCCGATGCCGCTGCCGTACTGCTCCCAGAACACCTCGAAGGCATGGCCGTAGTCGGAATGACCGTCGACCCATACGACATCTGCTTCGGTGTTGACCCGATGAATCGCCGCGGTGATGTCGTCGGTCGTCTTGAAGTAGTCGGTGACTTCGTCGATTCCGTCGATGAACACGAACGAGCGAACTTTCGAGAACTGGTTCTGGATGGCATAGACGAGCATCAGGGTGAACCGGGCGAACGCCGCAACCGAACCCGAGATGTCGGCGACCACGATCAGCTCGGGTTTGGACGGGCGCGGATACTTGAACTTCGGCTCGGCCGGAACCCCGCCGTAGCTCAGTGAATGTCGCACCGTGTTGCGGAAATCGAGCGGACCCTTGCGGCCGTGGCGACGCTTGCGGGCGAGCCGCGTGGCCAGCTTGCGGGTGAGCGGGTACAGCGACTTCTTGAGCGCCGCCATCTCGTCGCGCGAAGCGTGCATGAACTCGACGTCTTCGGGCAATGGCTTGCGCAGCGTCTTCGCCATCGCCTCGGCGCCACGGTCGGCCACGAGCCGGCGGCGGATCTCGGCTTCGATCTCACCCTTGAACTTCTCGATACGGTCCTGGTATTCCTCGCGCTCGAGCCGTTCCTCGAGGGACGTGAGATCACCGTCGATCTGGTCGCGGGTGGCCTCCATCAGTCGTTCGAGCATCGAATCGAGGTCGAGATTCCGCAGCGTTCGGTAGAGGTAGTACGTACCCCCGACGGGCCGGCCGGGCTCCATGCCGGCGAATTGCTGGACGGCCTGTTTGGCCATGGCCCGCATCAGCGCCTGGTCGCCGTTCATCAGCGCCGACATCAGCATCTGGGCGATCTCCTCGGGCGTCAGGTTCTCGAGCCCGCCGGTGCCACCTTGGCCCTGCTGTCGCTGCTGTTCCTGCAGTTCTCGCCACAGCTCGTCGATGTCTGTGTCGTCATCGCCCTGGACGAGCTTGTATTCCGGCCCGCGCAGGCTGAAGTAGACCTCGAAGACCGTCTCGAAGCTGCGCCAGTGCGCGTGGTTCTTGACCAGAGTCGCGCCGAGCGCGTACTTGAACGCCTCGCGATCCTCGATCGGGATGTGCTGCACCGCCTCCATCGCGTCGAGGTTCTCGGTGAGGCTCACAGGAAGCCCCGCGTTGCGAAGCTCGACGACGAAGCCGTTCAGCAGATCCAGCATCAGCGCACCGCCCGGGTATGACCCGCCGGAGGATCACTCGCCGGAGCATCAATCGTCGACGTGCTACCCGCCGAGGCATCGCTCGATGCTCACTCGTCGACCGACAGCTCTTTGGCCGCCTTGACGATGTCGGTCTGATACTTGAGGAGGATGTTCAACGTCTCCTTGGCGATCTTTTCGTCGATGACGCCGATGTTGAGGATCATGAGCGTGCGCGCCCAGTCGAGTGTCTCCGACACGCTCGGCGACTTCTTGAGATCGAGCTGGCGAATCGAGCGGACGATGCGCGCGACCTGATCGGCGAGGCTGTCGCTGATACCCGGAACCTTGGCGAGCACGATCTCCTTCTCCCGCTCGAGCTGCGGGTAGTCGACGTGCAGGTAGAGGCACCGCCGCTTGAGCGCTTCGGACAGCTCGCGCGTGTTGTTCGACGTGAGGAACACCAATGGGATCTGCGTCGCCGTGATCGTGCCGAGTTCGGGGATCGACACCTGGTACTCGGAGAGGATCTCGAGCAGCAACGCCTCGGTCTCGACCTCCACACGATCGACCTCGTCGATCAACAACACGACCGGGTCGGTCGCTGTGATCGCCTCGAGCAACGGGCGGGTCAGCAGGAACTCGTCGGAGAAGATGTCGTCTTTGACGTCGGTCCAGTCTTCACCACCCTCGTGGCCGCGCTCGGTCTGGATCCGCAGGAGCTGCTTTTTGTAGTTCCACTCATAGAGCGCTTTGGATTCGTCGAGACCTTCGTAACACTGGAGGCGAATCAGCCGTGACCCGGTGATCTCGGCGATCGACTTGGCGAGCTGCGTCTTGCCGGTACCGGCCGGGCCCTCGACGAGGATCGGCTTGCCGAGCTTGTCGGCCAGGTAGGCCACCCCGGCGATGCCGTCGTCGGCCAGGTAGCCCACGTCGCGCAGGGCATCTCGCACACCCTGCACGCTGGCAAAGCGTTCCGTCGCCGGCAGGGTTCCTTCGATCGTCATCCGAGCCACGTTACCTGCCGACTCGACGGCGGGATCAATCGACCCGCCGGCCGGCCACATGTCACCGGCCCCACCCGCCGCAGCGGCGCCGGGTCCGGACGCGTGGTCATATCCTGGATCGAGGGCCGGATTCGTGGCTCATTGCGTCGCTGACGTCCCGGGGCGCTACGTTGTCGTGCGCATGCCAAGAAGCGCTGGAACCGCGCATGTCGCTGTTCGTGGTGGTGACATCGCGAACGTCGCGACGTCCGGAAGTGGGAGTAACAGGTTGATCCCGATCGATGACCCTCAGCGGTCGTGTACGCCGTGCCAACGCTGAAGCGGTTCGTCGTCGGTCAACCGCTGGCCACCTCGGAGGAACAACACCAACGCCTCGGGCGACCGACCGCACTGGCCGTGTTCGCCTCCGATGCCATCTCCTCGACGGCGTACGCCACCGAGGAGATCCTGCTCGTTCTCGTTCCGCTCGCCGGTCTGGCGGCGCTGACCGATCTGATCCCGATCTCGTTCATCGTCATGGTGCTGCTCGTTCTCGTGATCACGAGCTACCGCCAGACGATCCACGCCTACCCGAGCGGTGGCGGTTCGTACGTCGTCTCGAGGGAGAACCTCGGCAAGAACCCGGGGCTGGTGGCCGGCGCCTCGCTCCTCGTCGACTACGTCCTGACCGTTTCGGTGTCGATCTCCGCCGGCGTGGCCGCGATCACCTCGGCCTTTCCCTCCCTGCGACCTGAGCGGGTGCTGATCTGCCTCGGCTTCGTGGCGTTGATGATGTTCGCCAACCTGCGTGGGATGAAAGAGTCCGGCCGCCTGTTCGCCGGCCCCACCTACCTGTACATGCTGAGCATCATCGCCCTGGTCGGCGTCGGACTGATCAGGCTCTGGAGCGGAAGCCTGGAGGCTCTTCCACCGAACACAGAGGAACTGGACATCCTCACCGACAACGGCGCGTTGATGACCGGCATCACCGTGATGGCGTTCCTCAAGGCATTCTCATCCGGCGCCGTGGCCCTCACCGGCATCGAAGCGATCTCGAACGGCGTGCCGGCGTTCAAGAAGCCGGAATCACGCAACGCGGCCAGCACCCTTGTCGTGATGGGATTGATCCTCGGGAGCTTCTTCTTCGGCCTCTCCGTGCTGGCCAACCTGCTCAAACCGACGGTGAGCGAGAACGAAACGCTGCTGTCGATCATGGGAGCGGCCGTGTTCGGTGACGGCAGCGCCCCGTATTACGTGCTGCAGTTCGCCACCTTCGCCATCTTGATCCTCGCGGCCAACACGGCCTTCGCCGACTTCCCCCGCGTCAGTTCGATCCTGTCCCTCGACGGATTCATGCCACGCCAGCTCTCCAACCGCGGTGACCGACTCGTGTTCTCCAACGGCATCATCGCCCTCGCCGGCGTTGCCAGCCTGCTCATCATCGCCTTCGGCGGCCAGACGAGTGCGCTGATCCCGCTCTACGCGGTCGGCGTGTTCACCGGTTTCACCCTCTCGCAGCTCGGCATGGTCGTGCATCACCGCCGCCTGCAGGAACCCGGATGGAAACGCAATCAGGCCATCAACATGGCCGGCGCCATCGCCACGTTCATCGTCCTCATCGTGATCGTCGTGTCGAAGTTCACCAGCGGCGCCTGGATCCCGGTCGCGCTGATCCCGATGATCGTGGTGATCTTCAAGAGGATCAGGCGGCACTACGACCACGTCGCCGATGCCCTCAGCGTCGAACCGACCGACCGTGTCGCCCGCCACGCCCACACGGTTGTCGTACTCGTCGGGGCGATCAATCGTGGCGTCCTGAACGCCATCGCCTACGCCCGGTCGATGAACCCAGATCGGCTCGTCGCCATCAGCGTCGTGAACACCGCCGAAGAGGAAGAACGGGTGGTCGACGCATGGGAGCGCTTTGAGCTGCCCGTCGAGCTACGCACCGTGTTCTCGCCCTTCCGCGATCTGACCAATCCGGTCCTCGAGGTCATCGACGAGCTCGACGCAGAGCGACCCGACGATGTCATCACCGTCGTCATCCCCGAGTTCGTCGTCGAACACTTCTGGGACCAGGTATTGCACAACCAGAGCGCAGTCGTCCTGCGTGCCAAGCTCCGCCAACGACCGAATACGGCGATCACCCTGATACCGGTGCAGGTCGGTGGATACCGCAAGGACGACTCGTCTGCCGAGCAGACCCCGCTTGCGACCACGCCGACCCTGGAGGCCCTGCCGTGACCGATCAACCACGACCCGAATCACTCCACGCGGTCATCGTCGGATGCGGGCGGGTCGGCTCCGGCATGACCGAACGACTGCTTGTCGAGGGGTACACGGTGTCGGTGATCGATGCCAACCCCGATGCGTTCAAGCGAGTGGAACATCTCGACGTCGCCGCCATCGTCGGAATGGGTTACGACCGCGCCACCATGATCCAAGCGGGCATCGAACGCGCCGAGATCCTGGCCGCCGTGACGAGCGGCGACAACTCCAACATCGTCGTCGCTCGAACCGCGGCCGAGCACTTCCGGGTACCGAAGGTGATCGCTCGGATCTACGACCCCCGCCGGGCCGCAATCTACGAACGTCTCGGCATCCCCACCGTGGCGTCAGCGCAGCTGACCACGGAACTCGCGATCCGACGCGTTCTGCCCGACGACACCGGCGTACGGTGGATCGAGCCCAGCGCCCGCGTCTGCGTCGTCGAACGTTCGGCGCCGCCGCACCTGGTTGGCCAACCGCTCGTCTCGCTCGAACGATCGGGCATGATCCGCGCCGTCGCGGTCCGCCGCCTCGGCATCGGAATCATCGCCACGCCGGACCTCGTCGTTCAGGAAGGCGATGTTCTCTACTTCGCCGTTGCGAACGATCAGCTCGACACCGTCGACCAAGTGCTGCAGCCCGACGTTTCGAAGGGGACTCACTGATGCGTGTGATCATCATCGGCGCCGGAAAGGTCGGCTCGTTCATCGCCGCCGACCTGCGCGCCGCCGACCACGATGTCGTCGTCGTCGAGCAGAACCGTGACCGGGTCGAACGACTCCGGGTTCATCCCGATCTCGCAGGGGTCGAGTGGGTCCTTGCCGACGCCTGCGAGGTCTCCCAGCTGGCAAACGCCGAGCCTGAACGGGCCGACGTCTTCGTCGCCGTCACGGGCGATGACGAGGACAACCTGGTGGCTTCATTGCTCGCGAAGCAGGAGTTCGCCGTCCCGAGAGTGCTCGCCCGCGTGAACCATCCGTCCAATGAGTGGTTGTTCACCATCGACTGGGGGGTCGACGTGGCAGTCTCGACGCCCCACCTGCTCTCCGCACTCGTCGAGGAGGCCGTCAGCGTCGGCTCGGTCGTACGACTACTCGACCTGGCGGGCAAGGCTCGACTCGTCGAGGTCACCCTCCGCGGGGATGCCCCTGTCGTCGGACGGGAAGTGGCCGCAATCGGCTTCCCACGCGACTCGTCCGTCGTGGCGATCCTGCGAACCGGGGCGGTCGTCGTCCCTCGTGGCGACACCATGCTGCTGGAGGGCGACGAAGTGCTCGTCCTCGTCACCGAGGATTCCGAGCCGGCGGTGCGTCGGTTGCTGGTTGCTCAGTCGGGGAGCGCTTCGCCCAACAACGTGTAGGCAGGGTTCCAGATCACCAACCGTCCCCGTTCACGTCCGCCCACACCCTCGGCCACGACGGCTCGACCGGTCTCGAGGCCACGCACGCGATTGCGTCCGGTGAACATCATGATCGCCGTCGCCGTTCCGTCATCGATCTCGACTCGTAGGAACAGCCGATGGTCGGGCGCCGAGCGATGTTGACTACGGACTTCGCCGACGATTCGAATCGGGCGTCGTTCCTGCGCTGCAGCGATCGTCGTGACTCCGACGCCGGAGAACCTCGTTTGGAGACGGCGACGGTCGTGATCCTTCACCGTCCGTCCGAGCCGCTCGGACAGCGGCTCCTCGGTGTCCGGTTGCGCCATTGCCACAACAGTAGCGTTCCGCCGGATGACCCACCAGAACGAGCACACCGACCGGGTGCGACGGCTGATCCCCGTCATCTCCGCGGTCGGCCTGCTCGGGGTCTCGATCGGGCTGGGAGCTCTCGTCGGCTGGCCTGCGGCGCTGCTGCCGCTTGCTCTGGCCGCCATCGGTGGTCTTCTGTTCGCCATGTCGCAGCGATCGACTCGCGGTTCGGCGATCGACGCGTTTGGCGTCGGTGAGCCTTGGCGGCAGTTCGTGCAACGTTCACAGCGCGCGCAACGAGACCTCGCCAGGATCGTCGACGGCATGCCGGCGGGGCCGATGAAGGAGCGTCTCCGCGCGATCGCCGCACAACTCGAACGCGGGGTGGACGACACGTGGAGCATCGCTCGACGCGGCGATGCAATCGATGCGACGGTGCGTCGGCTCGACGCCGTCGGGCTCCGGGCGCGGCTCGATGTCCTGCGCCGGCAGGAGGCGGGCGAAGGTGGCGAGGGACATTCAGCGATCGAGGGACATTCAGCGATCGAGGGACAGCTCGCGAGCGTGGAGCGTCTGGCGCAGCAGTCCCACGAGACCGCGGCCGGCCTCCAACTCACCCAGCTCCGAGTCGAGGAACTGGTCGCCCGCGCCGCAGAAGTGAGCCTCGGGACGGCCGACACCGACACCTATGCCGACGACGTCGAGAATCTCGTCGTCGAGCTGGAAGCACTCCGCTTGGCGATCGACGAGACCGACCGCCTGTGAGCCGTCTGCTCCGTAGCAACGTCACCGTCGCCACCGGTACCACCCTCTCGCGCGTGACGGGGCTCCTTCGGGTGATGGCACTCGGGTACGTCCTCGGTCAGACGGCTCTGGCGGATGCCTACAGCCTGGCCAACGAGACCCCGAACATCGTCTACGAACTCCTCCTCGGCGGGGTGCTGTCGGCGACGCTCGTGCCCATGTTCTCGACGTTCGACGAAGACGGCGACGACGACGCGACCAACGTCGTGTTGACTGTATCGGTCGTGCTGATGGCGGCACTCACCGTGGTCGCGGTATTGGCGGCGCCGCTCATCTTCGGGATCTACTCGATCCACGTCGGCGAGGACGTCGACCCCGAGGTCTTCCGCTCGGTCGGTACGACGTTGGCGCGGATCTTCCTCATCCAGATCTTGTTCTACGGATTGGTGGGGCTGGCCAACGCGTTCCTCAACAGCCGGCGACGGTTCTTCGCCGCGGCGTGGAGCCCGATCCTGCCGAACCTGATCATCATCGTCTCCCTGCTGTCGTTGCCCAACGCGGGAACCGCCGACTGGGCACTGTCGGACGTCTTGACCGACGACCGCCTCCGGTTGACGCTCGGGCTCGGCGCAACACTTGGGATTGCCTCGATGGCAGTGGTGCTGCTTCCGGCTATGGGGCGCACCGGGTTCGCGTTCCGCCCACGGCTCGACTTGCGCCATCCGGCCGTCGGCAGACTCCTGCGATTGTCCGTCTGGACCCTCGGCTTCGTCGCTGCCAACCAGGTCTCCTTGGTGGTCGTCCGCAACCTCGCCGGCCCCGGCTCCGGAGATGCGTCGGCGTATCTCGCCGCGTTCACGTTCTTCGTTCTGCCCCACGGTCTGCTCGCCGTGTCGATCGCGACCACGTTCCAACCGGAGCTGGCACGTGCGGTCGCGCGCCGGGAGCGTGCCGGGTTCGTCGATCAGGCCTCGCTCGGAATCCGCATGACCGCCCTGCTCACGATCCCGGCGGGGGTCGGGATCTTCGTGCTCCGTCGGCCGCTGGTGGGAGCGTTGCTCCAACGCGGCCAGTTCGACGCTGTCGATGCAGCGAACACCTCCAGCGCGCTCGCCGGCTTCGCTCTCGGCCTCGGCGCCTTCTCCGTGTACATGTTCACCCTCCGCGGCTTCTACGCCCACAAGGACACCCGCACCCCGTTCGTGATCAATGTCGTCGAGAACGCGATCAACATCGGCCTCGCCTTCCTGCTCGTGGGTCGATACGGCGTGCTCGGTCTCGGATTGGCATTCGCGATCGCCTACTGCATCTCGTCGGTGTGGGCGCTCCTCGTGCTGGGCTACAAGGTGCCCGGCTTCTCGCCTCGCGCAGTCGCGTCGAGCGTCGCGCCGATGATCCTGGCGGCGGTGCTGATGGGCGAGGTGGTGTGGTTCCTCTCACGCCGGGTCGGTGGTGACGTCGGCCTCGATGCCGCAGCACGCCTGGTCGTCGGAACGATCGTCGGCGCCGTGGTGTACGCGGCCCTCCTCGTGGCCCTCCGTGTTCCCGAACTCGACTTCCTGCGCCGTCGCCTCCCCCGCCGCCCCCGATCCCCCGGAGCCACCATCCGATAAGGATGTCGACGATGAGGATGAGCGCGACCTGTGCGCGCCAACTCTCATCGCAACTCCGGGATCACCATCGACGATGAGGATGAGCGCGACCCGTGCGCGCCAACTCTCATCGGAGGACTTCGGGGATCGCTCGGATGGGTTGGCAACTAGGCTCGCCACATGTTCAAACTCGCGAAGAAGTGGTGGGGCTACCTGACGGCCAAGTTGACCGGGAGCTTCAACGAGAAGGCCGACCCCAAGGTGCAGCTCGAACAGGCCATCACCGAGGCCCAGAATCAGCACCGGCGGCTCAAGGACCAGGCGGCCAACGTCATCGCCAACCAGAAGCAGGCAGAGATTCGCCTGAACACCAAGATGGGCGAGCTCGAAAAGCTGAACTCCACGGCTCGCCAAGCGCTGATCATGGCATCGGAGGCCGACAAGGGGGGCGACGCCGCGAAGTCGGCGGAGTACACCCGGGCCGCCGAGACGATCGCCGACAGGTTGATCTCGGTCGAGGCCGACGTCGAGAGCCTGAAGGCGATGGTCCTCGAGTCGACCCAGGCCGCCGACCAGGCGAAGGCCGCCGTGAAGACCAACAGCCGCCTGTTGCAGGAGAAGCTCGCCGAGAAGTCGAAACTGCTCAGTCAGCTCGAGCAGGCCAAGATGCAAGAAGAGATGAACGCTGCCATGGCCCAGCTCAGCGAGACGGTGGGCGACGACGTCCCGACGTTCGCCGAGGTCGAGGAGAAGATCCAGGCCCGCTACGCCAAGGCCACGGCAACGTCCGAACTCCAGTCCGGGTCGGTCGAGACACGGATCCTCGAGATCGAGGAGGCCACGGCCAACGTCGCTGCGCAGACCCGCCTGTCCGAGATGCGCGCCGAACTCGGTCTCCTCGCCGGCGCCCAGCAGGTGGCGATCGACGGGTCGGACTCGTCAGCGGACCCCAGCACCTGACCCCAGCACCTGACCGGACTCCAGACCAGACTCCGGACCCCAGCACCTGACCGGACGCCGGACCGGGCAAGCCGGAGTCAGGTCAGGGAAGCAGGACGAGGTCGTCGCGATGGATGACCTCGTGCACGACGCCGTCAGGCAGATCGCGGGTGTGCGATCCGGCAACGGCAGCCACGACGGCATCATCGAGCGCAGCCATTCCACGCGCGAACGCCCGACCCGATGGCCCGACGACCTCCACCGTGTCGCCGGCGACGAAGGTTCCGCGCACACCGACGACGCCGGCGGGAAGCAGGCTGCGGGGCTGGTCGGTGAGGGCCCGCTCGGCGCCGGCGTCGACGTCGATCACCCCGTCGACCTCCGCCGCGAACGCAATCCAGAGCTTGCGGGCCGGCAGCGTTCGGTGGTGTGCCTCGAACGTGGTTCCGACGACGTCGCCATCCGCCGCGCCGGCGAGCACATCGGCACGCGAGGCACGGGCGATCACGCAGCGGATACCCGACCACGACGCAATCTTCGCGGCGGTCAACTTGCTCGCCATGCCACCACTGCCCCGACCACTGCCACCGGATCCGGCGGTGATCGCGAGCATCGGATCGTCGGCCGCGACGTGCGTCACCAACTCCGCCGACGGGTCACGCCGAGGGTCGGCAGTGAACACCCCGTCGAGGTCCGTCAGCAACACCAACAGATCGGCTCCCACCGAGTTCGCGACGAGAGCAGCCAGGCGATCGTTGTCGCCGTAGCGCAACTCGTCGTTGGCGATCGCGTCGTTCTCGTTGACGACCGGCACGCAACCCAGCTCCAGGAGCCGAACGAGCGTGCGCCGAGCGTGCAGGTACTGGGTTCGGTCGACGAAGTCGTGCGGGTCGAGCAGCACCTGGGCGCCGACGAGGCCATGCCGACCGAGCTCGACGTTGTAGGCCTCGACGAGTCGGCTCTGGCCGGCCGCCGAGACTGCCTGCAGCGTGACCATGTCGGTCGGCCGCGCCGCCAACCCGACGGCGACGACGCCTGCAGCCACCGCACCCGACGACACCACGATCACCTGATGACCGGCCTGCCTCAGCTCGGCAACCTCGCCGCAGAGCTTGGCGATGGCACCGACATCGATGACACCACCGTCGTCGGTGATCGACGCGGTTCCGATCTTGGCGACGACCCGCACGATCGATCAGAGGTCCGGCTGGTAGTCGAAGCTGAAGTCGCCGATCCAGATGACGTCGCCCTCCTGGGCGCCCGCCTTGGCGAGCATCCTGGGAACACCGAGCCGTTCGAGGCGATAGTCGATGTAGGACAACGCCTCGGGTGTCGTCACGTCGTTCAACGCGACGACGCGCTCGACATCGCGACCGAGCAGACGGAACTCACCATCGGCGACCCGCTCGACGAGCGCGCCACTGCTATCGGGCCGGAGCACCACCACGCCTTCGTGGCGAGCGACGGCCTGGCGTGCCTCGTGCACGAGCGACGCCAGACGACCGACGACATCGGGCACACCCTGGCCGGTGACCGCCGACATGATCGGGCCGTCCCATCCGAGCGCGGCCAGCTCGTCGGCCTGGATCGCATCGGCCTTGGTGCCCACGACCAGCCGGGGACGCTCGAGCAGTTCGGGTCGGTACTGCCCCAACTCGTGTAGGAGGATCCGTTCCTGTTCCGACGGCGACACTCCGTCGAGCTGGGCGAGGTCGACCATCACGCACATCACGCGGGCCCGCTCGACGTGACGCAGGAACTGGTGCCCGAGCCCACGGCCCTCGCTGGCGCCCTCGATGAGCCCCGGGATGTCGGCGACCACGAAGTCGGTCTCGTCGTCGATGCGCACGACTCCGAGATGCGGTTCCAGCGTAGTGAACGGATAGTCCGCGATCTTCGGCTTCGCTGCCGAGATCACGCTGATGAAGGTCGACTTTCCGACGTTCGGGAAGCCGACGAGCGCGACGTCGGCCATCAGCCGAAGTTCGAGTCGAAGCCAGTTCTCCTCACCGTGCTCGCCCTGTTCGGCGAAACTCGGGGCGCGCCGCTTGTTCGACAGGAACTTGGCGTTGCCTCTCCCGCCACGACCGCCGGCTGCTGCCATCCATCGATCCCCGTGATTCACGAGCTCGGCGAGGAGTTCGCCGGTGTAGAGGTCGAAGACCGCCGTGCCGATCGGCACCGAGACCTCGAGTGACTGGCCGCGCCGCCCGTGGAGGTCCTTGCCCTTGCCGTGTACGCCACTGTCGGCACGGCGGTGCGGGTGATCGCGAAATGCCAGCAACGACGACACGTTGTGGTCGGCCACGAGCCACACACTGCCGCCATTGCCACCGTCGCCACCGTTGGGGCCGCCCATCGTGACCGGGCCCTCGCGTCGGAAGCTCACGCAACCGGCGCCACCATCGCCGCCACGTGCGTTCAGCTGGCACTCGTCGACGAACCCTGACATTTTCTCCAGGCTAACGCCGGTCGCTCGGAGCCATCTCGTATCGTCGCGGAGGTGGATCACGTACCGCACCGCGCCGCTGAAGATCCCGCCGCTGATGATCGGGCCGGCGAAGAGCGCAACGTCGTCGACGAGCGGGCTGTCATCGACGAGCGCAGCGTCATCGACGAGAGAACTGTCAGCGACGAGCGGGCTGTCAGCGACGAGCGGGCTCATCGGTGGGCCGCCACGATGACCGGTCACGACGCTCGGCTCGGAGATGGCGACGTGGTGCTCGCCCATGCCGACTCCGGCGCCACGATCGGCATCGACGCCGCGCTGGCGCGCGTCGCACGCGAAGAACGCGACGTGTCGGACCTCGCGGTCGGCGCAACGCCCGCGAACGGCGCCGGCAACCGCGCGGTCCAAGAGGAGCCCGATCCGATCCGTACGTGCTTCGAGAGGGATCGTGACCGCATCCTGCACGATTCGTCGTTCCGTCGACTGGCCGGTAAGACCCAGGTGTTCGTCTTCCCCGATGATCACCAACGCACCCGGCTGACGCATGCCCTGGAGGTCGCTCAGGTGGCCCGATCGGTTGCCGAGGCCCTGCGCCTGAACGTCCCGCTCGTAGAGGCCATGGCGCTCGGGCACGACTGTGGTCACGGCCCGGGCGGACATGCGAGCGAAGACGCGCTCTCGCCGTACCTCGACGGCGGCTTCGATCATGCTCTATGGGGCGCCGACGTCACCCTGCGTCCTCTCAACCTGTGCTCCGAGACGCTCGACGGCATCCGTCACCACTCATGGAGCCTTCCGGCGCCGCGGACACCCGAAGGTGAGGTCGTCTCGTGGGCCGACCGCATCGCGTACGTCTGTCACGACTTCGAAGATGCGGTGGCGGCGGGGATTCTCGGTGCCGACATGCTGCCATCGGTCGTTGCCGAGCGGTGCGGCCGCGACCGATCGACGCAGCTCGGCACGTTCGTCAGAGCAATGATCACGGCGACAACCACGACGGGGCGGATCGGCATGACCGCCGACATCGCCGAAGCCCTCGCCGAGTTCCGCCGCTTCAACTACGAGCAGGTGTACCTGCGCCCAGCCAGCCGCCTCCAGGCCGACGCCGTGATCTCGTTGCTCCGGGCGCTCGTCGAGCACTACGCCGACCGGCCGCACGCCATCCCACGCCCGACCGCGCGCGCTGCGGTCGATGCCGACATCGACCAGCTCGAAGCGGGCAGCGCCGACGCACTGCGAGCCGCCGTTGCCTTCGTCGCCGGCATGACCGACCGGTACGCCTGTCGGCAGGGGGTGACCCAGCTCGACTGGGACCCTGCCAAACTCCCGCAGGGCGTAGGCATATGACCCCGCAACGGGTGCAGATGGCCACTCACGGGTGCAGATAGAACGCCCGGATCCCCAGCCCCATGATGAACAGGCTCCCGAATCCGTACAGCAGGTACTGCTTGTCCTTGACGAAGGGGCTCGATCGGTAGCTGTAGAGGATCCCGACCGCGACGATCGAGCTGAAGCCGTACAGCGCGTGGAACTGGTCGAGTTCGGCGTCGTACCGGTTGACGAGCACGACGCCGACGATGGCGATCGCGAACGTGGAGAGCTGGGCGACGAGGATGCACCACCAGAGCGCGCGGCGCCGGAGCGCCGGGACGTACTGGGCAGCAAGCGCCCACATGCCGACGAGTGCGTTCGAACCGATCAGGAACCAGGCCAGATCCCGATGCGCATCGAGCAACGACTCCACGATGACCGCCTCGTCAGCCGCGCACCGGTGTCATTCCCCACAGCCGATGCCGCCGAGAATCACCGTGACGGTCGAGTCGTCGTTCAGTCCGGTGAGGTAGCCACGAAGGTTGTCACTGACGTAGAAACTCGGCGCCGTGAAGTCGTCCTCGGGGTTCAACGTGACGCCCGGGTAGGCCGCGACGACGTCGACGACACGCGACCCGACGGTGATGCCACGGCTGGTGGTCAACCCGACCGGTGCACCCCCGACCTCGCCGGCCGAGCCGTAGTTGTACGCGAAGAAGTGACGGCGCCCCTCCATGACCTGCGAGACGTCGCCGAAGACCAGCGTGAGCACACCCCAGTCGACGAGTCGGATCTCGGTCGAAGAGCAGGCGCCGATCTCGAGCGGGTCGATCCATCCGCTGTCGTTGGTCGGCTCGCCGAGGAACGAGGTGACGTAGCTGATGACCCCATCGGGGTCGCTGCCGAACTCGGCCGAGCCGATGCCCTCGCCGCTCAGGACCAACGAGGTGATCGCCGGGTCGACTTCGGTGGTGGTGCTCGCGACGACGGTTGTCGACGTCGACGTCGACGTCGACGTCGAGGTCGAGCTCGTGGTCGTGGAGGTGGTCGTCGACGCGGCGGTGGTGGTCGGCAGCAGGGTCAGCTGCGTCGTGGAGATCCCGGCGTCGCCGGAATCATCCGCACCACACGCGCCGAGAATCAACGCAGCCGATGCGAGCAAAGCCAGAGAACGCCGGATCATGGTGACATTCTGGCCCGGCGAAGCCGTTCAGCGGGGGATGTCGAACAGCCATCCCCAACGAAGCGGTGGTGACACATCGTGTTCGATGAACCACTCGGCGCCGAACATCTGCTGGAACCGGTCGCTCGGCATCTTCATGAACAACGACGTGTCGCTGACCTGGCTGCGATGACACATGAGCGCTGCGCGCTTCACCTCGGTGAAGGTCGACACGTCGACCGCCAGAGTGATCTCGGCTTCCGGTGTGCCGAACGGATTGCCGTCGTCTGCGGGCCCCTCCGGATCGAACTCCACCGCGTCGCCGTCGACGGTGGGCATGGTCCCCGATTCGATCGCCTGCTTCATCATCGCGACGATCACCGTACGATTCGACGTCGCCTCGGCGATCCTCAGGCGGGGAACCAATTCGCCGACACGCACGCCGACCTTGTGGATCTTGACGTGGTCCGGGTGCCCGTACCCGCCGTGCCAGTCGTAGATCGTCAAGACGTCGGCGTCTTCTTCGCGCACCACTTCGGCAACCCGTTGCGCGGCTTCGTCGATGGCGGCCTGGTGAAAGGACTCCGAGTGGTCGTTCTGCGACCAGCCGTTCATCCCCGAGTCGTCGTAGCCGAGCCACACGATCCGGTGAACGCCGAGCGTCTCGGCGGATGCCTCCGTCTCCCGTCGCCGCCGATCGACCAGCGTTTCACCCGCGGCGAGATCATCGGGCACTTCGCCGTGAGCCCCGTTGGTCGCCACGACGAGGACGACCCGGTGACCCTCCGCTGACGCACGCGCCATCGTTCCTCCGGTGGTCATCACCTCGTCGTCGGGATGGGCGTGGAAGCAGACAAGCGTCGACATCGACGTCAGTGTGCCACGACCCCGGGAAACCGCACCGGTTGCCGAGTTGGCGCGACATGCTGCCGAGTTGGCGTCGGCACTCCGCAGTCCCGGGGTCCCGCAGGTTCGACGACATCGGAGTCTGGGGTATCGACGTGACCGCAGGCGACGATGGTCAGCCGGCTTGCTTGACCGCGCCGGACTCGACGAGGTCGTCGATGCGCCCGGGAGCGAGACCCCAGTCGGCCAGTACCTCACGCGTGTGCTGACCGGCGTGGGCGGGCAGCTGTGTGATCCGCGGCGTGGTCCGGCTGAACCGCGGCGCCGGCGCCGGCTGGCGCACACCGCCGAGTTCGACGAACGTGGAGCGCTCGACGTTGTGCGGATGCGCTGCCGCGTCGCTCATCGTGAGGACCGGGGCGAAACACACGTCGGTCGCCTCCATCAGCTCGCACCAGTCGGCTCGGGAGCGCTGGGCGAACACCTCGGTCAACCTCGCCTTCAGGTGAGGCCACCGGGAGGGGTCCATCTGCGCCGCGAACTCCTCGTCGCCGTCGAGACCCGTCAGCCGCAGCAGTTCGGCGTCAACTACATCTC
>CAVPET010000053.1:0-22402 GCA_963703525.1 Ilumatobacteraceae bacterium | reverse complement strand
GCAGCGTGTTGGCGAAGCGGAAGACGAACAGATCCTCGACCGCCTCCTTGCCGAGGTAGTGGTCGATACGGAAGATGTGGTCCTCGGCGAAGACGGCGTGCAGCGTCCTGTTGAGTTCGATCGCGGACTGCGAGGTCGCGCCCGAACGGTTTCTCGACGACGATGCGGCCGCGGTGATGGAGATCGACGGAGGCGAGTCTCTGCGCGCCACCGTCGGAAACATCGTGCGGTGGGATCGCCATGTAGAACACGGCGACGATGGAGTTGTGCGATCGAGTGTGGCACGCAGTTGCGCCCAGGTCTTCTCGTCGGAGTAGTCGCCCTGGACGAGATCCATACGGGCACACAGGGCATCGATGACGGCAGGGTCGGCGTCGTCGATGTGCTCCTCGATCGACTCCCTGGCGTGCAGTCGGAAGTCGTCGTCGGTCCAGTCGCTGCGTGCCACACCGATCACCGGGACCTGCAGGGCACCGGAGCGCTGCAACCGGTACAACGAGGGGAACAGCTTGCGTTTGGCGAGGTCGCCGGTGGCCCCGAAGAGCACGAGTGCGTCGGCCCGGGGCTGGTCCGTGTTGATCTGCGTGCTGTCGATGTGTGTCGGGCTCATCGCGTCGAGTCCGTTCGCTCGTGGTGGCCACCGAAGCCGGCGCGCATGGCCGAGAGCACCTGGTCGGCCACATCGGAGCGGCCACGGGAGGAGAAGCGTTGATACACCGCGGCGGACAACACCGGGACCGGCACCCCCTCGTCGATGGCCGCGTTGATCGTCCATCGGCCTTCCCCGGAGTCGCTGACCATGCCGGAGTACTCGCTGAGCCGGGGGTCGTCGTGGAACGCCTCGGCCGTCAGGTCGAGGAGCCAGGAACTCACCACGGAGCCTCGCCGCCACACCTCGGTGACCTTCGACAGGTCGAGGTCGTACCGGTAGTAGTGCGCGGCGTCGAGTGGCGCGGTCTCGGCATCGACTGCGTGGTGCTCGGCTCCGATGTTCGCCTTGGCCAGCACGTTCAACCCTTCGGCGTAGGCGGCCATCAGCCCGTACTCGATGCCGTTGTGGACCATCTTCACGAAGTGGCCGGCGCCGCTCGGCCCGCAGTGCAGCCACCCGCGCTCTTCCGGCGACGGCGGGCCATCGCGACCGGGTGTGCGTTGAGCGGATTCGAAGCCCGGCGCCAGTGCGTCGAAGATCGGTTCCAGCCGGGCGACCGCTGCGTCGTCGCCGCCGATCATCAGGCAGTAGCCGCGGGCGAGGCCGTGCACGCCGCCACTCGTACCGACGTCGACATGATGGATGCCCGACCGTGCGAGGTCCGCCGACCGATCGACGTCGTGGTGATACCACGAGTTGCCACCGTCGATGACGGTGTCGCCGGGTTCCAGCAGCGTAGTGAGCAGGGCCAACGTGTCACCGACCAACGCAGCGGGCACCATCAGCCACACGGCGCGTGGGGGCGCGAGAGCGGCGACGAGTTCGTCGAGTGTCCGAGCCCCGAGCGCGGCGACCCCCTCGGTCTCGAGCGCCGCGATCGGCGCCTCCATCACGTCGTACACGACGCAGTCGTGGCCTCCAGCGTGCAAGCGGCGCACCATGTTGGCGCCCATCCGTCCGAGTCCGATCATGCCGATCTGCATCGCGACAGGTTGCCACGGTGCGGGGCCATCTGCTCCCGCCCCGGCCCGGTCGTGCTCCCGCTCCCCGGTCGTGCCCCCGCCGAACGGCGCCATGCTCTCGCCACGGTCCCGCCATGCTCTCGCCGTGGTCCCGCCGTGGTGCCGCTGTGTGGCTGCGCCGGGCGGAGACAGACGGAGATGGGTAACGTCGGGTCGATGCCCGCCGTCGATCCGTCACGTGCTCTCGGTCGGCAGGTGGCCCTGGCCACCTCAGCTCACGAACGCCTGCTGGCGGCCCTCGACGAGCGCGTCAGTGCCGACGAACTCGATGTCTCTGCCCCGTCGATGCTTCCGGGTTGGACCGTCGGCCACGTGATCACCCATGTCACCAACAGCGCAGACGGCCACGCGCTCCTGTTCGCCGGCGCCGCCGAAGGTCGCGTCGCAACCCAGTATCCGGGCGGGATGGAGGGTCGCGCAGCCGACATCGAAGCGGGCGCCCGTCGGCCCGCGGCGGAGCAGGTCGACCGGTTGCGTCGCTCGATCGGGAACCTGGAGGGGCTGTGGGCGGCGTCGAGCTGGGAGGGCCACGGCATCGTGGGGCGTGGCGCCGAGGCGCCGATCAGCGACCTGCCGTTCATGCGATTGCGCGAGGTCGCGATCCACCACATCGACCTCGACATCGCAGCGACGTTTGCGGACCTGCCCGGCGAGTACGTCCGGCTGGATCTGCGGCGCATGGAGATGCTGTGGCAGGCCCGCCGGCCGATGGGCATGACGACGCTCCCGGCAGCCGCCCTCGCGGCGGCGCCTCACGAGCGTCTGGCCTGGCTGATGGGTCGTTCGTCCATCGAGGGCGTTGCGCCGGCCGGCGTGTTCTGATCCCGGGACCGCGCCCGGTTCGACGCCGGGCGGGAGTTCGAGACCGGCCCCCCGGTCCGACGCCGGGCGGGATCGGCTCGCGCTGTCAGCTGTGCCCCTCGATGAGTTCGTGGACCGCCGGTACGTTGGTGACGGCGTTGACGAACTCGTCGAGCGCGGTGGTCCGGGCCTCGATGAACCTGGCCAGGTCCGACACCTCGTCCCGGTAGCCGGCGGTGTCGCCGGCAGCGCTGAGCGCTGCCAATCGTTCGAGGCGCTCGTCGATCTGACGAAGAACCGCCGGGTCGTCGTCGTCGAGCCCGTTGGAGATCTGCGCGCCGCGGTCCGAGCGCGCCAAGGTCACCGTGGCGACCAGGATCGCGTCGTACGTGACGTGGCGCAGTGAGCCATTGGGCATCGTGTCGGGATCGACGCGGCTCAGCGAGTCGGTCCCGGCCTTGACCACGCGTTTGACGCCGAAGCTGACGAGCCGCCCGACACCGATGGCCGAGAGCCCGGCGTTCACCGCGAAGCCGACACCATCGGCGAGCTCTCGCCGCTGCGCGGTCGCGGCGGCCGCCGCGGCGACCATCTCGGCCTGCTCGGCGGCGACGGCATCGCCGATGAGGTCGGCGAACTGGGCGACGTGTTCGACGCCGCTGCGCGCGATGACCGTGGCGCCGAGGTCGTCGATGACGTGGTTCATGTAGGCGCCGAGAGCGACACCGATCGCCGCTTGCGATTCGGCGTCGCGGGCGACGGCGCCGAACAGATTGCGCACCTCCTCGTAGGCGCCCAGGTCGATCGTGAAGGGATGATCGTCGAACGTCGTGACCCGCACCCGGCCGCCGTTCTCCTTGCCGATCGCCGGGCCCAACGTGTCGACGTATCCGATGACCGATGTCGCCACACCTCGAGCCATGCCGGCGCCGAACCCCCCGTCGAGTTCGTCGTTGGCGAACTTCGTCAGCTGCCCGATGACCCGGAATCCGTCCTGCAGCCTGGTCGGGTCGTCGCGCACAGCGGCGTACATGCCGCTGTGGACGAGCGACTCCACCGTGCCGGTGTCGAGAAAGGGCGACGCGGCGAGTTCGAAGAGGGCCTTGCCGTCGAGCAGCAGATCGAGGCTCGCCCCTGGGTGTTTCGTCAGCTCGGTGAGCACGCTGTCGGCGGCGGCCGCTTCCGAGCGGGTCGGGAAGTCGTCGAACCGGGAGGCCCGGTGCAGCATCGAGATCGCCACGTCGCGGACGAAGGGCGGTGGGAAGTCCGCCGCGGCCACGGCCAGGCCGATCAGCGGGTGGTCGCCGGCCATGTCGATGAGTCGCCGGGCGAAGTCCCGGTCGTGTCGTACCCGCCGGGCAAGCTCACTCGCGAGCCGCTCGGGGCCGCCGCTGGGAAGCCCGTCATCGTCGATGAACGAGATCAGCACGAGCAACTCGTCGTCGTCGATCGCGGCGTACGTCGAGTCGGAGTCCCGGGGACGCGTCGCGCGATCCTCGATCCAGTCGACGATCATCTCCCGGCCCGATTCGACCGTCGACAGGGCGCCGGCGAGCCACGTGACCATCGCGGTGCTCGTCTCGATGCGGCGCAGGAGCGGCATCCAGAGATCTTCGAGGTTGTGTCGGAGCAGGCGCGCGCAGCGAACGGCGCCGGCTGCCGCCGGATCGCTCGAGCGGAGCATCGCGAGCGCATCGATCGACGCCATGGTGTGAGCCGAGAGGCGTCGGATGCGAACCGGGTCGTAGGCGGTCTGCACGTCACCGGGCCCGCTCGCCGAGAGGGGGAAGCTCGATCAGCGCCGCTGCCTCGAGCTGACTGGCCTGTCGCTCGAGCCTCGCCGCGTTCGATCGCAGATCCTCGACGGCGGCGCGTAACTGGGCGAGGTTGGCGACGAGCACGTGATGGCACAGCAGCGGACGCGGCCCACGCCAGGTGTCGTCGCCGTCGAACCGGTCGAGCGTCATCGCCGGAGTTCGTTCGATGGTCGAGGCCAGGTCGTGCAGTGCCGCGGCACGGTGACGCAGGGCGGCGGAGGAAGTGGTCGGGCTCATCGGACCTGCTTTCGCGGTGACCGGCCGGACCCCGTGCCCGGCACGTCTCGACCGTGGGTGTCGATGTCGCCGGATTGGAACCCGCTCGTTCGCCGAAGCGGGAGCGCGTTCGTCAGCCGAGGCGGCGGCGAACGACCTGGTGAGGGATTTGGGTGGTGACGTCGATGTACTCGGGGCCGATTGCCTCGAAGTGGTGGCCGAGGTAGAAGCCCAGGGCGGTGGTGCGTGCTCGCGCCCAGACCAACTGCGCGCCCGACGACCGTGCGTGCTCGACGCCGTGGTCGAGCAGCATCGACCCGAGCCCCCGCCCGCGTCGGCTCGGGTCGGTCGCCATCCCCCGGAGCTGGATCGCCACGGCGCCCGGCTCGTCGTCGAGGGGCCGGCGCAGCCACGTCGAGATGGCGACGACATCCTCGCAGCGAGCGATGGCGAAGTGCGCGGTCGTCTGGAGATCGTCGCCGACGAAGCGCACGTCGGCGGTCGGCAGTTCCTCACGCAGCACTCGTCGCCGCAGGTCGTGGGTCTGCTCCGCCGGGATCCGGACCACTCGGAACTCCTCCACCGGGTTCAAGCTACCGATCCGCTCAGTGAGCGCTCCGCCCGCCGTGGGACAGTTCGTGCAACTCGACGGAGCGCGCGGCGATCATCGCTCCCTCGTCGCGGTCGTGCGTGACGAGCACGGCGGTCGTGCCGGTGTCGGTGAGCAGTGTGCGCAGGTCGGCGGCGAGGCGATCGTGGAGGTCGCGGTCGAGGCCGGCGAGGGGTTCGTCGAGCAGCACGACCGCCGGCTCGGTGACGAGCGTGCGGGCGAGCGCGACCCGCTTGGCTTCACCGCCGGACAGTTGCGTGACGCGGTGGGGCCCGAAGCCGGCCAGACCAACCCGTGTGAGCCATTCGTCGGCGCGGCCGTAACGCGTCCGCCGGTCGACACCGGCCATCTGGAGGCCGAAGGCGACATTGTCGAGGACCGATCGGTGCGGGAACAACTGATTGTCCTGGAACACCATGCCCACGCCGCGTCGATGCGTCGGCACGGCGGTCACGTCGGAGCCTGCGATCCGAATGATCCCACTGTCGGGCTCGATGATTCCGGCGATCACCTTCAGCAGGGTGCTCTTGCCGCTGCCGGACGGCCCGAGCAGCGCGACGATGTCGCCCGATGCGACGCTGAGCGTGACTCGGTCCAACACCACTCGCCGATCGAACTGCACCGTCACGTCGGCAACATCGAGCGTCGCCATTCCGGTGTTCCGAACCATCACCGTGTTGCGAACCATCACCGTGTTGCGAACCATCGCTGCGGGCCTCGCTCGATGACGACGACGAGCAGGATCGTCGTGGCCGCGAGCAGGGTGGCGAGAACGTACCCCTGGGCCTGCAGGACCGAGCCGGTGCGACCCAGGAGCTGGTCGATGACGATCGGCATCGTCTCACCGCCTGAGCGTGAGAGGAACGACGTGGCGCCGAACTCGCCGAGCGAGATGGCCGCCGCGAGCGCCGCGCCGGCCCCGAGCGGGCGCCAGAGGTAGGGCACGACCACGTGCTGCCAGGCCCGCGCCGGCGACGCGCCGAGCGTCGTGGCGGCATCGGTCATCGCCGGGTCGATCGAGCGCAGGACACCGAGGCAACTGCGGACCACGAACGGCAGCGCGACGAGGGCCTGACCGACGGGTACCAGCCACCACGAGCTGCGCCAGTCGACCGGTGCGGTGTCGAACGTGATCAGCATCCCGAAGCCGATCGTCACTGCCGACGTGGCGATCGGCAGCATCGAGCCGGTGTCGAGCAGGCGTCCGATCCGGCCCGTTGCGGCGATGGCGAGGCCGGCGGCCCCACCGACCACCACGGCGATCGCCGTTGCCCACAGAGCCGTCGTGACCGAGTTCGTGATCGCCGCGAGTGGGTCGACCCCGAGGCTGATGCCAGGGCGGACCTCGACCCGGCCGAGGTCGGTCCACGCCGCCGTCGACCAGCCGGTCGGCGTCGAGAGCGACCGCACGACGAGCGCCGCGAGCGGGGTCACCGTCACGACCGCTGTCAACAGCGCGACCGTGCCGACGAAGCGCCGCTCGCCTCGGGTGCGTGGCGCGCGTCGTGATGGTGCGGCGCTGACCGCGAGCGCCCGGCTGTGTCGGCGCTGGGAGGCTCCGGCCCACGCGACGGCCACGGCCAGCATGCCGAGTTGAACGAGCGCCAGCACCGCGGCATGGCCGACCCGGCCGAGTTGGGTGGCGTTGCGCCACACCTCCACCTCGAGGGTTCGGGTGCCGGGCGCGGCCAGGATCCGGATCACGCCGTACGACGTGAACGTGAACACGAACACGATCGACGCGGCGGCCACGAGCGCCGGACGCAGGTGCGGCAACGTGACGTGGCGGAGCACCTGTGCCCGTGACGCGCCCAACGTCGCGGCGGCGGCCTCCGTGTCGAGCGGCAAGCGCTCCCACATCGCACCGACCACCCGAACGACCACGGCGAGGTTGAACATCACGTGGGCGATCAGCACCGCCCAGACGGTGTGGTCCAGAGCATCGGGTACGAGCGCCATTACGGCCGCCCCCATCACCACGGTCGGCAGCACGAACATGGCAGTCATCAGCCCGATCAGCGTCGTCCTGCCGGGGAACCTGAACCGGGCGAACACGAATGCCGGGCCGAGCCCGACCACGATCGTGAGCAGTGTCGACACGACGGCCTGCCACGACGTGAACCACACCACCCGCCACGTCTGCGAGCTGCTCAGCGTGTCGGAGACGATGTCACGATCGACGGCGGCGCCGATGAGCGTCACAAACGGCCAGAGGTAGAACACGACCAGCAGCGCGATCGGCGCGGCCGCCAGGGTGATCGGCAGCGGGCGCGGCAGGCGGTTCACCGGTCCACCGATCGGCTCACCGGTCCACCGATCGGCTCACCGGTCCACCGATCGACTCACCGGTCCACCGATCGGCTCACCCGACCACCAGCTCCGTCCACGCGTCGATCCAGGTCGCCCGTTTGGCGTCGATGTCGGCGGGGTCGACCGAACGTGGGTCACTCGGGATCACCGCCGCGGCGACGAACTCGGGCGGCAGCCCGACGGCCAGGTTTGCCGGATAGACGAAAAGGTTGAGCGCCAGTTCGGACTGGAACCGTTCCGAGATGAGGAAGTCGACGAGCAGGCGGGCCTCGTCGGGGGCATCGGCGCCACGGAGCACGCCGGCGTACTCGATCTGCCGGAAGCACGTGTCCTCGATCGCTCCCGTGGGCGGGTCGCCGAAGATGACACCGGCCGGCGGGCTCGACCCGTAGCTCACGACGAGCGGCTTCGCTCCGGCTCCGGCCGCGGAGAAGCTCTCGTAGTACGCCTGACTCCAGCTGTCGACCACTTCGACGCCGTTGTCGACGAGCGCCTGCCAGTAGGTCTGCCATCCCGGTGAGCCGGATGCGTCGGCGTCGTCGCCGAACTCGTCGATCGTGGCGAGGAGGAAGGCGAGGCCGGGAGACGATGTCGCCGGGTTCTCCACCACCAGCAGGTCGGCATAGGCCGGGTCGGCCAGGTCCTGTAGCGACGACGGCGGGTCGATGCCGTTGTCGGCGAACCACCCGACGTCGTAGTTGACGCAGACATCGCCGTAGTCGACTGGGGTCGCGTCGTACGTGGGCACGAGATCGGTGAGCGTCGCGGGGATCTGCTCGAGGCCGTTGGCCCGGTACGGATCGAAGACACCCTCGGAGACGGCGCGGGACAGGAACGTGTTGTCGATGCCCCACATCACATCACCCTCGGGATTCCCCGCGGTGAGCGCTGCCTTGGACAGCATGGTACCGGTGTCGCCGGCGATGAGAATCTCGACGTCGATGCCGGTGTCCGCGGTGAACTCCGCGAGCGCGTCGTTGAGGGTCGTGTCCTTCACCGGGAATGAGTCGTAGGCGACCAGCGTGATCGTATCGGCGGTCGTATCGGCGCTCGTATCGGCGGTCGTATCGGCGCTCGTATCGGCGGTAGAGGGCGACGTCGTGCTCGCGTCGTCGTCGGACCCGCACGCTGTCATGGTGAGCAGTGCGGCGACCCCGAACCCGAGCCCGGTCACGGTGATCCGGCGGGTACTCACCGCTCGCTCCCATCCGTGCCGAGGCCGATCGTCGGACCTGTGACGTCGACGGGATCGTCGAAGATCGTGAGCACCCCGCTCGACAGTGACACCTCGACGTCGACCGCCGTCGCGGCGCGCCCCTCGTCGACGTCGAGCGCCGTCGCGCGCGCCCCTCGTCGCCGTCGCGCTCGCCGTCGCGCTCGCGCTCGCCGTCGCGCTCGTGGTCGCCGTCGCGCCCGTGCTCGCCGTCGCCATGCTCGCTGTTGGGGTCGGAGCGGACCTCGGAGCAGACCTGGGAGCGGACCTGGTTGCTGATCCCGCGTCCGACCATCGGATCGAGGGTGACCTTGTCCAACTCCCAGCGGGCGCCGCGGATGGTGACCTTGGTGCACGGGCCGTGGAGCGCGAGGAGCGACATCGTCGAATTTGGGACGAGGCGCAGAATCGCCTTGCCCGGGCCGTGGAGCACCGCGAGGTGCTGGCCGCCCCACCACGCGTCGATGGTCGGGATGCTGGTGAGGCTCGGTGCGCCGAGTGCGCCGATGGCGGCAAACGAGTGGTCGAGACGGTCGCCACCACCGATCAGCGTCAGTTGCAGCGGGTTCATGGCGACGGCGAATGCGAGCGCGAGCTCGGTGTCGGTCTGTTCCTTGTCCAGCGGGTGGCGGTCGATCGTGGCGTGGCGGGCCGCCCAGTTGAGCCCCTCGTCGGTGATCGAGTCGAGGTCACCGATCAGCCCCGAAGGTTCCAGCCCGGCGGCGCGTGCGTGGTCGAGGCCGCCGTCGGCGGCGAGGATGATCGCATCGCCCGGAATCCGCTCGACGACCTCCGCGAGCAGCGGTGCTGCTCCCGTGATGATGACGATTCGCTCGTTCACGCTTCCGTCACGCCTTCCTCCGCCGGCATTACCCGGATCAGGTTCTCGGGTCGGTGACGGCGAGTCACCCTCTCAGCCCGCCGTGCCAGCGAGCTCCCCGTGTTGGACAATCAATCATACCCGGTACGGCTTCGAGGCGTCGGCCGTCACGGGGCGACCACAAACGCGGCAGTACCTGCGGGAACTGGGCGCCACGGCGTTCCTCACCCGTGAGGAGATGAGCGCTCCGGCCCGCCCGCTCGAGACCGAGACATGGGCGGCGGCGGTCGACACCGTCGGGTCCGCGATCCTCGCCAAGGTGCTCAGCCAGATGAAGTACCACGGCGTGGTCGCGGCGCGCGGCCTCGCCGCCGGGCCCGACCTGTCGACAACCGTCCTCCCGTTCATCCTGCGCGCTGTCCGCCTCATCGGGGCGGAGGCCGTGATGACACCGACACCGATCCGGGTCGCGGCATGGGATCGGCGGGTCTCAGCCGGCGACGGACGTCGATGCAGCGGTGTCGGAGGAGAGCGGCTTGCGGTCGCGGTACTCCTCCCATTCCCATTCGCTGCCGAACTCGTCGAGCAGGTCGAGGAACGGCTTCGCGGGGAGCGCCTCGGGCCCGACGACGCCGACGGCGCTCCAGACAGCGGTCCCCATCAGCTCGATCGCGACCGCAGGCATCACCGCGGTCTGCCAGACCACCGCCTGGTGGCCGAACTCGCGCATCGACCAGGCGTTGTCGACGATGTGGTAGACGTACACTTCACGCGGCTCGCCGTCCTTGCCGAGGCCCTTCACCCATGAGCCCGCACATGTCCGGCCGCGCATCTTGTCACCGAGCGTCGCCGGATCCGGCAGCGTCGCGGCCACGACGTCGCGCGGCGAAACCTGGACGCCTTTCACGTTGACGGCTTCGCGTCGAGTGCAGTTCGAGCTTGCTGGATCGTCTTGAGCACATCGATGAACTCCTCGCCGAGGCCGTACTTGAACGTGACCCGCTCGGTGTAGATCCAGCGCGGCATCAAGATGACCTCTTCGTGCTCGACGTTGACGCACTGCGATCTCCCCGATGCCTTCGGGGAAGGTGAACAGCTCGGGCTCGCTGAACGGCTCGGTCGTGAACCAGCCGCGTTCGCGCTCGTAGATCACCGGCGGGTTCAGGCACTCCTCGATCGTGGTCCAGATCGAGAACGTCGGGGCGAAGTCGTAGCCGTCGACGACGAGGTCGGCGCCGTCGCGCACGCCGATCTCGTGGATCTCGCTGAACAGCTCGTCGGCGGCGTAGCGGGCCGCGACGTCGGAGAAGCCGGGCTCGACACCCATGCCGACGAGGGCCATCAGGCCGCGGTTCTTCCAGGTCGGGTGTTCGGCGAACTGGCCGTCGCCGAGGCGGATGCCGGTCTTCGAGAACGGCTCGGTCGGGTGCGGGACCGACAGGTTCATCGCCATGTCGACGTAGTTGCAGCCGGCGGCGAAGGCGCCGTTGAAGATCGGCGGGTTGAAGCGGGGATCGCAGGCGTTGAGGATGACGTCGGCCTGCATGGATCGGGCGAGTTCGGCGATGGAGTCCTGCGAGGAGGCGTCGAGGTAGGCGGCGACCACACGGCCGTCGTCGGCATTCGTCGCCGTCGCCACGGCGCCCTCGGCCTTGTCGAGGTCGATGTCGGCGACGGTGATGTGTTCGTATGCCTCCCGTTTCGAGGCGATCGTCACGAACGCCGAACCCACGCCACCTGAGCCGACCACGAGTACTCGCATCGCCTCAACCTACTTGCCCCCGCCACCTCGCCGCCCGGACCCCTGCCACCTCGCCAGGCGGGACGACGTGCGCCGTGGGGTGTGCACATTGTCCACGCCTTGGGCAGTGGGTCTACGATTCCGCCGATGAGGACGTTCCGGAACTTTGTCAACGGCGAGTACGTCGACGCCGCCGACGGCCGCACGACCCCGGTCGTCAACCCGTCGACCGGGGCCGTCTATGCCTCGGCGCCGCTCAGTGGCGAGGCCGACGTCGACGCGGCGATGCGCAGTGCCGACGCCGCGTTCGCGCCATGGCGTGACTCGACCCCCAGCGAGCGATCGCTGGCGTTGATCCGGATTGCCGACGCCGTCGAAACGCGTGCCGACGAACTCATCGCGCTCGAAGTCGAGAACTGCGGGAAGCCGGCGCACCTCGTCGCGTCGGAGGAGATCCCGCCGATGATCGATCAGATTCGCTTCTTCGCCGGCGCGGCCCGACACCTCGAAGGCAAGAGTGCGGGCGAGTACATGGCCAACATGACGTCGTGGGTGCGGCGCGAGCCCGTCGGCGTGTGTGCCCAGGTCGCCCCGTGGAACTATCCGATGATGATGGCGATCTGGAAGTTCGCCCCCGCCATCGCCGCCGGCAATTCCGTCGTGCTCAAGCCGAGCGACACCACGCCCGCGTCGACCACGCTGCTCGCCGAGATCGCGGCGGAGTTCCTGCCGCCCGGCGTGTTGAACGTGGTGTGTGGCGACCGTGACACCGGCCGGGCGATGGTGCTGCACCCGACGCCGGCGATGGTCAGCGTGACCGGTTCGGTTCGTGCCGGGATGGAAGTCGCGGCGGCCGCTGCGCAGAGCCTCAAGCGCTGCCATCTCGAACTCGGCGGTAAGGCCCCGGTCGTCGTGTTCGACGATGCCGACATCGCCGCGGCCGCCGAGGGCATCGCCGTTGCCGGCTACTTCAACGCCGGCCAGGACTGCACCGCGGCGACCAGGGTGATCGCCGGGCCGAAGGTGTACGACGAGTTCGTCGCCGCACTGGCCGATCAGGCCCGGGGAACCAAGACCGGGATGCCCGACGACGAAGACGTGCTCTACGGCCCGCTCAACAACGCCACCCAACTCGCAAGGGTCGGCGACATGGTGGGCCGTGCGCCGGGCCATGCCGAGGTCGTCACGGGTGGTTCGCGTCCGGCGGGCGACGGGTTCTTCTACGAGCCGACCGTCATTGCCGGTCTGGAGCAGAGCGACGAGATGATCCAGAGCGAGATCTTCGGTCCGGTCATCACCGTGCAACGCTTCCGCGACGAAGCCCAGGCGATCGAGTGGGCCAACGGTGTCGAGTACGGCCTGGCGTCGTCGGTGTGGACGCGGGACTTCGGTCGGGCGATGCGCATGTCCAAGGCGCTGGACTTCGGGTGCGTGTGGATCAACACGCACATCCCACTCGTGGCCGAGATGCCGCACGGCGGGTACAAGAAGTCCGGGTACGGCAAGGACCTGTCGGCCTATGCGCTCGACGACTACACCCGCATCAAGCACGTCATGGCCAACCTCGACAGCTGACCCTGCCCCGGAGTTGCGCCCGGAGTTGCGCCCGGAGTTGCGATGAGGATGAGCGCGACCTGCCCGCGCCAACTCTCATCGCAAGCCGCCACCCACGAGTTGCGATGAGGATGAGCGCGACCTGTGCGCGCTCATCCTCATCGTCGGGGATCGGGCGGGCTGGTGGCGGGCTGGTGGCGGGCTGGTGGCGGGTCGTTGGCGGGCGTTGGCGGGGCGTTGGCGGGATGATGGACCGGCCGGCGGCGGGTGTCAGCTGACGGTGGAGCGTTTGTCGCGGTACATGCCCCACAGCGCCCCGGCGCCGAGGAGCGAGACCGAGAACAGCAACACGGTCGTGGCCAGCACGTTGACCTGCGGGGAGAACGAGTTCTTGAAGCTGGCGTTGATGAACAGCGGGAACGTGCTCACGGAGCCGGCGTTGAACAGCGTGATGATGAAGTCGTCGATCGACAGGGCGAACGCCAGGAGCGCGGCGGCGAGGATGCCTGGCAGCAGCAGCGGGAAGGTCACCTTCCAGAACGTGCGCATCGGTGTCGCGCCGAGATCCTGCGCGGCCTCCTCGAGGCCGAAGTCGAACCCACGGGCGCGGGCCCGCACGGTGAGCGCAACGAAGCTCACCTGGAACATCACGTGGGCGATGACGATGGTGCGAAAGCCGCGGTCGACGCCCTGGTCGAGGAACAGTGTGGCAAGCGACGAACCGATGACGATCTCGGGCGTGGTGAGTGGCAGGACGAGCATGAAGGCCAGCAGTCCGACACCGGCGAACTTGTAGCGGGCGAGCGCCAGGGCGATCATCGTGCCGAGCACGGTGGCGATCAGGGTGGAGATGCCGGCGATCTTGAGGCTCTCGAGCAGGGCATCGGTGAGGTTCTCGTCCTTGAACGGGTCGGCCCAGTTGTCGAGCGTGAACTCCTGCCAGATGAAGTTGAACTTGCCGACCGGCTTGTTGAACGAATAGATGACGATCCACAGGATCGGCATGAACAGGTAGAACAAGGCGATCGCGGCGAATCCGTTCAACGACCAGCGGGCCAGAGCGCCCCTGCGGCTCGTCGGCTCGCTCATGGCCGCTCCCTTCCGGCGATGGTCCCGGCGATGGTCCCGGCGACCGTCCCGGCAATGGTCCCGGCAATGGTCATGCCAGGTCGTCCGTGCCGAAGAACCGGCTGTAGATCACGACGAAGACGGTGATGATCGCCATCAGCACGAACGACATCGCCGAAGCGAGCGGGATGTTGTTCTGTACCAGGAACTGGTCCTGGATCGAGTTGCCGATCATCGTGGTGTTCGGGTTGCCGAGGTAGAGCTGGTTCACGAAGTCGCCGCTTGCCGGGATGAACGTGAGCAGCGTGCCGGCAAAGACTCCGGGTAGCGACAGTGGGAGAACGACTTTGCCGAACGCGCCGGCCGAGGTGGAGTAGAGGTCTTTCGCCGCGTCGACGAGATTGACGTCGATCTTCTCCAGGCTCACGTAGATCGGCAGGATCATGAACGGCAGGAAGTTGTAGGTGAGGCCGCCGATCACCGCCGCCGGCGTGTTGAGCAGCTTGTCGCCGTCCATGATCCCGATCGTGTCGAGGAGCCCGGTGAGGCGCAGGGTGCGCAGCAGGCTCGTCACCTGGCCCTCGTCGGCGAGCATGCTCTGCCAGGCGATCGTGCGGATGAGATATGACGTGAAGAACGGGATGATCACCAGCCCGATCAGGAAGTTGCGGTACCTGCCGCCCCTGAACGCGATGACGTAGGCCAGCGGGAAGCCGATCAGGATCGTCAGGACGGTGGCGATGCCGGAGTACAGAAACGCGCGCTGGAACTGCGGGCCGAAGTCGGTGAACGCCGTGGAGTAGTTGTCGAAGTTCCAGTCGAAGTCGGCGCGTACCGCGAACCGGCTCGGCAGGGTCGACAGCGAGTTGCGCAGCAGCGTGAACAGCGGCGCGAGGTAGAACAGCGCGAGCCACAACATGCCGGGTTTCAGCAGGCCGTAGGGCGCCAACTGCCGGCGCACCTCGAGCCCGCCGATGAGGGCCGCGATGATGAGGGCGACGATCGCGACGAGGACACCGAACAGCGCCACGATGGCCGGCGGCCCGTCGACCGTGTTCGTGCCGACCGCCACCAGCAACACGCCGGAGAAGATCAGCGCGCCCAACCCGAGCCGTTGGGGATGGCGACGCCACCACGACGTCGGCGTTGACGTCGTGGTGGCGCGCGACCCTGATGGCGGGCGGGGAGCGGTCTCGATCGACGCGGTCATCGTGGTCCGATGTTCAGGTGTCGGGGGTCGAGGATCGAGGATCGAGGGTCGGGGATCGAGGATCGAGGGTCGGGGATCGAGGGTCGGGGATCGAGGATCGAGGATGGGTCGGTTGCTCGCGACGTTTCCGGCCCGGATCAGGCGCCGGTGATCGCCGAGAAGGCCGCGTCGTACTCGGCCTCGACGTCCTCGGCGAGGTTGGCGAAGGTGTGGGTGCGGGCGATCGTGGCGTCGTCGGGGAACAGCAGCGGGTTGTCGGCCAGTTCCGGGTCGATCTTCACCAGCTCGTCCCGTACCCCGGCGACCGGTGACAGGTACTGCACCCAGGCCGTGATCTGGGCCGCCTGCACCGGGTCGTAGACGAAGTCCATCCACTTGGCGGCCGCGTCACGGTTGACGGCGCCCGCCGGCATGACCATCGTGTCGGCCCAGGCCGTGCCTCCCTCTTCGGGGATGATGAAGCGAATGGCGGGATTGTCGCGGGAGAGTTGTACGACGTCGCCCGACCAGCCGACGCACGCGGCGAAATTGCCCGTGCTCAGGTCGTTCATGTAGTCGTTGCCGGTGAAGCGCCGGATCTGGCCGTCGTTCTTGGCCTTCTCCAGCCGCTCGAACGACGGCGCGGCTTCGTCGAAGGTGGTGACGGTGCTGATATCGACGCCGTCGGCGAGCATCAGCAGACCCATCGTGTCGCGCATCTCGGTGAGCATGCCGATCTTGCCGCTGAACTCGGGGTCGAAGAGGTCGGCCGTGCTCGTCAGCTCGCGGCCGGTGACGTCGATGTTGTAGGCGATCCCGGCGAATCCGGTCTGCCACGGCAGCGAGTACTCGCCCGTCGGGTCCCAGGTCGGCTTCTGCAGGTCGGCACGCAGGTTCACCGCGTTCGGCACCATGTCGAGCGGCAGTTTGTCGACCCAACCGAGTTGGATCAGGCGCCCCGCGAGCCACGATGTGGGGGCGAAGATGTCGGGGTCGATCGTCTTGCCGGTACCGAGCACGGGCTGGATCTTGGCGAAGTACTCGACGTTGTCGTTGTACGTCTCGGTGTACTTCATGTCGATGCCGGTTGCCTCCGCGAACCGGTCGACGGTGCCCTTCACGCCGTCCTCGGTCGGGTCGATGTAGAGGGGCCAGTTCTCGAAGAACAGCGTGTTGCCGCCGCCGCCTGGCGGCGTCGAACCACTCCCCGACGTGTCGGGCGACGATCCGGACGAACCGGAATCGCTGTCACTGTCACTGTCCTGTCGCTGTCGCTACCGCACGCGGCGAGCAACGCCGGCAGCGACAGGCCGGCGGCGCCGAGCACGCCGCCGCGGATCAGCAGTTGGCGACGCGAGAGCGGTGCTCGAGAGACGGTGTACGGGGTGCGGATCATGGGGTTGCGAGGGCTCATGGAAAACCTTTGCTCATGGTTGGGTTGGATGGGGTCGGTGTGTGGTCAGTGGTGGTGTGTGGTCAGTGGTGGTGTGTGGTCAGTGGTGGCAGGGAGGTGAGTGTCGGGCGGTCATGCGCGGATCGGGTCATGCGTCGCTCTGTGCTTCGAGCGCGTCGAGATCGGTGGCCGTCGCTCCGGGGCGGGTCGGCCAGCCCGAGAGGAGGTAGTCGGCGCCGGGCTCCCACGTCATGTGGATGGCGGTGCCGGGGCGGAGGAAGGGCAGGTTCGCGCCGGCTGCCACGTTGGCGATCACTTCGCTGTCGTCGGCGAGGTGCACGATCAGGCGAGCCGTCGCGCCCTGGAACACGACGTCGGCGATGACGCCGGCGATCGAACGCCCGTCGGCACGGGATTCCATCGATGCCGACAGCCGCTCGGGTCGCAACATGACCGACACCGGCGTGCCGCTCGGCCGCGGGAGTTCGTGGGTCGTTCGGATGGTGCTGCCGCTGTTGAGAGCCACGACCGTGTCGCCATCGTCGGTGCCGATCACCTCGCCGGGCAGCAGGTTGGCCGACCCGATGAACCCGGCGACGAACAGGCTGGCCGGGGTGTTGTAGATCTCCTGCGGGGTGCCGATCTGCTCGACGCTGCCGTCGCTCATGACGGCGATGCGGTCGCTCATCGTCAGCGCTTCGCCCTGGTCGTGGGTGACGAAGACGAACGTGATGCCGACTTCTCGCTGGATGCGCTTCAGTTCGAACTGCATCGCCTCACGCAGCTTCAGGTCGAGCGCGGCGAGCGGTTCGTCGAGCAACAGCGCGCTCGGGAAGTTGACGAGCGCCCGGGCGAGCGCGACCCGCTGCTGCTGGCCACCCGACAGCTGGGTCGGCTTGCGGTCGGCGAAGTCGGTGAGCCGCACGACCTCGAGCATCTGCGCGACGCTGTCTTCGTAGGTGCGCTTGGGGATCTTCTTCGATTTCGGCCCGAACCGCACGTTGTCGATGACGGTCATGTGCGGGAACAACGCATATTGCTGGAACACGGTGTTGACGTTGCGCTTGTACGGCGGCACGCGGCTCACGTCGTCACCTTCGAGCAGGATGCGGCCCCGCGTCGGCTGCTCGAATCCGGCGATCATCTTCAGCGTCGTGGTCTTGCCGCATCCCGACGGGCCGAGCATCGCGAAGAACTCGCCGCGCTCGATCGAGAAGTCGGCTCGCTCGACCGCGACGAAGTCGCCGAACGCCTTCTGGACGCCGTCGAGTTGGATGACGGCGTCGCTCATTGTGATGTTCCGGTGTTCACGATCATCCGCGCCGCCCGGACCTCCCCGTGATGACTTGCGACGATGGCAGGTTAGACGCCGGCCGAACAAGTGCACGACAGCCATGTCGAGCGTTCACACACCGGCAACACGACCCGATCATGTACGACGTGTGGGGCAGACTCGCGGTGATGGGGATACTGCGGCCATGGCACGTCACCGATGAACTCGAACGCGACGGACGAGGCGAGACGTGATGCCTGAGGCGACCGTGCAGCCGATGTCGCTCTGGCTCGATCAACTCGACGAGCAGGTGGGCGCGCGGCCCAGTTTGGACGGCGACTGCACCGTCGATGTCGCGATCGTCGGCGCCGGCTACACCGGTTTGTGGACGGCCTACTCGTTGCTGCGCGCCGAACCGTCCTTGCGTGTGCTGGTGATCGAACGCGAGACCGTCGGCTTCGGCGCCTCGGGCCGCAACGGCGGGTGGTGCGTCGGTGAGCTGGCCGGCGGGTTGGAGGGAGCGATCGCGTCGTACGGGCGTGGACCGGCCATCGGGTTGACGAGGGCGATCATGGACACGGTCGATGAGGTGGGCCGTGTCGTCGCCGACGAGGGGATCGACTGCGGTTTCGCCAAGGGTGGTGTGATCCGTCTCGCCCGAACCGGTGAGCAACTGCGTCGCCAGCACGAAGAAGCCGAACTGTTCGAGTCGTGCGGGTTCGGCGGCGACGTCGATGTGCTGGACGCGCCGTCGGCAACCGAGCGGTTGGGAGCGACCGACGTCCTCGGCGCCCTCGCGTACGGGCCCGGGGCGCGAGTGCAGCCGGCTCGTCTGGCTGTCGGGCTGGCGGCGGCGGTCGAACGACTCGGCGGCAGGATCGTGGAGCACACGGCGGTCATCGCGCTGCAGCCCACCGGTGGCGGCCGGGGTCGAAAAGTTGACGCAGGCCGATCAGCCGGCGCGGGTCGATCAGCCGACGCGGGTCGATCAGGCGACGCGGGTCGATCAGCCGGCGTCGGTGGTGCCGGTGCGGCGCGGGTCGTCACCGATCGGGGCGTCGTGACCGCCGGCGTGGTGGTGCGGGCGACCGAGGCGTACACCCGCGATCTTGCCGGGCATCGGCGCACACTCGTGCCCCTGTATTCGCTGATGATCGCCACCGAGCCGCTGTCGGCCGGGGTGTGGGGCGAGATCGGGCTGCAGCACCGTGAGACGTTCTGCGACGACCGGCGGACGGTGATCTACGGCCAGCGCACGATGGACGATCGGATCGCCTTCGGCGGCAGGGGCGCGCGATATCTCTTCGGATCCCGTATCGATCCGGCGATGGAGCGCCGCTGCGAGACGCACGGTCAGATCGAGCAGATTCTCCGGGGCATGTTCCCGGTGCTTCGTGACGTCGACATCACCCATCGCTGGGGCGGGGTGCTCGGCGTGCCCCGTGACTGGCGGGCGTCGGTCGGCTTCGATCGGGCGTCGGGGCTGGCCCGGGCCGGTGGGTACGTCGGGGAGGGAGTCGCCGCGGCGAACCTCGCCGGTCGCACGCTTGCCGATCTCATCGTCGGTCGAACCTCCGGGCTCACGTCGCTGCCGTGGGTCGACCATTGGTCGCGTCGCTGGGAGCCCGAGCCCCTGCGCTGGCTGGGGATCAACGCCTCGATGCGGGTGGTGGAGCGGGCCGATCGCGTCGAGGCGACGGGTCGACCGTCACGCCTGGCGAACGTCGTCGATCGCCTGAGGCGCTGACCTGCGCGACCGTTTTCTCGTCACCGCGGCCGTGAGATGATGGACCGATGAGCGCGAACAACCTGTCGAACGTCTGGTTCAAGGTGACCGACCTGCAGGTGGCTTCGGGTGACGGGTCGTGGGTCACGACCACCTCGGGTGAGCGCTACTTGGACTTCAGCGGCGGGATCGCTGTCACGTCGAGCGGTCATTGCCATCCCCACGTGGCGCAGGCGATCGCGACGCAGGCGCAGCGGTTCATCCACGCCCAGGCCAACGTCTACACCCACGATCTGATGCAGCCGCTCGCCGCTCGCCTCGCGGAACTCTCACCGGCGGGCATCGACACGTTCTTCTACGCCAACTCCGGCGCCGAGATCACCGAGGCGGCGGTGAAGCTGGCCAAGCAGGCGACCGGTCGCCCGCACATCATCGTGTTCCAGGGCAGCTTTCACGGCCGCACCCATCAGGCCATGGCGATGACCACCTCGAAGTCGATCTACCGGGCGGGGCATGCACCGCTGCCGTCGGGCATCTTCATTGCGCCGTATCCGGACGTGCATGCCGACGACATCGACGCGGAGGTCGCTCGTGCGCTCGCCGGCTTCGACGACCTGCTGGCGACGGTGACGGCGCCGAGCGAGACCGCCGCGGTGATCATCGAACCGGTGCTCGGCGAGGGTGGCTACACGGCCGCCCCGGCAGGGTTCCTCGAGGGGCTCGATGCTCGCTGCAAGCAGCACGGCATGCTGTTCATCGCCGACGAGGTCCAGTCGGGCTTCGGCCGCACCGGCAAGATGTTCGCCATCGAGCACTACGACGTGTCGCCCGACATCGTGTGCATGGCCAAGGGCATCGCCTCGGGCTTCCCGTTCTCGGCGCTCGGTACCCGGCGCGAGCTCGACGACCGTTGGCCGAAGGGATCACACGGCGGCACGTACGGCGGCAACGCCATCGGGTGCGCAGCCGCGCTGGCGACGATCGAAGTGCTCACCGCCGATGGGTTCATGGACCACGTGAACGCCCGCGGTCGGCAGTTGGCCGACGGTCTGCGTGAGCTGCAGCAGCGCCACGCCGGGATCGTGCACGTACGCGCGCTCGGGTTGATGATCGCCGCGCAGTTCGACACAGCGGCGCGCACCTCGGCGGTGGTGTCGCACTGCCTGCGCGAGGGCAAGCTGATCACGATGACTGCCGGTGCGGCTGGCACGACCCTGCGTTTCATGCCGCCGCTGACGGTCACCGCCGACGAGATCGACCTGGCCCTTGCCGCCCTCGACAAGTCCCTCGTCGACGCCACCCCCTGACATCGTCCAATCATCGTTTGCGTCGGGATTTCTGCGGACCGGGTCTCCGAAATCCCGACGCAAACGATGATTGTGGTCAGGTGGCGGGAGCCGGGCGGTGGGGATGGGCGACCGCGGGATCTGGACCGCGGGATCTCGAGCGGGGGATATGACGCAGAAGATCCATGGACGCCGGGCGAGAGGTTGCTTTCACGAGCCCGAAATACGGGGGTTCGTAGAGTTCGCTTCACCCCCCGACGTCATCGCACGACGTCACCGCATCAACGCGCTGGAAGGAGAGATCATGCGAGTCGTATCGAAGCGGACTGTGCCGAAGAAGGTCGTTCCGAAGAAGGTTCTTCCGAAGAAAACGATTCCGAAGAAGGCCTGACGGCCGGGCCCGCTGAACCGGCGCCGGGGAACTGCGCGAGCATGGCGCATGGTCAGCATCGGCAGGCACAGCGGCACCGTCAGCACCACCGGCGGCAGGGTCAAGGGCAAGGTCGGCTCGAATGGTCGCATCGCCCATCACCTTGGGATCCCGTACGCGGCCGCGCCCGTGGGAGATCGCCGCTGGAAGGCGCCTGGTCCGGTCGACGCGTGGAGTGGCGCCAGGAAGTGCACGAAGTACGGCCCTGGCTGCTACCAGCGCACCGGCATGGTGGAACAGTTCTCGTCCGCGCTGATCGACGGTCTGGGCCTCGGCCGAGCGAGGACGAAGGTGCTCGTTGCCGGGTCCAAGCTGATGAAGACCAAGGTGAGCGAGGACTGCCTCACCCTGAACGTGCACGCGCCGGTCGGGGCCACGAACCTGCCGGTGATGGTGTGGATCCACGGCGGCGATCACACCGACGGTGACGGCTCGCAGCCGATGTACAACACCGACGTGTTGCCCGAACGGGGATGCGTGCTCGTCACCATCAACTACCGGCTCGGCCTGCTCGGGTTCTTCGCCCATCCCGACCTCGCCGCGGAGTCGGCCGACGGCGTCTCGGGCAACTACGGGCTGCTCGACATGATCGCGGCGCTCGAATGGGTTCGGGACAACATCGCCGGCTTCGGTGGCGACCCGGGTCAGGTGACGATCTTCGGCGAGTCGGCCGGCGGCCAAGCGGTGCTCAATCTGTTGACGTCGCCGCGGTCCCGCGGTCTGTTCCATCGGGCGATCGCGCAGAGCCCGACCGACTCGGGGCGCTGGATCCACCTGCGGCGGCCGGCTCTCGACTTCACCTCGGCCGAAGATGCCGCGGTGGAGTTCGCAACGCTGGCGGTCGGCCCGGGGCCGGGGCAGATGGCGCGCCTGCGTTCGATGGAACCCGAGGCGCTGTACGAGCTGTATCGGGCACACCCCGAGCTGGGCCGGTACTTCTACCCCGTGGTGGACGACGTGATCCTGCCGTCGACGCCGATGTCCGCGTTCAGCGAGCAGCAGCAGGCGTCGGCGCCGCTGATCATCGGGTACAACGCGGACGAGGCCTCGCTGTTCGTCGACTTCATGCATCCGGCCGGTTTCGAGTTCGAAGCGCCGCAGACGGGTGAGCCGGTCACGATCGTCGACGCCCGCGCGACGTTCGAGCGTTCGTATCCGACGGTCGAACACGTCGACCGGTTGATGGCCGCATATCCGGGCCTCGCCGTGCTCGATCGGGACGCAGTCATCGACGAACTCGGAGACCACATGTTCGGCGTACATGTCAGCAATACATCGTCG
>CAVPET010000052.1:0-24908 GCA_963703525.1 Ilumatobacteraceae bacterium | reverse complement strand
CAGATGGGCCGCACTCCGACGTGACATTTGGTGAGGAGGTGTGCGCTCGGCCCCGAGACATCCGCCCAGTGTCCCGTTCGCGCGCAGCACCGTCAACGACCGCAAGCAGGGACCGACCGCGAGGCGTTGGTCCCGCCGCTGCTGCCTCCGCATCGTTGGCGAATGGGGCGGCACGCAGGTCGAATGCGGTGCCTCCCCAGGGGCTCGAACCCTGAACCAATGGATTAAAAGTCCACTGCTCTACCATTGAGCTAGAGAGGCGGGACCGGCGCGATTCGCGGGAGAAAGCCCCACTGGTGAATCGACGCCGGGTTGCGGTTGGTCATCGTAGGGGCCGCGGGCGGTCGAGCCGACGTCGTCGCGGCGGTCGTGGTGCGTGCAACGAAGCTGTCGTTAGCGTCGTGCGCGTGTTGACGGTGTTTCTGACGCACAACGACGAGGACCGGGACGTGTACTACGGGCGTGCCCTGCCGGCGCTGCAGGCCCTTGCCCGCGTCGTGGTCAACCCGTCCGGTCGTGATCTCAGTACGCCCGAACTGATCGCCGCGGCTGCGGGTTGCGACGTCGTCATCGCCCACCGCTCCACACCCGGCGAGGCGGCGCTGTTCGATGAACTGCCCGGTCTGCTCGCGTTCTTGCGCTGTGCTGTCGATATCAGCACGATTGACGTGCCGGCTGCGAACACCGCCGGGGTCCTCGTCGGTCATGCCGACAAGGCCTTCATCCCCTCGGCCGCGGAGCTCGCTCTCGCACTCATGCTCGACCTCGCTCGGAACGTGACCGAGTCGACGATCGACTATCGCGAGGCAGCACCGTCGCGGCAACGTCCGGGCATCCAACTCCGCGGTCGCACCGCAGGCATCATCGGCTACGGAGGGATCGGCTCATATCTCGCCGAAGTGCTGCGCCACCTCGGCATGCATGTGCTGGTCTGCGACCCTGTCGCCGACGCGTCGAGCGACGGCTTCGAGCAGTGCGATCTCGGCGATCTGCTCGGCCGAGCCGACTTCGTGCTGCCGCTCGCCCCGGCCACAGCGGCGACAGAGAACATGATCGACGCCGACGCGCTGCGCTCCATGCGGCCCGGCACGATGCTGGTCAACGTCTCGCGGGGGGAGCTGCTCGACGAGGCGGCTGTCGCCGCGGCGCTCGACTCGGGCCACCTCGGCGGACTCGCGATGGACGTCGGTCGAGGCGCCGACCAGCGGCCGTCGTCGGAGTTGGCGCGGCGGCCCGGAGTGGTGGCCACACCCCACCTCGGTGGGCTCACACCGGACAACGCCGACGCGCAGGCGATGAGTTCGGTCGAACAGGTGCGCGCGATGCTCGACGGTGTCATGCCGCCGCGCGCCGTCAACGTGGAGCATGCCCATCGATTGCGGGCCTGGTGGGATGCGGGGGGTCGAGCCGGGGAGCGGTCGTGAGCAACAACGGCATCCATCCCTGTGGGACCCGGAACGAGGCAGCGGCCGTCCCGACGTTTGGCGGCGACGCTTGCGGCAACCGGCGGTGCCGCAACTCGACGTCACAAGAACCGTTCGGTGATCCGGCTGTTGTCGAGCGGCGACGCCCGCCGGAGGGTCAACCTCGGTCGAACAACGGCGATGTCAGGAGTGACCGTCGAGGTTGACACAGGCCAGGCGGGCGCCGGCCGCACCGGTGCGATCGGTCGGGATGGCGTGGATGACGACCGAGCGCAGCACCGACCCGTCGAGTGGCCACGAGCGCACGGCTTCGGCGTGTCCGTTCCCCGACGAGTTCACCGTGAAATCGAGCCAGACCTCACGATCCTCCGGATCTCCCATGGCACCCGATCGTTGCCGGTTCGAACGACGTGCACACTCGCCGTGGCATCCTCGAAGGGGTTGAGTGTGCCGTAGGCGTAATCGGGCCCCGACGAGCGGCCCGACCCACCGGCGGCCCACGCCACGCCGGCTGTACCGACCAGGCCTGCCGCGACTCCCCGGGCGACCACGAGCCGCCTGGCTGAAAAGTTCCTCACAACACTTCCTTTCGTCGGGAGGCCGTCTGACCTCACGAGAAGCTGTTGCGCCGCGGGCACCGATCGGTTCCCCAGTCTGTCAGCGTCCCGGCACTTCGCCACACGTCGACACGGCGACCGACCGACCGGATCGACCGACCGGTCTTATCATGACGCCGATGTCCACTGCCCGCCGCCGACACCGAGCCGCGCTCGGCTTGGTTGCGTTCGTCGTCACCCTCGCGGCGCTCACGATCACCTCCGCCGGTGGTCCCGGCAGCTCCTCCGGTCGTGTCGCCGCTGCCGACATCCAGGTGTCCTCGGCGCTGGCGGGCGCCACCTCGCGATACGTGCCGATCAACCCGATCCGTGTGCTCGACACGCGGTCGGACGCGACACTGCATCGCCTACCGGCAAATGGCTCGCTGTCGATCGCTCCGGTCACCGTCGAGGTGTCGAACGCCAGCGGTGTCGCCATCGTGAACGCGCAGGCCGTGGTGCTCAACGTCACCATGGTCGACGCCGGGGGTAGCGGCTTCGCCACCATCTGGCCGACCGGTTCGCCACAGCCGGAGGCGTCGTCGCTCAACGCCGACTTCGCGCTCCAGAACGTCCCCAACATGGTAACGGTTCCCCTCGGCGCCGACGGGTCGATCTCGCTGTTCTCCTCCAACGCCGCCGACTACGCCATCGACGTCCAGGGTGTCTACGAGGGTGCGACGTCGGCGACCGCGGGCAGGCTGGTGCCACTGACGCCACGTCGGGCGATCGACACCCGGCCGGGAGGAACGCTCGGCCCGAACGGCGCCATCACCGTCGACCTGACCTCCGTCGGAGTCCCCGTCGGCGCATCGGCCGCCGTCCTCAACGTGACGGCCACGCAGACCCTCGCTGCGGGCTACTTCACGGTCTGGCCTGCCGACACTCCGATTCCCGTTGCGTCGAATCTCAACGTGCCCGGCCCGGCGTACACGGTCGCCAACCAGGTCATCGCCCGCGTGACCAACGGTCGGATCAACGTGTACTCGTTCGCCGGCGGCGACATCATCGTCGACGTCAACGGCTACGTGACCGGGGACGCGGCGATCGCCGGCGCCGACGGGCTCTTCGTCCCGCTGACGCCGAATCGGCTGCTCGACACCCGCACAGCCGGCGGGTTCAGCACCGGCCTGCCGATCGTGTCGGGCGGATCGATCACCCTGCCCATCGCCGACCGCGGTGGGGTTCCGCCCGCCGGAGTGCAATCGGTTGCCCTGAACGTGACCGCGACCAGAACGCAGGCCGCCGGGTTCCTGACGACGTGGCCGGCCAACACACCGAGACCGAACACGTCGTCGCTGAACTTCACGGCGGCCGGCAGAACCGTTCCGAACCACGTGATCACACAGCTCAACATCGGCGCCGCGTCGTTCTACAGCTTCGGTGGCAACGACCTGCTCGTCGACGTGATGGGCTACTGGACCGATGGCGGCCCGTATTCGTTCCTCTACCAATCGTCGCCGAAGTCGAATGCCCTGCCGTACGGACGGTGGAACCCGTGTGCGCCGATCGTCTACCTGGTCAACAGCGATCGGGCGACCGATCCGACCTGGATCGATCAGATGAATCTGGCCATCACGACGATCGAGGCCGCGAGCGGGCTCGACTTCGTCTACGGGGGTCAGACGTCGGCGGGGCTCGACTTCAACATCCCAACCGGCGCCGACGCCGTCATCGGGTTCTCCGATCAGGCCGCCACTGCACAGTTGGCCGGAGGGGTCATCGGGATCGGCGGCGGGAGTTACAGCGCCTCCACCGGACGCGCCGGCCGTGGATTCGCGTTCGCCGACGTCGCCGACATCCAGTCCCCGGGACGACTACTCGCGACGTTCACGCACGAGATCAGCCACCTGGTCGGGCTCGATCACGTGGCTGATCCCGACCAGTTGATGTACGCGTACGCCACGCTGCGGTCAGAGCTCAACAGCGGCGATCGGGCCGGGCTGTTCAGGCTGGGCACATCGCAGCCTTGCCTGGCGTTCGCTCGGCTGTCCGACGCCGAGGGCCAAGGCGCAGTCGGCTCCGACACCCTTCCCGACGACGCCGTGGTCGTGTTCGCGGACTGACCGACGGCGACCCGACGACCGACCGCTGCGACCGGGCGCGACGACCGACCGTGACGACCGACCGTGACGACCGACCGTGACGACCGACCGATGCGAATGTGCCTGGTTCTCGCTGCCGACTCTGACCGTGCGCGGTACGGTGGCGGCATGAACGTCACCAGGTCGTTGGCACCCGACAGCGGTGGGGCCGCACGATGAACAACGCAGATCTGTTGGCGATTGCGACGGCCTATCCTGAAGTTCGGCTGGCAAGCGGCGAGGTGCTGATCCACGAGGGGCAGCCGGCCGCCGCCCTCTACGTGCTCGTCGACGGCGCGCTCGACGTGGTGCGCAACGGAAGTGCGATCTCACGGCTGACCGAGCCGGGCACCGTCGTCGGCGAGATGGGGCTGCTGCTCGAGTCGACGGCTACTGCCGACGTGATCGCCGCGGCGCCGTCCACGGTGTATCGCATCGACGACGCCGAACGCCTCTTCGACGAGCAACCCGGCTTCGCCCGCCATCTCGCAGTGGTCCTCGCGAAGCGGCTGACCCGGGTGACGAGCTACCTCAGCGATCTCCATCGCCAGTTCGACGACCGCAGCGGCACCCTCGGGCTCATCCCGACCGTGCTCGAAGACCTGCTCGGCACCCAACGCCCCGACGTCGATTCCGGCTCGGAGCGCGAGCCCGACAGCCCGTATTGAGATCAGATCTCGATCGAGTCCGATCCCTCCGAACTCCACCAGTCGACTGTCCGGGCACCCGTGTCGACGATGATGTGGGCAGGAATCGGGCCGCTCTGACGTCCGGCATTCAACACGACGGTGGCGCCGATGCGGTCGTGCCACGAACCGTCGGACCGAAACGGCGACTCGTGAACGTGACCGGCGAGCACGAGGTCGGGGGAATGCTCCGCGATCAGACCGTTGAGCACGTCGTCACCGAAGTGCCGTTGTCCCGTCCACGACGTCGGCGAGTCGTCCGGCGGTGAGTGGTACACCCAGATCCATGCCGCGTCCGCCGGCCGGCGCCCGGCGTCGGTGGCGAGCTGTCGTTCGACGTCGCCCCGCGTCACCGGGCCCTCCCACCATGCACACACCGACACGAGGTCGGCGCCGACGTTGACGGTCTTGCCGTCGGTGGCGACCCTCGGGTCGATGTCGTCGAGCCACGCCGCAGCCTTCTCGCCGTGCTCACGGCGACTCGACAGATCATGGTTTCCGGAGTTGGCGATCACCGTCGTCGAGTCGGCCAGCCGCCCCAAATAGGCGGAAAGCAGCGCGATCTGGGCGTTGAGATCGACGTGGCCCACGACGTCGAGGTGGTCACCCCCGAGCACGACGGCATCGAATTCGCCCGCCTGATCCGCGATCCAGTCCAGCTGGGGCAACCCATAGTGCAGGTCGGACGCCAGAAGATATCGCACCGGGTGGACAGTAGCCGGGGACCGCGTCGGCTCACACGAAGAATGATGACGTGATCAGACGACGGAGAGCTTGACGTCGACGTTGCCGCGGGTGGCGTTCGAGTAGGGGCACACCTCGTGTGCTCGGGCCGCCAGTTTCTCAGCGGTGGCCTGATCGGCGGTGGGCACGTGTACGTCGATCTCGACGCTGAGGCCGAATCCGCCGTTGGTGAGTTGGCCGATGCCCACCGTGACCGACACCTCGGTGCCGGTCGTGTCGACCTTGTCCTGGCCGGCGATCATCTTCAACGCGGAGTGGTAGCAGGCGGCGTAGCCGGCGGCGAAGAGCTGCTCGGGATTGGCTGCGCCACCCGGGCCGCCCATCTCCTTGGGAATGCGCAGGTCCATGTCGACCACGCCGTCGTCGGTTTGAACGTGACCGTTTCGGCCGTCGCCGGTCGCGTGAGCGGTCGTTACATACATCGTGTCCATCTGTGTCCTCCAGCTGTCATGGCTCAAGGGTTCTTGAGTAGGTCACAATCATATCGTGCACTGTTTACTTGTGATCGTTTTGCTTGTTGTCGGTTTGATCGTGGCCGATCATTCGAGTATGGTGATCGGCATGTCGAAGCGCTACCCGCAGTTGGAACTCGATCAACAGTTCTGCTTCGCTCTGTACGCCGCCTGTCATGCGGTGATGCGGACGTACCGGCCGTTGCTGGCCGACGTCGAGCTGACCTACCCGCAGTACCTCACCATGCTCGTTGTGTGGGAGCGCCCCGAGCAGGCGCAGACCGTGGGCGCCATCGGGCAGCGCCTGCACATGGAGACGGGGACGTTGACGCCCATCCTCAAGCGGCTCGAAGCGGCCGGCTACGTCTCGCGGGTCAGAGACCCCGACGACGAACGTCGGGTGCTCGTCGCGGTGACCGACGAAGGGCTGACGCTGCGGGATCGGGTGGCGTCGGTGCCCGAATCGCTGGCGGCGTGCGTGGGTCTCGATGTGGCCACCGGCGTCCGGCTGCGCGACGAGCTCAAGGATCTCGTCGTCGCGCTCGAGGGCGCCGAAACGAACTCCTCGCCGCGCTGAACACCCGACGACCGAACAACCGCAGACCGAGTGACAGAAGACCGAACCACTGCCTACCGAACCACTGCCTACCGAACCACTGAGCAAGGGAGCATCGCATGAAGCCAGGAGACGAGATCGAGGACTTCGAAGCGGTCGACCAGACCGGCACGGCGGTCCGGTTGTCGGAGCTGACGGCGACCGGGCCGGTCGTGCTGTTCTTCTACCCGAAGGCGATGACCAAGGGATGCACCGCCGAGTCGTGCCATTTCCGCGACCTGTCCGGCGACTTCCAGGCCGTGGGCGCCCGAGCGGTGGGCATTTCGGCCGATTCGGTCGAACGACAGGCACAGTTCGACGAGCAGCACGGTCTCGGCCTGCCGCTGCTGTCGGACCCCGACCGGCGCATCGCGACCATGTTCGGTGTGAAGCGACCCGGCCCGTTGTTCAACCGTCGCATGACCTTCGTGATCGGCAGCGACCGGCGCATCATCGAGGTCATCAAGAGCGAGATCAGCATGGACAACCACGCCGACCGCGCCCTCGAAGTCCTGCGGGCCCGACTCGGCGAGCAACCCGCCGCCGGCTGAACGGCACCGCCGACCCGACCATCACCGGCGACCCGATCATCGTTTGCGTCGGGATTCCGGTGGACCGTTCCTCAACAATCCCGACGCAAACGGTGATGGTCGAGCGATGAGGGGAATTTCTCGGTGGGTGGCGGCGGGTCGGTGACCGGTGAGCGGCAGCGGTAGCGGGCGCGGTCAGCGGGTCAGCGGGTGAGCGGGTCAGCGGGTCAGCGTCAGCGGCGATCCGTTCCTTGATGAACTCGACGATCTCACCGTCGCTCATCGACGCTCCGTGTCGGACCGCCCCGGCGAAGTCGGCCGCACCGAGCCGGTCGCGCAGCATCCCGACAAGGCCGGCGATGTGCTCCGCGTCCGACGCCTCGAAAGGCAACGCGTACGACGCGCCGACAGCGGCGAGCGCGCCGTGCAACGTCGCGGCGCCACGTTGGTCGTCGAGTTGCACGAGAATTGCGAACACGTGGCGCAGCGAGAGCCACTGGTTGGCCCAGTCCCCGCCCCGGAACCAGAGGTCGATGACGTCGGCAAAGCCGGCGAGCGCAGTCCGTGACGAGCCCCGCCGTGCCTCCAGCCACAACACCTCGGTCAGGGCGAAGGCCTGGATCCACCGGTTCCCCGCGCCGGCGGCCACTTCGGCGGCCTGAGCGAGCAACATTGCCGCGGTGTCCTCGTCGGTGGATTCGAGCGCCAGGCCGAGCGCGTACGACGCCTCGGCGAGTGCCGTGGGCGAACCACAACGGCGTGCCGCCTGGAACGCTTCTTCGGCCAGTTCGATCCCGGACTGAGTGTCCCCGACACTGGTGAACGCAACCGACCGCATGTACAAACCGTGGGCAAGTCGAGCAGGCGAACCGCGGCGCGCGTCGTCGAGCATGCGGTCGATCCAGCTCTGGGCCGTCGTGGCTTGTCCCCGATAGAAGAGCGAATTCCCGAGCGACCGTTCGGCGAGCCCGGACGTGCCCACGCCGAGCCGGCCCGATGCCGCGATCGCGAGTTCGCCGTAGTGGATCGAACTGTCGAGATCGCCACGAACGAACCGCCCGTAGGCGGCCACCCCGAGCACCAGAGGCGACATCGGCGATTCCTCGAACCCCGGCATCGCGATCACGTCGTCGGCCCAGGAGATCACCTCGGCTCGCATCGAGCGGAACGAGTATTCGCGCAACGCGGCGACGAGCTTGCACGCCCGTTCGAGGTCCCCATGCTCGACGGTCCACGAGAACGCGCTGCGCACGTTGTCGAAGTCGCGGTCCAGGCACGCCGATGCCGTCGCCTCCTGCGCACCGGCGAGAGCGAGACTGGATCTCTCGGCCAGATCGAGGTACCAGATCGCGTGGCGCTCGGTCACAGCGATGCGTTCTTCCGAGCCGAGTTGGGCACGGCCGAATTCACGGAGCGGTTCGAGTATCCGATAGCGACCGGTCTGGGCGTCCGTCAACTGCACCATCGACTTGTCGACCAATGCGGCGAGCAGGCGCGCCGCCGCGTTCGCATCGAGTGAATCGTCGATACAGATGGCCTCCACGGAATCCAGTCCGAACGCCCCGGCGAAGACCGAACATCGGGCGAACAGGGTCTGCTCGTGCGGGGTGAGAAGGTTGAACGACCACCCGACGAGGTCGCTGACCGTCCGGTGGCGTTCGACCGAAGTGAACTGCGCATGATCGAGGAGGTCGAAGCGCTGCCCGAGCCGCTCCGCGAGCGCCGCAGGGCTGATGGCCCGCAGACGCGCCGCCGCGAGTTCGACGGCAAGCGGCAGGCCGTCGACACGGCGGACGATCTCGGCAACCGCCTCGACGTTGTCCGGGTCGAGCACGAATCCGGGATTCGATTCCACCGCCCGCTCGACGAACAGCCGCACGGCCGGCGCGCCGGCGATCTCGTCGGCTGACGTCTCGACTGCGGCAACGGCGAGCGGATCCACGCGCCACACGTGCTCGCCCGAGATGCCCAGCACCTCGCGGCTCGTCGTGAGCACAGTGAGCTCGGGGCACGCCGCGAGCAGACGTTCCGTCAGCCTCGCCACCGCTGCACGGAGATGCTCGCAGTTGTCCAACACGAGCAGGGCGCGCCGCGCGCGCAGGAACTCCACGAGTGTCTCTTCCACCGAGAGGTGCTGTCGTTGCTGGACGTCGATTGCCGTCGCCACCGATGCCACCGTCAGCCCCGGGTCGTGGATCGGTGCGAGTTCGACCACATACACCTCGCCTCCCCGCGAGTCCCACACGTCGGCGGCGATGCGCATCGCGAGTCGGGTCTTACCGACGCCGCCCGGCCCGACGAGGGTGACGAGACAATGTTCACCGAGTAGCCGAACGATGCCGTCGACGTCGGCACTGCGCCCGACGAGCGGGGTCAACTCGGCGGGCGCGGTCCGCGAACGTCGAGGTGACAGGGGCTGCGGCGCCACCGACAGCGCCGGGTCGGATTCCAGGATCCTGCTCTCGAGCGCGCGGATCGCGGCCGGCGGATCCAGCCCGAGCTCGTCGCGCAGGATCGACCGGAACGCGCTCGATGCGCCGAGTTGCGTCCGCTGATCGTCCGCTGCGGTGCAACGCCAGGGCGAGCAGCAGCCACGGCCGCTCCCGTAACGGGTGCTCGGACACCAGCGCCTCGAGGTCGGCGACGATCGCCCGGTCCTCGCCGAGGTCGAGGCGCAGCGAGAGGTACTCCTCACGAGCCGTGGTGCGCATCTCCTCCAGCCGGATCGCATCGGGGCGGGCCCAATCGCGATCCGCGAATTCGGCGAACGGCGATCCGTCCACCGCCAGCGCCTGTTCGTAGAACGCCACCGCCGTGGCGGGGTCGGCAGCGGCCCGCGCCCGGTGGCACAGCGACTCGAAGCGCCACGCGTCGACGTCGGCATCGTCCACCTCGAGCGCGTACCCCGGGGGCCGTGCGACGATGCGACCGTCAGGCTCGAGCACCCTTCGCAGGCGCGACACATTGCTCTGCAGCACGGCGCCGGGGTCGGTCGGCTGCTTGGCCCCCCACATTTCCTCACACAGCAGGTCCATGCCGACCACACCGCCGCGAGCGGCGACGAGCATCGCCAGCAACAGCCGAGGTTTGGGGCCACCGATGGTCACCGGCTCGGTGCCGTGGCGAACCTCAACGTTGCCCAACACGCGAATGTCCAGCTTGTGCAGCACGAATCCAGTCTTGCAAAGGCCCTTGCAGAACGCTTGCAGAACCGACCGCGCCGTTGGCGTCCGACTGCAAGCGTGCTGCCGGGTCGCTCCCGCATGCTCGCTGATGCGGCGGCCGGCGTCGTCGCATTCTTCCCATCCATCGAACTGCAACACCTAGCGAACTGCAACACCTAGCGAACTGCAACACCTAGCGAAAGGGACATCACATGACCACGATCACCAACCCCAACAAGGAACTGTGGGAGAAGGGCGACTTCACCCGCATCGCCGAGAGCATGCGCGCCAGTGGCGCATCACTGGTCCGGCGAATCGGCGTGGGCCCGGGACTCGACGTTCTCGATCTCGGTTGCGGCGATGGCACCACCGCCATTCCGACGGCATTGGCCGGGGCGAACGTCCGGGGGATCGACATCGCCGGCAACCTCGTTGCGGCCGGCAGGGCCCGTGCCGAGCAGCACGGCCTCGGCAACTGCACCTTCGAAGAGGGCGACGCGTCGAACCTCGTCGGTGTCGATGACGACTCCTTCGACCTCCTTGTCAGCATCTTCGGTGCGATGTTCGCGCCGCGGCCCTTCGACACGGCGAGCGAGATGACGCGCGTGGTGCGGCCCGGTGGGCGCATCGTGATGGGCAACTGGATCCCTGGTGATCCGACGCTCGTCGCGCAGCTCCTGCGCATCAGCGGGTCGTACTCACCGCCGCCACCGGAAGGCTTCGTCAGCCCGACGACGTGGGGCGTGGAGGATCACATCCACGAACGGTTCACCGCAGCCGGCGTGAGCGCAGATTCCATCGCGTGCGAGCGCGACACCTATGTCTTCGACTTCGCCGGGGAGCCCAAGGAGTTCCTCGACGTGTTCCGCCGGTACTACGGCCCGACGATGAATGCCTTCGGCGCCGCGGAGGCGAGCGGGCGGGCAGCGGGCCTGCAAGCGGAGCTCGAGGAGCTGTTCGAATCACAGAACACCAGCAGCGCGCCGGGGCGCACGGTCATCCCGGCCACCTTCATGCGTGTCACGGTGACGGCGTGATCGACGACGGCTGAAGATCTTCTCGATCAATCTATCTTGACTGAGTCCAATATCAGATAGATAATAGAATCATGTCCACCGGCGACTCCCGTGATCTCGCCGAGGTTCTCCGCCGGCACGGTGTTCAGGTGACGGCGCAGCGTCTGGCCGTCATGCGGGCGGTGTCCGGCCATCCGCATGGCACGGCCGACGACGTCGAAGCGCTGGTGCGCGCGGACATCGGCGCCATCTCACGTCAGGCGGTGTACGACGCCCTGAACACCCTGGCCGACACCGGGCTCATCCGGCGCATCCAGCCGGCGCGCTCGCCCGCCCGGTACGAGGACCGGGTCGACGACAACCATCACCACCTCGTCTGTCGCGTCTGCGGCCGCACGGTCGACGTCGACTGCGCGGTGGGGAGCAGGCCGTGCCTGGAAACCGCGGATGATCACGGCTTCACCATCGACGAAGCCGAGGTCGTCTACTGGGGCGTCTGCCCCGTCTGCCGGGAGCCGGCAGCGGCGACCGTGATGCGCGACGGTCACACGAGCAGTCACACGAACAGTCAAGGAGAATCATGAGCAACGAAGAGACCGGCGCCGTCGTCACCACCGACGAGCAGGACGCGCCTGCGGCCAAGTGCCCCGTGTTGGATCATGCGCACACAGCGACCGGTTCGATGGCGAACCAACACTGGTGGCCGGACCAGCTGAACCTGCGTCCGCTCGGTAGGAACTCCGCGCTGATCGACCCGACGGGCGAGGAGTTCGACTACCCGACCGAGTTCGAGAGCCTTGACCTCGCGGCTGTCAAGGCCGACATCGCCGAGTTGATGACGACGTCGCAGGCCTGGTGGCCGGCCGACTACGGCCACTATGGGCCGTTGTTCATCCGGATGGCTTGGCACAGCGCCGGCACCTACCGCATCCACGACGGCCGAGGCGGCGCCGGCTCGGGCACGCAGCGCTTCGCTCCCCTCAACAGCTGGCCCGACAACGCGAACTTGGACAAGGCGCGACGGCTGCTCTGGCCGGTCAAGCAGAAGTACGGCCGGCAGATCTCGTGGGCCGATCTGATGATCCTCGCCGGGAACTGTGCGCTCGAATCGATGGGGTTCGAGACGTTCGGCTTCGGTGGCGGACGTGAGGACGTCTGGGAGCCCGAAGAGGACATCTACTGGGGGCCCGAGGACACCTGGCTCGGAGACGAGCGCTACAGCGGCGATCGCGAACTGGCGAACCCTCTCGGCGCGGTGCAGATGGGTCTGATCTACGTGAACCCCGAGGGTCCGAATGGCGTCCCGAGCGCACTTGCCGCCGCCAGGGACATTCGCGAAACGTTCGCGCGCATGGCCATGAACGACGAGGAGACGGTTGCCTTGATCGCCGGCGGACACTCCTTCGGCAAGACCCATGGCGCCGCCGATTCGGCGCAGTACGTCGGTCGCGAGCCCGAAGGCGCCGGCCTCGAAGAGCAGGGCCTCGGCTGGAGGAACACCTTCGGCAGCGGCAGGGCCGGGGATACGATCACCAGCGGGCTCGAGGGGGCATGGACACCCACCCCGATCTCCTGGGACGACAGCTTCTTCACGACCCTGTTCGGCTACGACTGGGATCTGGTGAAGAGCCCTGGCGGTGCGTGGCAGTGGGTTCCGACCGATCCCAGTGCGGCAGACGCCGTGCCGGATGCGCACGATCCCACGAAGCGCCACGCCCCCGTCATGCTCACGACGGACCTCGCGCTGAGGATGGACCCGATCTACGCGCCGATCTCGCGGCGCTTCCACGAGCACCCGGGCGAGTTCGCCGATGCTTTCGCCAGAGCGTGGTACAAGCTCACCCACCGCGACATGGGGCCGGTCTCGCGGTATCTCGGGCCGGAGGTCCCCGACGAGCAGCTGATCTGGCAGGACCCGGTCCCCATGGTCGATCATCCGCTGGTCGACGAGCAGGACATCGCAGCATTGAAGGGCAGGATCCTCGCGTCCGGGCTGTCCGTGTCCCGGCTCATCTCGACCGCCTGGGCATCGGCGTCGACTTTCCGCGACAGCGACAAGCGAGGCGGCGCCAACGGGGCCCGCATCCGCCTCGCACCGCAGAAGGACTGGGATGTCAACGACCCGGCCGAACTGGCGACAGTGCTGGCGACCCTGGAGCAGATCCAGGCCGACTTCAACAGCTCGCAGACCGACGGGACGGCCGTCTCGCTCAGCGATCTGATCGTTCTCGGAGGGTGCGCCGCAGTCGAGCAGGCGGCGACGAACGCCGGTCACGACGTTCAGGTTCCCTTTTCACCGGGGCGCACGGACGCTTCCCAGGAACAGACCGACGTGGACGCCTTCGCCGTGCTCGAGCCGACCGCCGACGGGTTCCGTAACTACGTCCGAGTCGGGGACAAACGGCGTCCCGAGGAGCTGCTGGTGGATCGGGCGAGCCTGCTGACGTTGAGCGCACCGGAGATGACGGTGCTCGTCGGGGGCCTACGTGTCCTGAACGCGAACGCCGGGCACTCCGACCACGGCGTCTTCACCGGGCGGCCCGAGACGCTCACCAACGACTTCTTCGTGCACCTGCTCGACATGAGCACGCAGTGGAGCGTGTCATCGACCGAACACGTCTACGAGGGGCGCGACCGCGAAACCGGCGAGCTCAAGTGGACCGGCACGGCCGTCGACCTCGTCTTCGGTTCGAACTCCCAGTTGCGGGCCATCGCCGAGGTCTACGCCGGCTCGGACGCGCAGGCGAAGTTCGTGCAGGACTTCGCATCTGCGTGGGCCAAGGTGATGAACCTCGATCGCTTCGACCTCGCCTGATCGCCCGTCACGGCATCGCCGGGCCATCAGGCCATCAGGCCGCGTCGACGCCATCCCACACACCCGATCGCCGTGGACAGCGCAGCGACCACGGTCGACACGTTCGGGCGCGTCGCGGAGTTTCAACCCGATCGAGTCGACATCAGCCGGATCACACCGTGTCGCGAGGGGGTGACCCGCTCAGGCGAGTCGGCGATTTTCGATGATCGAGGTGCTTCGGTACCGTCGCTCGCCATGAGTGCGACAGAACTGTTCCTGGCAGCGCTCGCCGCCTTCGCCGCCGGGGCCACCAACGCGCTCGTGGGCGGAGGCACGCTGATCACGTTCCCGACATTGCTCGCGCTCGGCGTTCCGCCCGTGTCGGCGAGCGTCACCAACACCGTGGCCCTCTCCCCCGGCTACCTGGCGGGCGCGTACGCGCAACGGTCCTACCTGCACCAGCGCGATCGAGCGATGGTGCGACTGCTCGTCGTGGCCGGCATCGGCGGCCTCGTCGGCGGCCTGCTGCTCGTGGCCACTTCGAACAAGGTGCTCAGCGTCATCGTGCCGATCCTGCTCGGCATGGCCACGGCGTTGCTCGCACTCCAACCGGCGCTGAAGCAGCGGCTCGCTGTGCGGCGCCACAGCAAGGATCTGCCGATGGTGCCCGGATGGCTGCCGTTTGCCGTGGGGGCGGTCGCCGTCTACGGCGGATTCTTCGGCGCCGGCCTCGGCGTGATGCTGCTCGCCGTGCTGGGCATCGCACTCGAGGGCTCGATGACCCAGGCGAACGCGCTCAAGCAACTGCTCTCGCTGGCGATCAACATGGTGGCCGCACTGCTCTTCATGTTCTCCGGGCACATCTGGTGGGGCGCCGCCGCGGCGATGAGCATTGGCGCCATGCTCGGCGGCACGGTCGGCGGTCGGCTCGCGAACCGCATCGACAGCGAACGGTTCCGGATCGTCGTGGTCGTCGTGGGGACGACGCTGTCGCTGGTCTACGCCGCGAAGTACTGGTTCTGACCCGGCTCAGCGCCGGCCCGCAACTGGACACCGCCATCCGAAATGACCACCGGGTAGCCATGCCGGCTCAGCGCCGGTGCTCGAGTGGCTGTCACCTCTGGTCTGACCATCGGACCGCGAGTCGTCAACTCGACACAGCGGGGAAATGGTCGCGAAACGATCGCTTCCTAGCGTCGAGTCACATGACGTTCGATCTGACCTCCGGGTTCGACAGGTTCACCGAGCCCACCCGCCACACCCTGCCGGCGACCCCGGCGACCTGCTATTGGGGTTACATCGACCGCGACCAACCGCCGTGCCTTGTGGTCGATGACGGCGACGTCATCGAGGTGGAGGCCGTCACCCATCACGCGGGCGATGCCCCCGACCTGCTGATGGACGAGGGAATCCACGCACTGTGGGCAGGCATCGCGGAGGAGATCCGGGGCCCAGGAGTGCACATCCTCACCGGGCCCATCCACGTTCGAGGCGCCGAACCGGGTGACACGCTCGCCGTGCGCATCCTCGACATGGCGCCACGCCTGCCATACGGCTCGAACTGCGCCGCGAACTGGGGGCTGCTGTACCCCACGTTCGACAAGGAGCGCATCACCATCTATGGCCTCGATGACAACCCGGAAGGACGCTTCGGCGCGTATGCGAGCCCCCTGTTCGGGTTCGATTTCACCGCTCGACCGCTCTATGACCTGCCCGGCGTCATCAGCGCCCCCGACCCTGTTGCGCGACAGCCGTTCAGCCGTCCTGTTCATGTGCCCGTGCGTCCCCACTTCGGTGTGATGGGGGTGGCTCCTGCCGAGCACGGGCGTCGATCGTCCATTCCGCCGGGCACGTTCGGCGGAAACGTCGACAACTGGCGCGTCGGCCCTGGGGCGACGATGTGTTACCCGGTCGCCGTGCGGGGCGCGAATCTGTTCGTCGGCGATCCCCACTTCGCACAGGGCGACGGCGAGATCTGCGGTACCGCCGTCGAGGCATCGTTGAACGCGGTCATCCAGGTGTCGGTGTTGAAGGGCATCGGGATCACATCACCGCTGCTGGAGACCGATACCGGCTGGTTCACCCACGGTTTCGGCGCCGATCTCGACGATGCCATGCGGATGGCCGCCGAGCAGATGCTCTGGCTGCTGTGCCAACACATGTCGCTGTCGGCCGACGATGCATATTCCCTGGCCTCGGTGGCCGTCGATCTCGGGGTGACCCAGGTGGTCGACGGCACGCTCGGCTGCCATGCATTCCTCGGGCGAAGCATCCTCACTTGAGCTGGTCGTACTCCGCACCACACCGGACGGTCGCCGCGCCACTCGATGTCAACGCGTTGCACGCTTGGTGTCACGAACGCTTGACCGAGGTGAAACGCCCTCGTGACATCACATTGGTAGAACGGTTACCACGCACCAGCGTGGACAAGATCCGCAAGTTCCTGCTGCGCGCCGCCTCCGCGCAAACCACGCAAGAAGGGCGCCTGTCCGCATGACGATCCTCAGCGCCGAACTTCTGTCGTCCTTCGACGAGTCCGTCGTCGACGTGGCCGACGCCGTCACACTGCCACCTCAGGTCTACACCTCCGAGGAGTTCCTCGCGTTCGAGCGTGAGGCGCTGTTCGCGAAGGAGTGGCTGTGCGTCGGGCGCGCCGGGCGCATTCCCGAAGTGGGCGACTACTTCACAGCCACCGTGAACAATGAGCCGATCATCATCACCCGCGCGAAGGACGGATCTGTCCGCGCGTTCTCGGCGGTCTGCCGGCACCGTGGCATGCAGGTGGCCGACAGCGAAGGCAACTGCGCCAAGTTCACGTGCCTCTACCACCTGTGGAGCTACGACCTCACCGGTCGCCTGCTCGGGGCCCCGGCGATGGAGCGCACCAACGGCTTCGACAAGAAGGACCACCCGCTGCCGCCTCTGAAGGTCGAACTGTGGCAGGGCTTCGTGTTCGTGCACTTCGATCTTGATGCGCCGCCTCTGGCGCCCACACTGGCCGGCTACGAGCCGTACCTCACCAACTACGAACTCGAGACCGCGGTGTGCCCGGGCACGTTCACCCTCACCGACCTCCCTTGGAACTGGAAGGTGATGTTCGAGAACTTCAACGACGGCTACCACGCCAACAGGCTGCACCACACCATTCAGGACTTCTGCCCCAGCGAACTCGCTGCGTTCCCGGCGCCGTACTCCAGCGAGTCCAACGTCATCTTTCGAACCAACGGCTACATCCACATGGACGGTGGCTTCAACGCCACCACCAAGGCCTTGATGCCGATCTACCCGAAGCTCACCGACGAGGAGCGCCGGCGGTCCACGTTCGCGCTGATGCCACCCACGCTGAACCTTGGCACGGCGCCCGATCAGGCCTTCTTCTTCATCATCACGCCGAAGACCGCGAACACCATCGACGTCGAGATCGGGTACCTCTTCCACCCCACCGCAGTCGAGCACCCGATGTTCGACCATCTGTTGCAGATGAGCGACGCGGGCGTGCAGGTGTTCGTCCGCCAGGACCAGGACGCGACCACCAAGGTGCAGGTCGGCCTCCAGAGCAGGTACGCGGCACGGGGCCGGTACTCGTGGCAGGAGGAGAGCCACGTGCAGTTCAATCGTTGGCTCGTCGAGCGGTACCGCAAGGCTTGGCCCACCGGATGACACCGCCGTCTACGTCGGCGGTAACACTGCGCCCGCAGCGATCGTGGGCGGTGACCGGTTCATCGCCTCGATGCCGACCCTGCCGGTCGTCGTGTACCCGGCAACGAACTGCTCGACGTCGGCGCGCGCGGCATCGCCGTCGAGGTCACCGAGCAAACGCGGGCAGCGTTCGTCGACCTCGCCGACGAACGACGACAGCCCGCTGACCCGATTGCGCAGCACCAGCGACGACATGTCGTCGAGGAGCTTGGACTCGTACGCGTGCAACGCGTCGCGCCCGACGCCATGCCGGACGAAGGCGGCGCCGAGCACACGGGCGTCGACGATGGCCTGGCTCGCCCCGTTGGAGCCAACCGGATACATCGCGTGGGCCGCGTCGCCGATGAGCGCCACCGAGCCGTGAACCCAGTGACCCACAGGGTCGCGGTCGACCATCGGGTACTCGAAGATCTCATCCGAGCGCCCGATGAGCGCGGGAACATCGAGCCAGTCGAAGTCCCAGTTGCGGAAATGGCCGATGAACTCGTCGATCCCGACGCGTGAGTTCCAGTCGGCGCGACGCCACCCCCGTGCGGGATCGAACCTGCGCTCGGCGATCCAGTTGTGCGTCTGCGTCCCGGTCACGGGATCGGGTTCGGAGATCGGGAAGGTCACGAAGCGTTGGTTGGTATTGCCGACGACCAGGAACGACGCGCCGTCGCGGAGCGGTGGGCCCGGCGCCGTGCCACGCCACAGGACCGCGCCACCCCACCTCGGGCCGCCCTCGCCGGGAAACATCCGGTGGCGGACCGCGGAGTGCAGCCCGTCCGCGGCGAGCAGCACGGATCCTTCGGTCCGTTCGACGCCGCCGTCTGTCTTCGTGAGTTCGATACGCACAGCTCCGATCGTGTGCTCGTAACCGGTGACGCGGTGGCCCGTCATGACGGCGTCAGGCCCGAGCCGGGCGACGACGGCTCGGTACAACATCATCTCCAGCTCACCGCGACGCAGGGAGTACTGCGGCCAGCGCCAACCGGCGTCGAGTCCACGTGGTTCCGACCACACGTCGTCGCCATTGCGGCCGACGAGTGCCAACCCGCGGATCCGGACACCGACCGAGGCCAGCTCGGCCTCCAGCCCGAGGTCGTACAGTTCACGCACGGCGCTCGGCTGCAGGTTGATCCCGAGACCGAGTGGATGCAGCTCGTCGGTCGACTCGTACACCCTCACCGGCACGCCGATCTGGTGGCAGGTGAGCGCCATCGTCAGACCCGCGATGCCGCCGCCGGCGATGAGCACCTCCATCCCCCAACAGTACCGACAGGTTGGCAACGGCGCCCACGGACGCGCGCTGACGTGTTACGGCGTCCGGACTGTGTGATCGAGCCGGTGAAGGAGGCCCTGCTCGCCCGGCACGCCGAGCCGAAGGGCCGCCGGCGGCGACCCTCGATGAGTCTCGGGCCGCCATCGCCAACTCCGGCCGATCGCAGCCGACATCCGCGGAGCTACTGAGCTACTGAGCTCCGTTCTCGACATGCCCAGCGCCGCCATCGTCTCGCGCCGTCTCGTCCGCGTTACCACAGACCTCGACGAGGGCCTCTTCGATGACTTCCGCGACTTCACCCATCACAATCGAGTCCACCAAACGAAGGTGCTGCGAGCCCTGGTGAGGATCCTCACTTAGCGGGGCTTAGCGGGGCATAGTCCCGCACCAAATGTTGTGCATACGGTCGGACGTCATCCAATCAGTAGGGCCAGTGCAACCGACTGCTACGTCCTCCACCAGGCTTCCGCCGGCGAAGACCGCGAGCTGTCCATCGATCGCACCGTGCGACTCTGAACACGCGGAGGTGATCAACTCGGTCGTCGGCCGCGCGTGCGCGGAAGCGGACCAAGCCAGCCACCCGTCCGGGGTCACCGACCTCGTTTGCGTCGCGGGATCGGGTGGGCAGGTCCTCAGATTTCCCGACGCAAACGTCGATCGGGGTCGGCCATACGCACGCGCTTACAGCGACGCCCAGGTCACATTGATCTATGGTGGGACCAACGAGGTGATGAAGACGATCATCGCCAAATCGCTCGGCATCTGACCCACGGCGAACCGTCAGGGTGTCGATCCGGCAGAACGGGAGCATCGATGCACAGACCGACGACACGAGGAGGGACGCTGTTGGCGGCCCTCGCGACGGGCACGCTGATCCTCGCCGCCTGCGGCGGATCCGACGACGCCGACTCCGGCGACACCACGACTTCGACCTCCACCACGATCGCCGACGTCGAACCGCCCGAGCCGGACGACTCCGATCCGGCCGACACCGCCCCCGACACCGAACCACCCGCCACCGAGCCGGAGACAACCGAGCCGGCCACGACCGTCCCGCCGACCGCAGCGGGCCTCACCGCGGACTGCCTGGACGGTGACTGGGTGCTCAACACCGAGAAGACGAACGAGCTGTTCACGTCGCTGATGCCCGGAGTCCCGATCACCACGGAGGGCAGCATCAGCATGTCCTTCGACGGTGACGCCGCGGAGACCTACGTCAACATCGTCGCCACCTTCACCGTGCCCAACGGATTCATGACGGGGCCGCTCGACCAGCACTTCGCCGGCACCTACGAGATCACCGACGGCGCAGTCTTGATCACCAACGACGTCATCGAAGGCGGCTGGGGCACCCTGACCGGCGAGATCGAGGGTGTCGCGTTCGAGATGCCCTTGCCACCGACCGAGCTACCACCGCTCACCGGTGGACCGGCCACGTGCGAGGGGGCGCACTTCTCGCTGCTCTACACGAGCGGCCTCGCCGATGTGATCGCCGTCTTCGACCGCGCCTGACCGCTGGTTCGCGCCGCCGAGGTCGCGGCGCGTCGTCACGGCGAACAGTCCGCGCAGAGCCCGTACACGTCGATCACGTGGTGACGGGGCCTGAATCCTTCGGCTCGTGTGATCTCGTCAAACGTGTCGTCGAGGGTGTATTCGATTCGTGCCGGCAGCGTGAAGTCGAGCACCTGGCCGCACTGCTCGCAGGTCATGTGGTGGTGATGCTCGATGAGCTCCTCGGCCAAGTCGTAATGCGCGTGATCCCCGCCGCGCACGAGCCGCCGGACGACACCCGCCTCCTCGAGCAGCGAGAGGTTGCGGTACGCCGAACTCTGGGCCAGATCGGAAGCCAACTCGAGCAGCTCCGGCAGTGTGACCGGCCCACCGGCCGCACACAGGCTGCTCACGATCTGACGCCGACCGGAGGCGTATCGCAGGTCGTGTTCCGCCAGCCGCTGATCGACCGCACGATCGAGCTCGGTGTTGGCACCCATGTCGCCCCGAGTGTACGACGCCCGTTCGCCACCGGACCTGACCGCAACCTGGTGCACTGGTCCCTGGCCCCAGTGCACCAGGTTCCTCACGGCGGGTACAGTGATCCACTTCCGACGCCTTGAGCGACCTCAACCCCACCCCATCGATGCACGGCCGCCAACCACCCTCCGATCCGAAGGTTCGGTCCCACCACGAGATCCACTCCCGTTGGGACTGGCGCTTCATCGCGGTCGGCGTGCTCGTCATCGGTGCACTCGGTGTCGGCGTCGCGCTGACCACCGACGATCGTTCACCGAGCCAGGCAGCCACCGTGGCCGCCGGCGCGATCGACGTGTCGGCGATGATCATTCCGGCCGACGACATCGTCGAACAGCCGTCGGTCGAACTCGACGCGTGCACGGTCGAGGTCACGTCGGTGCAGCACGACGACACCGGCCCATCGGTCGAGTGCGTCCAGAAGGCGCTCACCGCTGCCGGCTTCTACTCCGGCACGATCAGCGGCACGTTCGACATCGCGACCCAGGCCGCCGTCCGCGCGTTCCAGAACAGCGAAGATCTGCTCGCCGACGGCATCGTCGGTGGCAAGACCGCCGGCACGCTCGGCATCTGGCCGGGCGACGACTCGTTCGTGATCCACACACCGCCACCGGCACCCGGCACCAAGGACAGCTGGGGCGTCGCGCTGTCGTCGGTGGCCACCACCGGCGACGATGCACCCTCGATGCCGGCCAACAGCGGCCAGGGCGCCGGGAAGCGGGTGGTCTACGACCGCGCCGGGCAACGGGTGTGGGCGGTCGACGACCACGAGCGGGTGGTCCGTTCCTATCTCGTCACCGGCAGCCAGTACCGCAACGAGGTTCCCGGTCGCCACGAGGTATACAGCCGGTCGGAGGTGTCGACCGCGTGGAACGGCCAGGCACTGCTGCCGAAGATGATTCGCTGGCTCGACACCGAGCGCGGCGCGATCGGTTTCCACGGCATCCCCACGCACATCAGCGACGGCTCGGCGTACCAGACCGACACCGAACTCGGCCAGAAGCTGTCGGGTGGATGCCAGCGCCAGTCGAACCTCGACGCGGCGTTCCTCTGGGCCTTCGCCCCGATCGGCACCCCGGTCTACGTCACCTGAGGCGGTGCCGACTCGAGCACGGCCGGGAGCCACTCCTCGAGGCGTTCGGTGATCGAAGCGTCGCTGCGCCCGAGCACGTGCCCGTCGCCCGGCAGGATCACCACCTCGCCGGAACCGGCGATCGCCTGCACGATGTAGCTCTCGGCCGTGCCCTCGCCGCGCCCTGCGGCCCTCGTCACCAGATCGTGACGACCAGGGCGGCCTTCCGAATGGCGCTCAGCCGGGCGAGATCGTCAGGGCTGACTGCCCCGGTGGTCCGCGAGTGCTCATACACCCAGCGTTACGACACCTCGGCCATGAGCGTGGGCGCCGCAGCGTTGACCCCTCTCCGGGATGACAGACCGTGAAGAGACCGCTCGGCGGATCGCGGTCACGTGCGGTGCAGGACGCGCTCGCGAAAGACCCTCGGGTTGTAGGCGGTCAACTCGACATCGGTGTGCGCCCGCGCGGATGCGGAACGCCGGAATCCGAGGAACGGTCCGAGCTCACCGAAGTACCGGCCGGCGCCGATCCGGCTGAGGAGCTCCTCGCCGCCATCGGCCAGCACGCGGATGATGTCGATCTCACCGCTGTCGACGACGTAGACGAAATCGGAGTGGTCGTCCTGCTCGAACAGCGACGTACCGGCGGCCAAGGTGACCTGATGCGTCGGCTGCTCGGCCTCGGCGGTGTCGGGCACCATGTGCACGATCCGATCGGCGATCGGCACGAGACGGGCGTCGTGCGTCGACACGACGATCGTGCGACCCTGCGAGCGGAGTTCCTGCAACAACCGGATGATCGCCTCGGCCTGGATGTGATCGAGGTTCGCCGTGGGCTCGTCGGCCAGCAGCAGCGGCGGATCGTTGCCGAGCCCGCGGGCCACCGCGACCCGCTGCTGCTGACCACCCGACAGCTTGGACGGACGATGGTTCGCCCGATCCGACAGCCCGACGATCTCGAGCAGCTCGTCGGCCCGCTCGAACGCCGCGCGGCGATCCCGGCCCGTGAGCACCATCGGCAGGGCGATGTTCTCCCGTGCCGACAGTGACGGGATCAGGTTGAACGCCTGGAACACGAACCCGACGTGGTCGCGTCGATACGCCTCCAATTTGCGCTGACCGAGCCCGGTGACGTCGATCTCGCCCAGGCGGATCGACCCCGACGTCGCCGTGAGGATGCCGCCGACGCACGACAGCAGGGTGGTCTTGCCGCACCCCGACGGGCCGAGCAACACCACCAGCTCGCCGGCGGGCGCATCGAACGACATGCCGTCGAGCGGACGCACCGCATACCCGTCGTGCACGAACTCGACGACGAGATCACGGACTCGGAGATCGGTCATGTCAGGCTCCCGCTCCGGCGAACGCGAGCGCCGGGTCGGAGCGCGCGACGCGGCGCATCCCGGCCGCACCGGCCGCGAGCGCCATCACCACGGCGAGCAGCGGGAGCTGCCAGAAGGCCCGAGCCGGCACCCGCACCTTCATCGGGAACGCGGGCGCCAGGAACACCTGGATGACTGCGGCGATCGCCACTGCGGCCAGCGCGACGAGGACCGCCTGGAGTGCCAGGCTCGCCAGCAGCGTCCTGTTCGACGTGCCGATCGCCTTGAGCACGGCAAAGTCACGTTGCCGTTCGAGCGCCGAGAGGTAGACGATCGCCCCGATGATCACCGCCGCGACGATCCACAGCAGCACGCGCACCAGGTCGACCGAGGCAATGGCGCCTTCGAGCGGGTTCAGAGTATCGCTCGCCACGTCGCCGGCCGACACCGCCACCAGCGTGTCGGGCAACGACGTGATGTCGCCGTCGACCAGTACCGCGCTGATGACGTCGCGGCTGCGGAACACCAGGTCCTGAGCGTCCTCGATCGTCATGAACACGACCGGCACGCCGGCCAGCAGGGTCGTGTCGCGCGAACGCCCGACAACGGTGAACTCCGCCCCACCGACGCTCACGGTGTCGCCGACATCGGCGCCGAGCGTCTCGTCCACGACCAGTTCACCCGGCGCCTCGGCAGCGCGGCCATCGACCGTCTTGGGGGCGCCGAGCGTTCCATGGTCGTGGCCGGCGACGATCACCTCCTCGGTGGTCGAGCCGTGCGTCAGGCTCGACCGCGCGGTCACCACGGCTACCGCCGTGTCGGCGTCGACGTCGGCGACCGAGTCGGCCGGCATGGTCGAAGAGGCCGTGAACGGACCCGAGACGCCTGCGGGGAGCACCCATGCCGTCGCGCCGAACGCGTCGACGGTGTCGACCGGTTCACGGTGGAACTGCTCGACCAACCCGGTCATCACGAACAACAACGCGAAGACCACGGCCCCGAGGAGCACGACGACGACGAAACGGACCAGACGGAAGCGGAGGTCGCGCAGCGTGAGCAGGATCACCCGGCCGACCCGAACCAGGTTTGCGTCTCGGCCCACTCACGAATCCGTCCGACGGAATCGTCGTAGCCGGCCTTGGCCACCTCTCGTACGCGATCGAACTCCAAGAGACCCACCCCCGGCAGATGCAGTTGCAACAACAAGTCGATGACACCATCGCGCATCGCGGCCTGCTGATTGTGGACCGCGCCGGTCAACATGCTGCGCAGCAGCACCGCCGACACGCTCGGGTACGTCGTCGACGACCTTGCGACGGTCGAGCGCAACGCGCGGAATCCCGACACCGACATCCCGTAGTCGGACTTGGCCCGTGGGCCCTGCTTCGGCGCCACGTCGATGGCGATGACCGTGCCGATGGTCGGTTCCGCGCGTG
>CAVPET010000051.1:0-14144 GCA_963703525.1 Ilumatobacteraceae bacterium | reverse complement strand
CGGGTCGTCGTGGTCCGAACTCGTCGCCCACGTACCGGGCCGCCGGATCAGCGGCGCGGAGCCGTTCGCCGGACACCTCGTGATCCACGAATGGGCCGACGCGCAGCCCCGCCTGCGGATCCTGTTCCGCGACGGCAGCGAACGGATCGTCGAGCTCGGCAACGCTCCCCACGACGTCGACCTGGCATCGAACCCGGAGTGGTCGACCGACACGATGCGGTTCGGTACCCAGTCCACGACCGTGCCACCGACGCTGTACGACGAGCACGTAGTGACCGGCGAGCGGAAACTCCTGCGGCAGGCCCCCACTCCGAACGTCGACCTCGATCGTTACCGATCACAACGAATCTGGGCGACCGCGCCAGATGACACGCTGGTGCCGATCGACATCGTGCACCACGTCGACACGGCGCTCGACGGCACTGCACCGGGTGTGCTGTACGGCTACGGCGCGTACGAGGCCGCGCTGCCGCCCTGGTTCTCCGTGGCGCGGTTGTCGTTGCTCGATCGCGGCTACGTCTGGGCGCTCGTGCACCCGCGGGGTGGCGGCGAACTCGGTCGTCAGTGGTACCTCGACGGCAAGTTGCTGGCCAAGTCCAACACCTTCACCGACACGATCGCGAGCGCCGAGCATCTCATCGCCGGCAAGGTCGTCGCTCCCGGCAGGCTCGCCATCCGTGGTGGTTCCGCCGGGGGGCTGCTGGTCGGCGCCTGCGTCACGATGCGACCCGACCTGTTCGCCGGCGCCGTTGCCGAGGTTCCCTTCGTCGACATCGTCTCGACGATGAGCGACCCGACGCTCCCGCTCACCGTCACCGAATGGGACGAATGGGGCGACCCACGCACCGAGCCGTTCGCCGGCGTGATGGCGTCGTACTCCCCGTACGACAACACCGTCGCCGCCGACTATCCGGCGATCTATGCCACCGCCGGGTTGAACGATCCCCGGGTCAGCGTCCACGAGCCGGCGAAATGGACTGCCCGGCTCCGCTCGGTGAACACGAGCGGCGCGCCGATCGTCCTGCGCACCGAGATGGGCGCCGGCCACGGTGGCCCGACAGGACGCTACGAAGCCTGGCGCGACGAGGCCCGCACCCTGGCCTTCATCCTCGCCACCACCTAACAGGTCCGGTCCGGTCCGGTCCGGTCCGGTCGGGTCCGGCCCAGCCTGGTCGGGTCCGGCCCAGCCTGGTCGGGTGTTTGCGCTGCGTCGGGTGTTTGACCCGCGGAAATCGCGCCGGAAACACCCGACGCAGCGCAAACACCCGACTCACGCTCACAGGAGCGCGAGGAGGGCGAACGCCATCAGCGCACCGTTGCGTACGAGGTGGGCGGGCCCGATCGGTTTGGCCGACCAGGCTCCGAAACACGCACAAGGCGAGCGGCGGCCCTGCGCGAGGTTGCGTGCGATCACCACGGTGAACGCCACCAGCATCGCCAGCGCGGCGACGGCCGGCCACGGAGGCGCCAGCTGCGTGATGAGCGCGGCGCCGACGGCGATCTCGACCCACGGCACGAATGGAACGATCCACGCCGGCACGCCGAGGCCCGCGGCCTGCTCGGGCCACGAGTGTCCGACGGCCAACTTGGAGCCTCCGGCGACGACGAAGGCGACGCCGACCACGATCGATGAAACGACGGCGATGGTGCTCACACCGCGATTCGCCGATGAGTCGTCGAGCGCCGCTCGACCAGGGACATCGCCCTCTTCACGGAGTCGACCGGATCAACGGAGTCGAGCAGTGGGACGATCGGGCTCAGACGTCGACGACCATGCCCTCGCGGGCCGCGAACACCTCGACGCCCATCTTCGAGCCGCAGTCGATCGCCGCGTCGACGAGCGTGTCGAGGATGTCGTCGTGATGCGCCGGGTCGTGATGGAACAGCGCCAGGCGCCGTATGCCGGCCTCGGCCGCGAGCCACACCGCGTACTCCAGGGTGCAATGGCCCCAGGTGCTCTTCTGCTCGAACTCCGAAGGTGTGTACTGCGCGTCGTGGATCAGCAGGTCGGCGCCACGGCACAGGTCGATCGCTCCCCGCGTCGCCGCGAACGATCCGTCGACGGGCATCTGATGATCGCTCATGTACGTGACGGTCGATCCCTGCCACGTGAGCCGAAATCCGAGGGTGTTACCGACGTGAGGGATCAGGCGTGACATCACCTCGATGTCGTCGCCGAGCAGGAACTCGTCGTCGGCCAGCTCGTGGAAGGTGATGATGCCCGGCAACATCGAGAACTGAATCGGGAACAGCGGCGGCTTGATGGTGTCGGCGAAGACCTTCTCGACGGAGACATCGCCGTCCTGGCTCGGGGCGTAGATGTGCACGTCGGATCCTTCGCGCAGCACCGGTTTGAAGAACGGCAAGCCCTGGATGTGATCCCAGTGGAGATGAGACAGCAGACACGTGCCGACGAAGGGCTCGTTCAGCAGTCGCGTCAGCCCGAAGTAGCGCAGCCCGGTGCCGAGATCGAACACGATCGGGTCGTGGCCAGGGACCGACAGGGACACGCAGGACGTGTTCCCGCCATAGCGGACGATCTCGCGGCCGTGGCACGGCGTCGAACCACGAACACCGTGAAAGGTGATCTGCATGCCGTCCCGCGCAGCCTCTGGCGATGATGAACCCCCGATGAACGCACGATACGTCGGGAGGGGTCGTTCGACACAAGTTCGTCCACGTGACGTCGGTCGCATCCGACGTCACGCCCGACGTCACGCCCGCTCGCGCTACCGGACTACGTTCGCCGACATGACCGATACCCTCCTCCGAACGGTGTCCGTGAACGGCGTGGATCTCGCGGTGCTCACCTCGGCCTCGTTCGATGACGCATCGCGACCGCTTGCAGTGTGCGTGCACGGCTTCCCCGACTCGGCGCACTCGTGGCGTCATCTCATGGCCCGCCTCGACGCGGCGGGCTTGCGTGTGGCCGCGCCGTTCATCCGGGGCTTCGCGCCGAGCACCGTGCCGGCTGACGGTCGGTATCAGGCGGGCGTGTCGTCGGTCGACGTGCTACGCCTGCACGAGCAGTTCGAAGGTGACGAGCGCGCCGTCGTGATCGGTCACGACTGGGGCGCATCGATCGCGTACGGCGCGGCCTCCCACGAACCCGGGCGTTGGTCGAAGGTGGTCGGCATGGCGGTGCCACCGGGGTCGGCAATGGCCGCCGCGCTCATCGGCAACCTCACACAGCTGAAGCGTTCCTGGTACATGTTCTTCTTCCAGCACCCGTTCGCCGATTTCGTCCTGGCAGCCAACGACCAGGCGTTCATCGAGATGCTCTGGAACGACTGGTCCCCCGGCGGTGCGTGGGACTCCGATCTGACCAACGCCAAGGCCGCGCTCGCCGAGCCGGCCAACCTCGCCGCGGCGCTCGGCCTCTACCGTGCTGCCCTCGGCGACGGGCTCGTCGATCCGGGGCTCGCTGACGTGCAGGCAGCCACCGGCGCCGTTCCCACGCAGCCGACGCTGTACTTGCACGGCGCCGACGACGGATGCATCGGCGTCGAGGTCGCCGAGTCCGCCCGCGCACTGACGCCCGGCAACGTGACGATCGAAATCGTCGCCGGCGCCGGCCACTTCCTGCAGCTCGAAGCACCCGACGTCGTCAACGATCTGGTCATCGGGTTCCTCGAATGACCGTCGCCCGATCTCCGGCGCCGCTTCCCGATGGAATTGTCGTCGTCGTGAAGCGCGAGTGCGAGACGTGTCAGATGGTCGTGCCCGTGCTGCACCGGCTCGCAGCCGCTACGTCGCTGACGGTCTACACACAGGACGATCCGACCTTCCCCGATGATCCCCCTGCGGTCCACGACGCCGACCTCGCGGTCAGCTGGAGCCACGAGATCGAGACGGTGCCGACGGTCATCCGTGTGGTCGACGGCGTGGAGGTGGCCCGCACGGTCGGGTGGCTCCGCACCGAGTGGGAACACCTGACCGGAGTCGCCGGGCTGGGGCCGGAGCTCCCTGCGTTCCGGCCGGGATGCGGCTCGATGAGCGTCGACCCCGACCTCATCGACGCGTTGCGCGTCCGATTCGGCGCGTCGATGCTCTCGTCGCGCCGAATCGAAGTGGCCGCGGCTGAAGACGAGATGGAGATGATGTTCAACCGCGGGTGGACCGACGGGCTGCCCGTCGTCCCCCCGACCGAGGAACGCGTGATGCGGATGCTCGAGGGCACGACGCGTGCGCCCTCCGACATCGTCGCCACTGTGCCGCCCGATCTCGTCGACGTCACCGTGGAGAAGGTCGCCGTTGCCGCGGTGATGGCTGGTTGCCGACCGGAGTACCTACCGTGGGTGCTCACCGCGGTGGAGGCCGCCTGCACCGACGAGTTCAACATCCATGGGGTCCTGTCCACGACGATGCCGGTCGGACCCGTCGTGATCTGCAGTGGGCCGGGCACACGCGCGATCGGGATGAACTCGGCGGGCAATGCGCTCGGTCAGGGCAACCGGGCCAACTCGACCATCGGCCGCGCCCTGCAGCTGGTGATCCGCAATGTCGGTGGTGGGCGGCCCGGCGAGATCGACCGCGCCACGCACGGCGGCCCCGGCAAAGTCGGCTTCTGCTTCGCCGAGAACGACGTCGACTCGCCGTACGGCACACTCGCCGGCGAGCACGGCGTGGAGCCCGGCATCGACGCGATCACCCTCTTCGCCGGTGAGGGCCCGCGCTGCGTGGTCGATCAGCTGTCACGCGAGCCCGACTCGCTGGCCCGTTCGCTCGCCGCCGGTCTGCAGGCGATGCACCACCCGAAGCTGGTCCTCGGGTTCGACGCGATCCTCGTGTTGGGGCCCGAGCACGCACGAGTGTTCGCCGACGCCGGTTGGGGGCGCGAGGCGATCATCGCCGGCATCAGTGCGCATCTCGACCGGCCCGGTTCCGATCTCGTCCGCGGCGCCGGCGGTATGGCCGAGGGCATCCCGGAGGCGTTCGCCGACGTACCGTCGCTGCCCAAGTTCCGCGCCGGTGGGCTGATGCTCACCCACGCCGGTGGTGGAGCCGGGCTGTTCTCCGAGATCATCGGCGGCTGGGTCAACGGCGACGCCGGTTCCCAGCCCGTCACCCGAGTGGTGGCATACTGATCGGGCGCGACCTGGGAACCGTTGCGACCTGGGAACCGTTGCGACCTGGGAACCATTGCGACCTGGAGGTTGCCGAGATGAACCGAACGATCCTCGATCCGACCGGCGAGCGAACGATCGCGGAACGCCGCCCACTCGATCGCCCGGCGTCGGTCGACGGGTTGACCGTCGGCCTCCTCGACATCTCCAAGCCGCGTGGCGACGTGTTCCTCGACCGCGTCGAGGCACGCCTCGGCGAACTCGGCGCCACCGTGAAGCGCTACCGCAAGCCCACGTTCACGAAGCCCGCGCCGGTCGACCTGCGCCACCAGATCGCCACCGAGTGCCACGTGGTGATCGAAGCCCTCGCCGATTGAGGCAGTTGCACGTCGTGCAGTGTGCACGACATCAACGAACTCGAACTCCGTGGTATCCCGGGAATGTTCGTCGCGTCCGATCAGTTCGTCGGCGCGGCGACCGCCCAGGCGGCATCACTCGGCTTTCCCGCCGTCGCACGCGTGTTCACGCCACATCCGATCCAGGACCGCACCGACGACGAGATGATCGCCTACGCCGACGCCGCCTTCGACCGGATCCTCGTCGCCATCACCACCACACCACACTGACCACACCACACTGACACGAGCGAACGGGTGGCGCCGGGAGGGTTCCGAGGACCGTCCGCAGGACGCAGCCTCGGGACGGCGCCGGTGACAGGCCCCGTGAGCCGTCGGGAACAGCGAACGGGTGGCGCCGGGAGCGTTCCGAGGACCGTCCGCAGAACGCAGCCTCGGGACGGTGCCGGTGACAGGCCCCGTGAGCGGTCAGGGGCAGCGAAGCATGCGGGGGACCGTGCGCTCAGAGCGCGTCGATCGCCGCCGCGACGGCCAGCACCCGTCGCGCGTTCGCGACGTGCAGGTTCTCGATCATCCGACCGTCGACCGTCACCACTCCCCGCCCCTCGGCAACCGCTTCGTCGAAGGCCGCGATGACCCGCTCGGCGTACTCGACATCGCCGGCCGTTGGGGCCCACATCTCGTTGGCCGGCTCGACCTGGCTCGGGTGGATCAGCGTCTTGCCGTCGAAGCCCATCTCCATGCCCTGGCGGCACTCGGCCTCGAATCCCGCGGCGTCCTTGACGTCGTTGTAGACCCCGTCGAGGATCGCCCTGCCGGCCTCACGGGCGGCGAGCAGTGCCGTCGCCAGGTGCGTCACGAGCGGGTGGCGACCAGGCACGATGGGCGAGCGGAGTTCCTTGGCCAGATCGTTGGTGCCCATCACGAGCACGGCGACCCGCGGGTGCGTGGCGATCTCACGGACGTTGAACATCGCCGTGGGTGTTTCGATCATCGGCCAGATCCGCACCGACGACGGCGCGCCGGCGGCATCGAGCTGAGCCGAGACCTCGTCCACGTAGGCGACGGAATCGACCTTCGGGATGACGACGGCCGCGGGCCCGGCCGAGCCCGCGGCGGCGACGTCGGCAGCCCCCCACTCGGTATCGAGGCCATTGCAGCGGATCGTGAGTTCGCGGTTCCCGTACAGCCCGGACCGCACCGCCGCGACGGCCTTGACCCGCGGCGTCGGGCTTGGCATCGGGCGCGACCGCATCTTCGAGGTCGAAGATGATCGCGTCGGCCGGAATGGTCTGCGCCTTCTCGAGCGCTCGATCGTTGGCCGCCGGCATGTACAGCACCGAGCGGCGAGGACGCAGGTCATCGGTCATGGCAGGTCATCGGTCATGGCAGATACTCGGTCATGCGGGTGTCGCCGCCCGTCATCGCCGACGTCATGAGCCGTTGCCCCCGAATCCGTACGCCGCCGCCAGTTCGGGGTCACGCTCGGAGAGCCGGCGAGCGAGGGCGACCACCACATGACACTGCTTGACCGACGCATCGTCTTCCATCCTGCCGTCGAGCATGAGCGCGCCGGTGCCGTCGCCCATGGCGTCGATCACCCGCTGGGCATGGGCGACCTCGTTCGGGTCGGGGCTGAACACCCGCTTGGCGATGTCGATCTGGACGGGGTGCAAGCTCCAGGCGCCGACGCACCCGAGCAGGTACGCGTTGCGGAACTGGTCTTCGCAGGCGACGGTGTCCTTGATGTCGCCGAACGGGCCGTAGAACGGCAGGATCCCGTGGGTCACGCACGCGTCGACCATGCGGGCGATCGTGTAGTGCCAGAGATCCTGCTGATGTGTCGCTCGCGGCTGGTCGATCTCGACTGCCCCGTCGTCACCGGGAACCGGGTCGGCCCGCACGAGGTACCCGGGATGGCCGCCACCGACACGCGTGGTCTTCATCCGGCGGTTCGCCGCGAGGTCGGCGGGCCCGAGCGACAGACCCTGCATGCGTGGTGACGCGCCGCAGATCTCCTCCACGTTGGCGACACCACGCGCCGTCTCGAGGATCGCATGGACCAGCAGCGGCTCAGTGAGGCCGGCTTTCGCTTCGAGCTGGGCCAACAGGCGGTCGACGTAGTGGATGTCCTCGGGCCCCTCGACTTTCGGGATCATGATCACGTCGAGCGCCTCGCCGGCCTCCAGCACTGCGGCTGTCAGGTCGTCGAGTCCCCACGGCGAATCGAGGCTGTTGACGCGGGTCCAGAACTGGGTGTTGCCGAAGTCGACGGTCCGGGCGACTTCGACCAGGCCCGCGCGGGCGGCCTCCTTCTGGTCGGCCGGCACACCGTCTTCGAGGTTGGCCAACAGAATGTCGACCGTCGGGGCGATGTCGGGCGCCTTCGAGCGCATCTTGTCGTTCGCCGCCGGGAAGAAGTGGATCATCCTGCTCGGTGGGAACGGGATCTCGCGAAGCGGTTCGGGGGCCCCGACGGCGAGCGGTCGGAAGAAGTCCTTCGGAGGGCGCACGACCGACAACCGTAGGGCCACCCGACCCGTCCGGCCAATCCGGCGGGCCGGTCAACCGGGAAGGGCGACCGTGCCGTCGGAGACGACGACCAGACCGTCATCCAGCAACCCGGCGAGCAGCCGCTCGTCGAAGTCGGTGATCGGTCGGGACCCACTCATCACAGCCGCCAACACGCGGCCGCGGGCCTGGCGGTCGCTGCCCTCGAACGGCGCCTGTCGAGTGCTCACCCCGGCTGAACCCACGGCTGGATCGGGATCCGGTCGGCCCGCGAGGTTCCACGTGCACCGGCCGGCGATCGGGCAATCGTCGCAGGAAGGCGAAGGCCGACAGATGACGGCGCCCAGGTCCATGAGCAGTTGATTCCAGGCCCAGCCCTCACCGACGGGCACGAGGTCGTCGGCCATGGTCTGGGCCTGCTTGGGCGTCAGGCGGCGGCCGGTAGTTCGGGCGAGGACGCGGGCGATGTTCGTGTCGACCACGGCGACGTCGCGTTCGAACGCGAAGGCGAGCACCGCCCGTGCCGTGTAGGGCCCGACGCCCGGCAGGTCGATCAAGGAGCCGAGATCGTCGGGCACCACACCTCCGTGCCGCTCGACGATCACGGCGGCCGCGGCGTGGAGATTGCGGGCCCGACGCGGATACCCGAGGCCCTGCCAGAGCCGGAGCACGTCACCGAGCGAGCTCGCCGCACAATCTCGTGGCGTCGGGTACTGCTCGACGAACACCTCCCACTTCGTGACCACCCGACGTGCCTGCGTCTGCTGCAGCATCACCTCGGCGACCAGGACCCACCACGGGTCACGCACGCGACGCCACGGCAGATCACGCAGCAGCGGCAGCGGCGTCCCCCACGTCGGCACCGCGCCCACATCGAGCGGGATCAGTCGGTCCAGGCGGAGGCTCCGTCATACGGGCGGGTGCGGTCGGGTGCGAACTCCCGCTTCCAGATCAACACCTTGCGCTTGAAGTAGCAGACCTCCTGGCCATCCTGGTTGAAGCCCTTGGACTCGACCGTCACGACACCACGATCCGGTTTCGACGACGACTCCTTCACCGCCAGCACCCGTGTCTCGGCGTGGATGGTGTCGCCGTGGAACGTCGGGAACTTGTGCTGCAGCGTCTCGACCTCGAGGTTGGCGATCGCCGCACCGCTCACGTCCGGAACGCTCATGCCGAGCACCAGGCTGTACACGAGGTTGCCGACCACCACGTTGCGCCCCTGCACCGACTCGCGCGGCGAACCAGTCGTTGGTGTGCAACGGGTGGTGGTTCATCGTGATCATGCAGAACAGGTGGTCGTCGTACTCGGTGATGGTCTTGCCGGGCCAGTGGCGGAAGATGTCGCCGGGCGTGAAGTCTTCGAGATATCGCCCGAACGGGCGCTCATGGGTCGTCATGGCGCTCGACGGTACCGCCCGTCTCCTGGCGCGGCGAAGTGGGGCCCGGCGAAATGGGGCCCGGCGAAATGGGGCCCGGCTCGGACTGCGGCACGGTCTCGCGCTGGAAGCGCAACGCGAAGTCGATGCGCGACTCGCCCTTGGCCGTCTCGACGCGGGCGAGGTCGCGCAGTCGGATGAGGCGGTCACGCTTTTCGATCTTCCAGGGGCCGACTCGCAGCGAGGCATAGGCCAGGGCGCCGAGCGCGATCGGCATCAGGTACTGCGCCGAACGATACGTGGCGACCGCCGGCGCGACGACGCGACGTGGGATGCCGAATCCGACGAGCGTGGTCAGGTAGGTCGCCTCGACCACGCCGAGGCCACCGGGCAGGATCGGGATCGCGGCGAGCACGTTGGCGAGGCAGAACGCCACGATGAGTGCGTCGACGGGCAGCGTTTCGCCGAAGGCCCGCAGGAAGACCCACAGCGACGCGGCATCGAGCAACCAGTTCGCCGCCGCCCAGAACACGACGTTGCGGAGCAGTCGGCGGTCACTCGAGAGTTCCTCGAGCCGGTCGCCGACCTGATGCAACACCGCGGCGAACTTGTCCTCGTCGAGATGGAGCCGGCCGGCGATCCAGCGCATGAGGCGCTCGGCACGGCCGGACCCGTCCATCACACCCACGACGAGCCCGGCGGCGACACCCATGATGATGACGCCGACGAGTGCGGCCAGGCCGTAGGCCGGGTTGACGCCCCGGAACGGGATCGACGCGATCAGACCGATCCAAAGGATGACGTTGAGCACGACCGCCGATCCGATGCCGGCGGTGGCCAGCGCGAAGCCTGCGTCGGGGCCGCTGATGCCCGAGAGGGTGAGCAGGCGATAGCCGAGCGCGGAACCCGCGGCATTGCCGCCGGGCACGATGTTCGACAGCGCCTTGGTGCTCAACTGGATGCGGAAGACGCGAAGATACGACAGCCGCTTACCGGCGGTGCCCAACGACGCGCGCGTGAGGAACGAGTAGCAGACGAGGGCCATGAGCTGGAGCACGAACCCGGTGACGAGGAGCGCGGGGTTGACGCTGCCGGCGGTCTCGGCGGCCTGCCGGAACCCCGTGAGCACCGGCGGTAGCAGGAAGACCGCGACGACAACGAGGAGCAACGCCCTGATCGTGAATCGCAGCGGCCGCAGCCCGCGAGGTGGAGCGGCTTCATCCTTGACGAGGGCCGGCAGTTCGCCGGTCGGCAGGGCGCCGCGATCCATCTCGTGGGTCGCATCGGAGCGACTGGCGGCCTGTTCGCTCACTGCGCTGACCGCCCGATCAGCAGGACTCGACCAGGTCGGCGAGCCGACGGTCGAGTTGCGGGGCGAATTCGACCGGTGTCAGGCCGAGGTGGACGAGCACCAGATCGCGATCAGGCACGACGATGATCCGCTGTCCCTGATAGCCGTAACACGCAAGGCTGCCGGGCAACTGCGGCCACGACCACCAGTGCCGGCCGTAGCCGAACCCGCTGTGCGGGTCGATGGCCGCGATCGTACGGGCGTGGTCGAGCCGGCCGGCCGGCAGGATCTGCTCACCGCGCCCGTCATCGGTCACCCCGTCGTGGAGATACAACCCGCCGAACCGCGCGAAGTCGCGTGCGGTCGCACGGACGTACGACGACCCGACGAAGTCCTCGACGTTTCGGAGGCCCGAACGCATCTCGAGCAGATCGAGCACGGTGATCCCGGCCTTGTCGGCGCCCGCCCACTCGGGCACGGGCGCCGGGGCCCCGACATCGAGCAGACCGTCTCGAACGAGCACCCCGACCACGGCATGGGTGATCGACTTGGCCATGCTCCACGAGATCAAGGTCGAGTCGGCGTCGATCGTCTGCGCCGGTTGGAACACATTCTCGGGCCGCGTGCCGTACCGCTCGGCGACGACGTCACCACGGTGCTGGAGCACGACCGCGAGCGAGACGCCTTCTTCAGGCGGACGGCCGAAGATCCCGTCGATAATCCCGTCGATCTCATCGATCATCCCGTCGATTTGGGTGTCGACAGCGGAGCAACGGGCGGGATGCACGGGTTCACGTTAGCCCTGACCGACGAGGCGGGCGGCGAGGCCGGCCAGGCCGTCGACGTCGTGGACATCGACGTCGAGCAGCGCGAGTTCGACGACGGCGACGTCGCCTGCGAGCACGACCAGCGCCGCGAGCTCGTCGCGCTCGGCGAGCGCGAGCCGTCGCAGGTCATGGTGCCATTCGACGTGATCGGCGAGCGGGCCGGGCGGCAGATCGTCGAGGCCGAGTTCATCGATGGCGCCTTGGTCGAGTGGTTCGGGCAGTTGATGGATGAGGTTGATGACCACACCACCGAACGGGAAGCCGCGTGAGCGTAGCGCGTCGACGAGATGTTCGGCCTCGCCGATCGCTTCGGCGCGTGGGCTCGACACGACGATGAACGTCGCCTGGTCCGAGCGCAGCAGGGTGGACACCTCGCCTGCGCGACGTCGCAGGCCCGGCTCGATGTTGGCCAACGAGCGGAAGAACTCGAGGGTGTCTTCCACGATCTGCGGGCCGGCGAGCTTGCGCACCGCCCACAGGAACATCGATGCGGCGGCGTTGGTGACCTTGGCGAAGGCCCGGTGCCCGATGGTGAGTGTCCGATACACGGGGTGACTGAGGAAGCTGATCAGTCGATCGGGCGCTTCCAGCAGGTCGATCGCATGCCGCGACGGGGGCGTATCGACGATCACGAGATCCCAATCGCCGCTGGTGTGCAACTGATGGAGACGCTCGATGGCCATGTACTCCTGGGCGCCGGAAAGCGACCCGGAAATCGCCCGGTACAGCGGATTGCCCAGCAATGCGTCGGCCTGCTGCGGGCTCGACGCCTGCTCACGCACCAGCCGGTCGAACGTCAATGCGGCATCGAGCATGAGCGCCCAAAGCTCGCCACCCTCGTCGTCACCGACGCCTTCCACGCGGTGCGGCGAATCGGCCGCGGCGCCGTCCTCCAGCCCCAGCGCCTCGGCGAGGCGGCGCGCCGGATCGACCGTGACGACGACCACCTTGCGGCCGGCGCCTGCCGCCGCCACGCCGAGCGCCGCGGCAGTCGTCGTTTTGCCGACCCCGCCGGGCCCGCACGTGACGAGCAGCGAGGCATGCTCGACCGCGGGAGCGAGCGAACCGTGTGCCGCCGTGGCCTCCAAGGACGGGAATTTCATCGCGGCCCCGCGGTCGATGCGTCGACGGTCAATGCGTCGGCGAGCAGCACGAGTTCGTCGCGCCCGAGGCGTGGGGTCGGCAAGCGGGGCAGGATCAGGATCGGCTCGTCGATTTCGGCATGCAGCCGGGCGATCTGATGGCGCTGGCGGTCGAGCCGTGCCCGGCCGAACCCGGCCGAACTCTCGAGGGCCCGCTTGGCATCGGGCGTCAGCTTCACCTTCTGCGATCGAGCCGCCATGGCCGGCGTCTTCTGAAGGCCGGGACGATCGGGCCAGCAGCCGTTCACGACCAACGGCAGCAACGCGACGTCGAGTTCACCGCCGAGTTCGTGGGCGAGCTCGATGACCTCCGTCACCGGTGTCTCCTCGGGAAGCGTCACCAACAGCGCACGGCATCGCTGCGGATCGGCCAGCATCGCGGCGACCTCCTCGGACTGTTCGCGGACCGGGCCGGACTGCACCGCATCGGACAATCCGGTGGCCGCTCGCAGGAACGGTGAGGCGTGCCCGGCAGGTGGGGCATCGATCACGATGAGGTCGGCCGCCCGCGCTACTTCGAGCTCCTTGATCTTGCCGAGCACCAGCAGGTGCTCGAGGCCGGGGGTGGCCGCGGCGATCATCGGCAGCGACGCAGCCGAGGCGGCACGTCGCAGCAGCCCGCCGACGCCACGCATGTCGAGGTAGTCGACGAAGGCCTGATCGGCCGGGATCGTGCGACCCCTGATCTGCCCCGCGCCCTTGATCCGTTGCAGGACCCGGTCGGTGCTGTCGAGGTCGCGCCCGCCGAGCAGGGTTCCCATGCCCGGGCGGCCGTCGACGGCGATGAACAGCACGTCCGCGCCCTGGCGGGCCGCCGCGAGCGCCATCGCCGCGGCGACGGTGGACGATCCGACGCCGCCCTTACCGGCGACGATGGCGACATGGGCGCTGGTCAGCCAGTCCTGCGGTGCTCGATCCATCTCCCGTCACGGTATCCGCTCGTCACGGGGTGCGGTCGGAGCGCTGGGAACAGTTCGCTTCGCCCACCGCGACCGCCACGACCATTGCAGCAACTGTCGACCGATCAACTTGATTGGGCTGATCAACCGGTCAACCGCCGCCAACGGCTCAAGCGATCAACAGGTCAACCGATCAGCCGCCACGCTTGCCCGACTTGCCGGACCCACCGCCCTTGCCCTGACTCGTGGCGTGTTCGGCCCTGCCGCCGCCGCCCGCCTTGCCGCCCGCCTCGCCGGGCTCGCCGGGCTCGACCACCTGGCCGGCCGGATCCCCCTCGGTGTCGGTGTCCTCGTCCTCGACCGCGTCCGTTGCTTCGTCAACATCGTCCGTCGCTTCGTCGACATCGTCCGCCGGTTCGTCGACATCGTCCGCCGGCTCGTCGACATCGTCCGCCGGCTCGTCGAGATCGTCGAGGGCTTTCCCACACGACGAGTGCGCCGCATCCTGCACCTCCTGGGACGTGCGTCCCGGCGTGCGGGCCACCCGACTGACGGTGGCGCCGTGCGGACCGGGTTCACAGGTGGTCTCGTCGAAGTCGGTCGCCGGGTCGTCCACCTGTGACGCCGGCAACACGGCGTCGGCAGGCACGTCCCCCGCGGTGTCGATTCATTC
>CAVPET010000050.1:0-50399 GCA_963703525.1 Ilumatobacteraceae bacterium | reverse complement strand
GGCCACACCCGGTCTTCTCCGTCGATGCGGATCTGCACGGCATCCACACCCTCGATCGCGGTCGCCGTCGCGACGAGTTGTGCCACGGCAAGGCGGAGATCGACGGGATCGAGTTCGTCGAGCGCTTCGTTGACGTCGATGATCGACACCCGGCCGAGCGTTCTGACCGAATTGAGTGTCAGGTTGGGCGGTAGGGACGTGTCGATCTGCGCCGTTTGCTCCGAGGCGTTCGGCCCCGCAAGCAACGAGCGCAGAACCGCAGCCGGCGAACTCGGCACGTCGCGGAGCACCGAGCGGAGGTGTTGCGGTTCGTCGGGATCACGCGGGGCGAGAAGGAAGATCAGATTGGAGCCTGCTGCTTCGTCCCCTGTCGCGAGGTCGGCGCCCAACACGCCACGCTGATCCTGCGGGATGACCCGTGGCGCTGTGTCCTCCTGGATCGAACACGATATGAGCGCGCCGGCAGCGATGAATGCGCACACGGCCATCCGTCCGCGGTGGCGTCGAGAGGCCCGATCCGCGCTCATTCGTCGAGCTCCGTGGCCATGAGTTCGATGACGAACCGTGCGCCGCTTCGGCCGTCGAGCCGATCTTCCACCCACACCCTTCCACCATGCATCCGAATGTGCTCGTCGACCAATGCGAGCCCGAGCCCGGCGCCCTCACTGCCGGTTCGTCGACCCGCGCCGCCACCGCGGGCGAAGCGTTCGAAGATCAGGTCGCGCTCGCTCTCGGCAATCCCGGGGCCGAGGTCTTCGACGGCGATCTGGATGTGCGTGATCGGGTCTTCGGCGTCGTCGACGATCGAGATCGTGATCTCGGGCTCACCGCCACCGTAGGCACGTGCGTTGTCGATGAGGTTGGCGATCACCCTGGCGAGCCGCCTCCGGTCACCTCGGAGGAGCGCCACCTCGGCCCGTTCGGAGACGTGGATCGGTGTCGACGGCAGGGAGCTCACGGCGACTGCCTGGCGGACGAATTCGGCCGCCATCAGCTCCTCGAGATGCAAGCGGATGGCGCCGGCATCGAAACGTGAGATCTCGAGTAGGTCCTCGACCAGGCCCTGGAACCGGATGACGTCGCTCGAGAGCAGGTCGAGCGCAGCTTGCGCCCGTTCGGGGAGATCGTCGCGACGCGCCTCCATCACCTCGACGGACGCGGCCAACGTCATCAGTGGTGAACGCAGTTCGTGGCTCACGTCGGAGGCGAATCGGGCGTCACGCTCGACACGTTGCTGCAGTGCCTCGGCCATGTCGTTGAACGACTCGGTGAGGACTCGCAGGTCGGGATCGTCAGATGCTTCGAGTCGAGTGTCGAGGCGGCCGCCGGCGATCAACGATGCCGCCTGCGCGGCCGTCGCGACAGGCTTGACCGCCCGGCGAGCGGCGAAGACGCCGAGCAACACGCCGAGCAACGTCGAGATGAGGCCGGCCAACAGCAACGAGAGTCGCACGCTCGACAACGTCGCTTCTGCTTCGTCGAGGTTGAAGAACTCGAAATAGGCGCCCACGCCCGGAACGTCCCAGCCGACCACGATGTTCAAGTCATCGCCGATCATGGCGATCTGGCTGGCGGGTTCACCTTGTTCGACGACCCGGTCGAAGAGTTCGGGTGGGAGGGCCTCCGGGTCGCTGGCGGCGGCGCCGCCCGTCCAACCATTGCGGTACCGGATGAGGTAGTTCTGGACGCCGGTCCGGTTGAGCGAGTCGCGGGCGGTCTCGGCGGTCGGCGGGTTGGAGCGCAGGTCGCGCTCGACGCCTTGCGCGTTGCGTTGGGACGTGCTGATAGCGGTGTCGATGCGTTGTTGCACCAGGTTCGAACGAGTGAGCCCGTAGGTCGTGATCGCGAGGAACAGCGAGAGTGCGATCGAGCCGAGCGTGATCGTCAGCAGGATTCGACGCCGAACGCCCAGCGCTGCCGGACGGGATCTGTTGGCCAGGCGACGGAGTGACCCGCCGACCGTCACGTCTGCAGCCGGTAGCCGAGCCCGCGGACGGTGACGACGTGGCGCGGGTTGGCCGGGTCGGCCTCGACCTTGGTGCGCAGACGCCGCACGTGCACGTCGACGAGGCGACCGTCGCCGAAGTAGTCGTATCCCCACACCTTGTCGAGCAGCGCCTCGCGGCTGAGCACCTTGCCCGGGTTCTCGGCAAGTTCGCACAGCAAGCGGAACTCGGTCTTGGTGAGGTGCACCTCCTCACCGCCGCGCAGCACCTTGCCCTCGTCGGGGATCAGTTCGAGGTCGCCGAACGCGAGTCGGAGCGTGGCCGCTGCGCGCTGGGCCGAATACGACGCAGCAGCGCCCGGATTCGGGCCGACAGTTCCTTGGGGGCGAACGGCTTGGTGAGGTAGTCGTCGGCGCCGGCCTCGAGCCCGGCGACGATGTCGTGGGTGTCGTTTCGTGCCGTCACCATCACGACCGGGACGTCGCTCGTCTTGCGAAGTGTGCGACACAGTTCGAAGCCGTCCATGCCCGGGAGCATGATGTCGATCAGGACGACGTCGGGAGCGCACCGCTGGAACTTTTCGATTGCCTCCTCGCCGCTCTCGGCTTCGTCGACGATCCACCCCTCGTCTTCGAGGGCCAGCTTGACCGCCGATCGGATGCGCTCGTCGTCCTCGACGGCCAGGATGCGTGTGCCCACGCCACCATGATGCCCCATCCGCCACTCGATTGACACCCATCGACCGCCCGCCCCGCGACCGGCCCCCATTCCCGACCCGCGACCCAACCACGTTTGCGTCGGGATTTGTGCGGGACGTCGCGCGAAAATCTCGACGCAAACGAGGATTGTTGCGTTATGGGGCGGTGCGGGCGATGAGGCGGAGCAGGTCGGCATGGATGTCCGGGGCGGCGACCACGACTTCATCGACGGTCGGCGGGCCGCCGCCGAAATCCGACGCGGTGGCGCCGGCCTCGGTGGCGATGAGCACCCCGGCAGCCATGTCCCAGGTGTTCAGGTGCTGCTCGTAGTAGGCATCGAGGCGCCCGCACGCGACGAGACACAAGTCGAACGCCGCGGAACCGAAACGGCGGACGTCGCGGACGTCCGGGATCAGCATGGCGAGTCGGGCGGACTGTGCGCGTCGACGCTCCGGAAGGTAGCTGAAGCCTGTGCCGACGAGGGCGAGGGGGAGTGCAGCTGCCGTCGACGCTGCAATGCGGTGTCCGTTCAGCGTTGCACCTGCGCCCCTCGCAGCTGAGAACAGCTCGTCGGTGACCGGGGCGTAGACCGCGCCGGCAAGCGAGCCGTGAGCGTCGACGGCAGCAACTGATGTGCACCAGGTCGACAGGTCGTAGACGAAGTTGACCGTGCCGTCGATCGGGTCGAGGTGCCATTCGATGCCCGAGGTACCCGGCGAGTCGGCGCCCTCCTCGCCGACGATTGCGTCGTCGGGTCGTCCGCGTCGGAGTTCATCGACGATGAGTGCCTCAGCCGCCCGGTCGAACTCGGTGACTGGGTCGGTGGTCGTCGACTTCGTGCTGTGTTCGACATGCCGGCCGAGGCCGATGCTGCGACGGCCGGCCAACGCCTGTGAGCCTGCGGCGTGTGCCAACCGCTCGGCGAGACGACGCAGTTCGTGCGGCGTCGTCTCACCCATCACGCGCGGTCCGTCCCGATCGTTGCGCACATGTCGATCGTTGCGCGCATGTCGATCGTTGCGCTCATGTCGATCGTTGCGCTCATGTCGATCCCGTCAACGCGGCCCATGGCCGGCATTCGCGCGATCCTCGATCTCTCGCCATTCGCCCAGTGCTCGCATGACGAGAACGGCCACGATCGCCATGCCGATCGAGGCGATCAAAGCGCCGATGAGCAGCCCGATGCCCGTGGGCAGACCGCATGATCCCTCGCACTGCAGTGAGATGAGCGAGTACCCGATGAGCGCTCCCGCGAGCCCGCTGAGAAGGATGGCGGCGAACGCGGCGACACGGACGCCCACCGATGGAAGCGCGGAGAGCGGCCGCTCGTCAACCATCGTCGTCAACCATCGTCGTCAACCATCCGTCGTCAACCATCGTCATCGACCGCGCGGGACCCGTCATGGTGATCCATCGTCCGGATCGTACAGGGGCGCGGATCGTGCATGGCCAGGCCAAACTGGCCGGGTGCCATCGTCTCGCGAGCGAACCGGCGAACGACACCGGACGATCCTGCATGCCGACATGGACGCGTTCTACGTGTCCGTCGAGTTGCGTCGCCGCCCCGATCTCGCCGGTCAACCGGTCGTGGTCGGTGGGATCGGAGCTCGCGGTGTGGTCGCCGCGGCGTCGTATGAGGCTCGGCGATACGGCGTACGTTCAGCCATGCCGTCGAGCGTCGCCCGGCGGCAGTGTCCGCACGCGGTCTTCCTTCCCGGCGATCACGAGCTGTACGCCGCAGTGAGTCGGGAGGTCCGCGAGATCTTCGATCGGTTCACCCCGCTCGTCGAGCCGTTGTCGCTCGACGAGGCGTTCCTGGACGTCACCGGCTCGGAGACGCTGTTCGGGGACGGCCGCACGGTCGCCGAACAGATTCGCTCTGCGGTGCGAGCCGAACTCCAGCTGGGCTGCTCAGTGGGCGTTGCCCCGAACAAGTTCCTCGCGAAACTCGCGTCGGTGGAGGCCAAGCCCGTGGCTCACCCGGATCGCATCGAGCCCGGGCCGGGTGTCGTCGTCATCGAGCCCGGACACGAACAGGAGTTTCTCGATCGACTCCCGGTGGCAAGGCTGTGGGGGGTCGGCCCGGCAACACTCGAGAAGTTGCAGCGTCTCGGCATCAGCCGCGTCGGCGAGCTGCGACTGGTCGAGGCCGGTCTGCTGGCCACCTCCCTCGGATCGTCGCACGCGCGCCATCTCGCAGCCCTTGCCGTCGGCGCCGATGATCGTGCGGTGGAGCCCGATCGAGCGGCGAAGTCGATCAGCCACGAAGAGACATTCGCCACCGACAAGGTCACGATCGCCGAGCTGCAGCGCGAACTCGTCCGCCTCGCCGATGGTGTGGCGACGCGACTGCGCCGAGCGGAACTCGGCGCGCGGACCCTCACCCTCAAGGTCAGGTTCGCCGGATTCGCCACCATCACCAGGTCGATCACGAGCCGCGACGGGCTCGACGTGGCCACGGACCTCGTGGCAGCCGTGCAACCGCTCCTCGACGAGATCGACCCCACGCCGGGTGTTCGGCTGCTCGGCCTCAGTGCGACGAACCTCGGACCCCCACAACGCCAGCTCACGCTGGTCGACGTGTCAGCCACGGCGCCTGATTGGGATGCTGCGACTGCGGCGATGGACGCGATCCGCGATCGATTCGGATCGGGATCGATCGGCCCGGCCGGCGCTCTGGAGGACGGCAGGATCAGAGTGGTTCGCACCGGAGCGCAGCAGTGGGGCCCCGATCGAGGAGATCGAGGAGATCGAGGAGATCGAGGAGATCGAGGAGAATGAGGTTGCACCGCGTTGAGGAATTGCTCAGAACGTGCGATGATGAGTTCGTGCCTCTCTCCGACGAAGAGCAGCGGATCCTCCGACAGATCGAGCAGGAGCTCGCTCAGGACCCTTCGTTCTCCCAACGCGGCTACCGGGTATCCCGTCGACGTTCGCTGTTGCTGGTGTTCGGCCTGATCAGCGGGCTCGTGCTCACCATCGGTGGTCTCGCCGTGAGCTTCGTGTTGGCCTTCGCCGGGTTCATCGTCGTGCTCGTCATGGCGATCCTGCTCGAGGCCGAACTGCGCCTACTGGGGCGTGAGAGGCTCGGCCAGTTGCCGATCTCGGCCTGGCTCAGTGGTCGGCGACACGGTGTCGACGACGACGCGACGCGCTGAATACTTTCGGCGACGGCGTCCGGGGTCGAACGTCCGGCGTCAGCGCCAGCGGGTGAAGTACCGCTTGATCCGCGTCGGTGTCGTGACCGAGTCGGCGACCGCACGCTCGATCTGCCGGGTCCAGTGGGCGCTGTCTCGGAGCGGGCTCGATCCATAGGCGCCGACGACGTCGAAGCCCTCTGAGCCTTCGGCCCGGTACGTCGCGGTCGTGACGGCGTCCGCGAGCGAACGCATGGGTCGGGCGGCGATGGGGAATGTCTGCACGGTGAGCTGCGCCGTTTCGGTGGGCGTGTCGGACGACTTGATCGGAACCCCGACGTCGCCGAGCGCGACCAGTGCGCGCTGCCAGAAGATGGCGAGTTGGTCATCGGGAGTGCGAGCCGCCGCTCGACGGCCGACGCGGCGGACGACGGCGGGGCTCGCCACGGCGACGCCGAGCGCCGCCACGAGCGCCCCGCCCAGCCAGAGGCCGGCTCCACTCGAGGCACTCTGCTGCGGATCGCTCGACAGCTCCGGGATCTGCGATCCGTCGGTGTCACCGGGATCGAGTTCGGCCTCAGGGAGGCGGGGGCTGACGATGGTGGGTGTGGGCGCGTCAGCAGGATTCGACTCCGCACCGGGGTTCGGGCCGCCGCCGGACGACGTGTCCTGTTCGGGGGCGACGCCCGTGTAGTTCTCGGTCCCCGGAGCGCCACGACCCGGGGTTGGTTCGAACAGCACCCACCCGACATCGTCGAACCAGACTTCCGGCCATGCGTGGGCGTTCCTGCCGGCGACCGAGTAGGAGTTTGCCGCGATTGGCCGGCCGGTCGTGAACCCGACCGAAACCCTCGACGGGACGCCGATCGATCGCATCATCGCGGCGTACGTTCCGGCGAATTGTTCGCAGTAGCCGATTCGCTCGCGCAGGAATCCTTCGATGGCGTTGTTGCCGTGACCCGGCTGCACCTCGAGACTGTAGGAGAACTCGGACTGGAACCAGTTCTGCAACAACAGTGCGGCCTCGTAGGAACTCGTGGCGCCGGCGGTGACCTGCGAGGCGAGCCGGCGGGCGACGTCGGGGAAGTCGTCGGGGAGTTCGAGATACATGTGGTCGCCCGGATCGATCGACGTGGCCGCGGCGAGTACGGCGGGGTCGAATCGGGGCGATGCCGACACAACCTGGAAGGTGTCACCCGTCGAGACATCGGACTGTCTGGTGACGAGCATGGATGTGTCGCCGTCGAAGCGGAGATCGTTCGGGCCCGACGCAGCGACGGGGTCAGGTGCGGCCGGTACCAACGCCCCGCTCAACTGGACGACGCGGATCTGCTGTCTGATCTCCTGGTCCGTCGGGCGGATGGCAACGGCGTCGGCACGTGAGGAGTCGAGCGGCCGATCCGGGAGGCCCCAGGTTCGCCCGTCGAAGTTCGCCAGCGTCGCAGAACGCCAGTAGGACTCGGCGTTCGCCTGAACGACGAACAGTTCGGCGTCGGAGTTGTTGGTGAGCCGGGAGCGGATGTCGACGAGTGGGCTCACGGCCGTGCCATCACCGTCGCCGCCACCTCCACCACCACCTCGCGTGTCGAACAACGGTTCCGCTGTCGCGCCGGGGAGGCGCTGGCCGACGGCTCCAGCCGACAAGGCGACGACTGCGGCAAGGAGCACGGCCTGAATCACCACGCGGGCCGGCGCCCGGCCGCGACCGGTCGTGATGCCACCCGGGGCGTGGTGCGCCCGCAACAACACCGTGGCGACGACACCCGAAGCGACCAAGGCGACGGTCAACGGCACGCGGAGCCGGTCGTCACCGAGGGCTGCGATGAAGACGAACAGCACGCCACCGGGCACCAGTGATTCGGCTCGGGCGAGTGCCCCGAAGGCGAAGGCATCGGCGAGGGCGACCGCGAGCGCCATGCCGATCGCCGCCAGCACATCCCAGCCGCCCCCATCGACCACCGGCGGCACCGCCACGCTGAACTGCTCTCGCACGAGATCGAACTCGGCGCTGAAGATCGTCCAGGTGTCGCCGCTCGGAAACCCCCAGGAGTAGGTGTTCGCATAGAACATCATGCCGATCGACCAGAACAGCACCACGGTGACGAGCGGGATCGACAGCCACGCCGGCAGCCCGATGCGGCGTGCGCAGAACCCGACACCGTGACCGGCGATCGCGAGCACGACGAGGTTGTCGAGGAAGGTCCATCCGCTGAACGTCCGAGCGAACCCCGCAGCGACCGCGATCGAAAAGAGGGCGAGCGCGCCCGACGCCAAGACGTCCGACGTCAGTGACGCACGCGGTCGCAGCGGTCGCTTCCTGCGGTTGTCGTCACGTGCCGTGGGCAATGACGACGCAGCCGGCGACGGCGCGCCATCGTAGCGCCGGCTGTTCGTGTCGGACGTCGACGGGTCGGCCGTGAGCAGGTTCACGGGCGGTTCGCCTCGATGTCGAGCGGCCCCCGACCGGTCAGGGCCTGCCAGGACGCGACGAACTCTCGCTCGGTGCGCGCCGGTACGTCGAGGCTCGACCGTGCCGGCTCCTCGGTCATCACCACGACCGCGGTCTGAGTCGGATCGAGGATGGCCTGACCTGCTCTGACACCGATCGAGGTCTTGTGGGAGCTGATCAGGATCAGCAGCCCGAGACCGTCGCCGGGGTCGTGCTCGATGGGTCCCAGTGGTTCGTCGTCGGGTTCGATGCGGGCGAGCAGTCGCAGCGTCCGGGGCGCCACCTCCGGGCCCCGCAGATCGATCCCGCCCGAGGTGACGAAGCGGGTGGTGAGCCCCGCGGTGTCGGCGCTGTGCACGAGGCCGGCAGCAGCGGTGACGGCGCGTTCGAAGCCATCGGCGCCGGCGTACGTTCCTGCCGAGGCGTCGAGCACGATGGTGCAGCGCCGGAGCCCTTCGGTGGTGTGCTCCTTGACCAGTAGTTGTTCGGACCGCGCCGACGCCTTCCAGTGGATCGATCGGGGCTCATCGCCGTCGACGTACTCACGCAGACCATGAAACTCGCCCGGCCCGAGCCGTCTGGCCATCGTCAGCAGGTGCGCGCCGAGCAGGCCCTGGCCGAGCTGGGGCATGTCGAGCAGGTACGAGCGAGGCGCCACCGACACCTCGTCCACGTCGAGCAGTGTCGTGCGGGTGCGGGCAATCCCGAGAGGATCGCGATGTTCGGCGACCAATGGACCGAGTCGAATGACGCCGCGCGTCGATGTGATGAGCTGGTAGCCGGTGGTGGTCAGCGACCGTGGCGCCATCGATGCCACCAACAGGCGGGCGCCGTAGGCGCCGGAGCCAGGTCGTCGGACGTCTTCGGACAGCGAGAAGTTGCTCGATCGCATCGCGCCGAGATGCTCGAGGTGAAGGTCGACACGTCCCGTGTCACCGGCAACCAGCATTGATGGATGGATCCAGCGCCCCGCACGCACTCGCGGGCGTCTGATCCAGACGCCCGCGAGTGCGACAATCGCCGCGACCAGGAAACCTGCGCCGATGATGTACAGCTCCAGAACGCCGAACACCCTGGCCACCACGACTGCGATCACGCCCGCCCCGACGGCGACGAGACCCTGTCGTGTCAGCATGGCGCGGTCATTGCGCAATCGGAACGGCGACGGCCTCGAAGACCTCACTGATCGCATCGACAGCGGAGAGGTGGGCGCTGCGGTCGGCCCGCATCATGATGCGGTGGCTCAGCGTTGCCGGCCCCACGGCCTTGACATCGTCGGGAGTTGCGTAGTTGCGCCCGCGCGCTGCGGCGTGCGCTCTGGCGCCGGCCGCGAGTTGCAGCGTCGCCCGAGGCGACAGACCGAGTTCGATGCTCGGATGGCGACGACTCGCCTCGGCAAGATCGACGAGGTACGCCTTGAGGGCATTGGCGACATAGATGCCGTTGACAGCGGCGATCATCGTCCTGATCTCGCTTGCCGACACCACGGGCGACAGCGCTCGCAGAGCCGTAGCGGCGCCCTGACTGTCGAGCATCTGGATCTCTGCGCTGCGGCCCGGATATCCGATCGCGATCCGGAACAGGAACCGATCGAGCTGGCTCTCCGGAAGGCGATAGGTACCTTCCTGGTCGACCGGGTTCTGTGTGGCGATCACCATGAACGGCGGATCGAGCGGCCTGCTCACGCCGTCGACGGTGATCTGGCGTTCCTCCATCGCCTCGAGGAGCGCCGACTGTGTCTTGGGCGAGGCCCGGTTGATCTCGTCGGCGAGCACGATGTTGGCGAACAGCGGCCCGGCTTCGAAGCGGAAGGTCTCGGTCGAGCGCCGGTAGACGTTGACACCGACCAGGTCGGTCGGGAGCAGGTCCGGAGTGAACTGCACCCGTTTCCACGTGCAGTCGACGGATGCGGCAAGCGCCTTGGCGAGGCTTGTCTTCCCCACTCCGGGAACGTCCTCGACGAGGAGGTGACCCTCGGCGAGTAGACACATGATCGCCAACTCGATCGCTTCGAGTTTGCCGTGCAGCACCTGCGCGACGTTCGCCGTGATGGCATCGAACAGGTGCCCGAACGACCGCTTCGCAGAGCCGCCGGCGGGCGTGGTGATCACGGGCGTGCCGTCCTGTGCGATTCCGGTTGTCACCTGCCAGAGGGTAGACGCACATCCTCGCCGGTGACAGTCGGCGCTACGTTCTTCCCGGTGACTGTCCAGAGCTCGACGGTGTTGTCGGTGGTCGTCGACCCGATCCGACTTTCGGCCGGCATCGTCGGCGCCGATGGCGAGGTGCTCGTACGTGATCGCATCAGCACGCCGAACCGTGAAGTGTGGCGTGTGTTGGAACAGCTCATCGGTCGGGTGCTGGCTGCGGCGCCCGAGGAGATCGAGCGGCCGAGCGTTGTCGGCGCCAGCTGTACCGGGCCGGTCGACCTCACGGCCGGGTCGGTGTCACCGCACCTGATGTCGGCATGGACTGCGTTCCCGCTGCGCGAGTATCTGGAGGACTCGACGGGTCTTCCCGTCGTTCTCGACACGGCGGCCGGCGCGCTTGCCGAGGGCGAGCGCTGGGTCGGTGACGCGGTCGACGTCGACAGCTTCGTCGCCCTCGTCGTCGACGCGACCGTCGAGTCGGCCTGCATGGTCGAGGGAGTTCGGCTCCGTGGAGCGCTCGGCAATGCCGGTTCACTCGCCCACGTCACCGTCGAGCCCGACGGACCGCCGTGCTGGTGCGGGGCCTCCGGCTGTTTGACGGCGATGGTCTCGGCGATCGATCTGGAGCGTGAGATGAATCGTCCACTGCGTCGGGCGACCGAGTCGATCATCGATCGCACGGGCATCCTGATCGGGCGCGCGCTCGCCGGCAGTCTGGCGATCTTCGATGTGTCGACGGTATTCATCACGGGGTCGATCATCGACACGTTCGGTGACCCGCTGCTCGATGCCATCCACCGAGAGGTGATGTCGCGTTCCCGGCTGACCAACCTCGAGGCGTTCTCGCTCGTCGAACTGTCGGGCCACGTCCAGCCGCTCGTTGCAGCGGCCGCCCTTGCCCGCGCCGGGCGCTGGAACTCGACGCCGGCAGCGACGCCGGGGTTGGCAACGACGACGGCACCCACGGCTACCGCGCGGTAACCGTTCAGGATTAGCGTCAGCGGCATGCAACCGACCTACACCGAGTACGCCGAGGCGTACCGGGACAAGGTGCGGGCATTCCTCGCCGAGAAGCTTCCCGCCGGCTGGAAGGGGCTGGGCGCCCTCGAAGGCAATGCCATCGCCGGGTTCGTCACCGAGTGGCGCAGGACGCTCTACGAGGCCAACTACCTCGCACCCGGCTGGCCGCCGGAGTACGGTGGCGCCGGCCTCAGCGCACTCGAGCAGGTGATCCTCGGTGAGGAGTTCACCCGTGCCGGAGTACCGGCCGGCGGGCCGAACGACGGGTTCGGTATCCAGATGCTCGGCAACACCCTCCAGATGTGGGGGACCGAGAAGCAGAAGAAGTACTACTTGCCGCGCATCCTTTCCGGCGCCGATACCTGGTGCCAGGGCTACTCCGAGCCGAACGCCGGTTCCGACCTCGGCAGTCTCGCGCTCAGGGCCGAACTCGACGGGGACGAATGGGTGCTGGACGGCCAGAAGATCTGGACGTCGGCCGGCCATCTCGCCGATCACATCTTCACGCTCGCCCGCACCGACCCTGAGGCCCCGAAGCACAAGGGCATCTCGTTCCTGCTCGTGCCGATGGACCAGCCGGGCATCGAAGTGCGTCCGATCAGGATGATCTCCGGCGACAGTGAGTTCAACGAGGTGTTCTACACCGACGCGCGGTGCCCGAGGGAGAACGTCGTCGGTGGTGTCAACAACGGCTGGGCCGTCGCCATGTCGCTGCTCGGTTTCGAGCGTGGAGAAGCTGCGGCGACCGGTCCGATCCGCTACGAGGCCGAATTCGAGCGACTCGTCGCGCTGGCCCGACAGTATGGCGTCGCCGACGATCCGGTGATTCGACAACGGCTGGCGTGGTGCTACTCGAAGGTCCGGATGATGAAGTTCCTGGGTCAGCGGACACTCACCAAGTTCCTGGCAGGCCACCATCCCGGGCCCGACGGAGCGATCTCGAAGCTCTACTGGAGCGAGTACCACCGCAAGGTCACCGAACTCGCGGTCGACATCATGGGGGCCGACGCCTTGGTGGTCGAGGGTCGCCCGCCGTCGTCGTCATTCCAGACCGACGACCCGGGCGCCGCGAACTCGTCCGCCTCGTGGATCGGTACGTTCCTCAACGCTCGCGCCGGAACGATCTATGCCGGTTCATCACAGATCCAACGCAACATCATCGGCGAGATGATCCTCGGGTTGCCGAAGGAACCGCGTCCGTGACCCGCCGGCGGGCGCAACCGCGGCGCGCCGATTCGTCGACCGAGTTGTCGAGCGCGTTGTCGAGCGCGTTGTCGACATGGGCGTCGTCGGCACGAGCGGTCGCGGCCCATCCGGAACTCTGGGTGACGGCAGTGCGGCAGTCACGACGAATGGCTCGGGTCGGCTGGTGGAGGCGGGCGCCGTTCGTGCCGGCGCCGGCGCCCGACTACATCAGGTTTCGGATGTCGACGCAATACGGTGATGCTGCGCGTCGCCCCGAGCCCGCAGATGTGGTGAACTACCTGCAATGGTGCAGGCAGTGGGAACAGACTTCGCGGCACTGAGGGACCGCCACCCTCGACCTCGACAGGGCCGGCGATCCCGACCCTCCGGGCGAACTCGCCGTCTTGCGAATGCCGTGGATCGGTAAAGTTCGGCCATGCGCAGTTCGCTCGTTCTCAATGCCAGTTTCGAGCCGCTCAGCGTCGTGTCCGCCCAACGCGCAACCTGCCTGGTGCTCGCCGAGAAGGCCGAGGTGCTCGAAGACGACGGCCGCGTGTTCCGTTCGGCATCACTGACCTTCCCGTGCCCGTCGGTCATCCGGCTCCGATACATGGTGAAGGTGCCCTATGTGCGCCGGGCGGCGTTGTCGCGTCGGGCGATCTTCGCCCGTGACGATCACGCGTGCCAGTACTGCGGCGACCGGGCCGACTCGATCGACCACGTGGTGCCACGATCGAAGGGTGGGCCGCACACGTGGGAAAACGTTGCCGCGGCGTGTCGGCCGTGCAATCTGACCAAGCGCGACCGGACGCCCGACGAGGCCGGCATGCGGTTGGCGCGACCCTGTCGTGTGCCGCGGGCCACGGCCTGGGTCGTCGTGGCAGTCAGTGGCATCCCCGACACGTGGCGCCCGTACCTCCCACTCGCGTGCTGACGACCAGCGCGCTCACGACCAGCGCGCTCACGACCAGCGCGCTCACGACCAGCGCGCTCACGACCAGCGCGCTCACGACCAGCGCGCTCACGACATGGTGACGGGATTCGAGCTCGTCCGAACCCGTGGCCCGGCCGGAGTGTTGCACCACCGAGCACTTCCCGAGCCACTGGTACCGACGATCTGGTGGCACGACGTGACTCGTCCCGCGTTGATACTCGGTTCGACGCTCGACGCGTCGATCGTCGATGCTGCGGCGTGTCAGGCCGCCGGGATCGACGTGGTGCGCCGTCGCAGCGGTGGGGGAGCTGTGCTGCTCGTGCCGGAGGAGTACATCTGGCTCGACGTGATCCTGCCTGCCGGTGAACCGGGGTGGTCCGACGACGTCCATCGGCCGATGGTCTGGCTCGGCCGACATCTCGCACGTGTGATGGCTTCGGTGTCGGCCGAGGTCGACTCGTCGCCCGGGTCCGCCGTCCGCGGCGCCGCGTTCGAGGTGCACGACGGCGCGCTCGTCGCGACCGCGTGGTCGAGGATCGTCTGCTTCGACGGCGTCGGTCCAGGTGAGGTGCTCCGTGGCGGCGCGAAGCTGGTCGGGATCAGCCAACGTCGCACGCGCGAGGCCGCTCGCTTGCAGGTCTTGTGGCACTCGTCGTACGACCCGGCTGCGCTCCCTGCGTTGTTTCGTCCCGAGTGCCGTCCGGCCATCGGCGAGCTCAACGGGGTGGCCGTGATGGATCGGTCGGTCGCGGCGATGATCCCGGAACGACTCGCATCCGCCCTCGACCGCCTCGCCCCAGCCTGACCTCCTCGATCCACCCGATCCACCCGATCCACCCGATCCACCCGATCCACCCGATCCACCCGATCCACCCGATCCACCCGATCCACCCGATCCACCCGATCCACCCGATCCACCCGATCCACCCGATCCACCCGATCCACTCGGCCGCCCGCTCCGATGAGTTCGTGCGCGACCCGTGCGCGCCCATCCTCATCGAAACCCTGGGTTTGGGGGGCTGGGCCGATGACGAGGGCGGCGGGGAAGGTGGCGAGTGGCGGGGCGAATTGGCGACTGAATGGGGGGAAATGGTTGACAATGGGGAAAAATGGGGGAAGAATGGGGATCGCTGGGGAGATGTCCCGCGGGTCCCGGCAAGGCAGACGGTCGTGGGAATACGAGGCAGAAGGAACGAGGGACGCGGCGCGTGTTTGTCGGGGTTCACGAGCGTCAGCTCGACGAGCGGGGACGGGTGGCGCTGCCCTCGTCGTTCCGTGGCGACCTCGGTGACCACTGCTATCTCTCCATCGGCGACGACGGGTGTGTCACGGTGCGCAGCGAGGAATCGTTCCACGCTCAGGCAGCGGAGCTGATCGAGCAGGTCAAGCGCGGTGAGGTGAGCCGCGACCGAAAGCGGGCGTTCTCGGCGTCTGCCGTGCACGCCACCATCGACAAGCAGGGCCGGGTGACCCTCGACGCCCGCCTTCGTGAGCACGCCTGTATCGAACCGCAAGGCGCCGTAACGGTGCTCGGTTCGCTCGACTCGATCGAGATCTGGGAACCCGCCGCGTACCAGGCGAGTGAGTCGGTCGGTCAACAGGAGATCGCGGGAGTCGCCCGATGAGCGCCGACGACGCCTTCGATCACGCCCCGGTGATGGTCGACGAGATCACCGAGCTGTTCGCGAGCGTCCCCTCCGGAACCGTCGTCGATGCAACCCTCGGTGGTGGCGGGCACAGCGCCTCGCTTCTCGCCCAGCGCGACGACATCGACATCCTCGGGATCGATCGGGATGCCGAGGCTGTCGCCGCGGCCGCCGAACGGCTGGCAGAATTCGCTCCACGCGTGCGGACGACCCGGCGCCGATTCGATCAGCTCACCGAGGCGCTCGAGGAGTTCGGCATCGACGAGATCAGCGGCGCGCTCTTCGACCTCGGTGTGTCGTCGCCGCAGCTGGACCGCAGTGCTCGCGGGTTCTCCTATCGCAACGACGGACCGCTCGACATGCGTATGGACGCCGAGCAACCATGGTCGGCATCCGACGTCGTCAACGGGTACTCCGAGCACGACCTCGCGCGGATCATCAGGCGCTACGGCGACGAACGCTTCGCCAACCGGATCGCTCGCGCGATCGTCGCCGCGCGCCCCTGCAGACCACGACGGAGCTCGCGGCGGTCGTCACCGCGGCGATCCCGGCGCCTGCCCGGCGGACGGGCGGACACCCGGCCAAGCGCACGTTCCAGGCCATCCGCATCGAGGTCAACGGTGAACTCGACGTGCTGCCCGAGGCGCTCGACCAGGCAGTCGAAGCCACACGTCCCGGTGGTCGCATCGTCGTGCTCGCCTACCACTCCGGCGAGGACCGCATCGTCAAGGAGTGCTTCTCGGTGGCGTCCGGGGCATGCGACTGCCCGCCCGATCTGCCGTGTGTGTGCGGCGCCGTTCAGACCGTGCGCATCGTGCGCGGCGTTCCCAAGCGGCCGACGGAGGCCGAACGCACGAGGAATCGACGTGCCGCGTCGGCTCGGCTGCGCGTCGTCGAGAAGATCGAACCGATCGCGAATGCAGATCGGACCGACCGCTGATGTCCGCCCTGCAGCTTCCTCGCGAGCGCACGTCGCCACGGGTCGTCACGCGGTCGCGCGCCGGCCGCCGGCGCTCGGCTGCCAAGCCCAACCTCGTCGTGGTCGAGCGACGGCGACGGTGGCCGGCAGTCGTGGCCGCCCTTGCCTGGACTGCGCTGTTCATGGTCCTGCTCGCAGCGGCCGTGTTCCACACCCAGTTGGCCGAGCGTCAACTCCGCATCGACCGCTTGGAGCGATCGGTGGCGACACAGAGTGAACAGTTCGACGAATTGCGCTTCGAGCGAGCCGAGCTGCGTTCCCCCGTACGGCTGGCCACTGCTGCGCGGGCACTGGGTATGGAGCGCGGTGACACCGGTGACTTCGTCCGCATCGCACCCGAGGCACTCGCCCGGCAACTCGCCGCCGCCGGCGCCATCGACGGAGGAACATCGAGAGTGATCATCGAGACCGACCCACTCGAGCAGTTCCGAGATCTCAAGGCGGTCACGGACGGTCAACCTTGATGCTCGGTTCACCACGGCAACCGATGCGCTCGCACCACACGTCGGGACGTCAGCACGCAACGTCACGCGCGGCGAAGCCGGCGGGTCCGATCCGCTCGGGTCGAGCGACGAGCGCCTCGTCGCCATCCTCGTCGCGATCCTCGTCGCGATCCTCGTCGACGAAGGCCGCCGACCGCGGCCGTGTCGGCGACCGGCAGAAACCGAACGGACGGCTTCACGCCGGCGGACCGCAGCATCCGCCCCGTCATCGGGCGCGGGTGCAGGCGCCGCCTCCCCGCTCGCGCCCACCCCGGCGGCGCGCTGGATCGCCTCGGGTGCGATTGATCAGCGCGCTGATCGTGATCGTGGTGTTGTTGCTGGTCATCGTCGCGCGGGTCGCCGCGCTGCAGACCACCGAGGCCGAGACGTACCGCCGGCAGGGCGCCGCGCAGTGGACGAGATCGCGCGAGGTGCCGGCCCAGCGAGGCACGCTCTTCGATCGCAACGGCAACGAATTGGCGATGTCGGTTCCGGCGGCCACGATCTCCATCAACCCGAAGCTCGTGGAGAACGGCCCCGCCACGATCCAAACGCTCGACGACCTCCTCGACCTTCCCGACGACAAGGTGGCCGACCTACTCGGTGAGGTATCGAGCAAGGAGCGAGGATTCGTCTTCGTCGCGCGCCAGGTCGATGCCGATGTCGGTGATCAGATCTCGACGCTGCGACTCCCTGGTGTCAACGTCGACCGTGAGGATCGCCGCGTGATGCCGGGAGGCGACACCGGTCGCAGTGTCATCGGCCGAACCAATATCGATGGCGTGGGGATCGCCGGTCTCGAGCTGCAGTACGACGACGTGCTCACCGGTACCGGAGGCAAGATGACACGCGAGGTCGCCCCGGGGAATCGTTCGATCCCGGGATCGGAAACAGTGACCGAGCAGCCTGTGGCGGGCGACGATCTGGTGCTCACGCTCGACCGATCGATCCAGTTCTCGACCGAACAGGTCCTGCTCGAGAAGGTGTCCGAGATCGGCGCACGCGGAGCGACCGCCATCGTCATGGGTCCGCAGAGCGGCGACATCTATGCGATGGCATCGGTGCGCTTCAATGACGAGACAGGGGCCTACGAAGTGACATCGGGCAACTTCGCCGCGGTGGATGCCTACGAGCCCGGTTCGGTGGCCAAGGTGATCACGATCTCGAGTGCGCTGAGCGAGGGCTTGGTGACCCCGGAGACGAGCTTCGAGGTGCCATGGCGCAAGCAGTACTACGACGACCTGTTGACGGACAGTCACGAGCATCCCGACGAGTGGCTCTCGGTCTCACAGATCCTGATCGAGTCGTCGAACATCGGCACGATCTCGGTTCAGGAGCGGATGGGCAGGTTCAAGCACCGCGATTACATGGCCTCGTTCGGCCTCGGGGCGAAGACCGCACTCGACTTTCCCGGCGAATCGGCCGGCATCCTGAAGCAAGCCGAGGACCTGTGGGGGAGCGAACGGGTCACGGTCGCCTACGGGCAGGGCGTGGCGAGCACCTCGCTGCAACTGGTCGCCGCGGTCAACACCATCGCCAACGGGGGCGTCTATGTGGCGCCGAAGCTTGTCAACTCGATCGTCGGACCTGACGGGTCGATGACCGATACGGCGCCGTCCGAATCGCATCGAGTGGTGTCGGCGCAGGCCGCGGTGCAGACGACGGCGATGATGCGCGAGGTGGTGTGCCGTGGCACCGCTACCCGTGCGCAGGTCGATGGGCTGTCGATCGCCGGCAAGACGGGCACGGCGTTCAAGGTGGCGGACAACGGCACCTACTTCAACGAGAACGGCGACCGCATCTACTACGCCAGCTTCGTCGGCTTCTTTCCCTCCGACGACCCCGAGGTGACCGTCCTGGTGTCGGTCGACGAACCGCCGGCGGGAACGGACGATCGCTTCGGCGCCACCGCGGCAGCGCCCGTGTTCGCCGAACTCGCCCCGACCCTGATCCATGAGCTGGGCATCGTGCCGAGCGAAGGATCCACCGGCTGCGAGCCGAGCTGACTCACGAACATGGAGCTGTCGGCACTGGTCAACGAACTCGACGAGCGGACCGCAGGCCGCGTGCCCGTGCGCATCGTCGGCGCCGCCGAGGGTATTGCAGTGACGAGCGTGACCCACGACTCACGAACTGTGACGAGCGGCTCGCTCTTTGCTTGTCTACGAGGAACGTCGTTCGATGGGCACGACCACGTGACCGAAGCGATCGAACGAGGCGCCGCAGCGCTGCTCGTCGATCACGAAGTGGCGACCGGTACGGGCATTTCGCAGCTCGTCGTCGCCGACACCCGGGTCGTGCTCGGTCCGATCGCTGCCGCAGTTCACGGCCATCCGAGCCGCGCGATGACGACCGTCGGTATCACCGGCACGAACGGCAAGACCACGATCGCGCAGTTGATCGCGACGATCTTCCGCCACCACGGTTGGAAGACCGGCGTCATCGGCACCATTCAAGGCCCGCGTACGACCCCCGAGGCGCCGGAGTTGCAGTCGATGCTCGAGTCGTTCCGCGACGAGGGAGCGGCCGCGGCGGTGCTGGAAGTCTCCTCGCACGCGCTGGCGTTGCATCGTGTCGACGGAACCGAGTTCAACGCGGTGGTGTACTCCAACCTGGGCCGTGACCACCTCGATCTGCACGGCTCGACCGAGGAGTACTTCCGCGCGAAGGCACGTCTGTTCCAGCCGTCCTTCTCCACCCTCGCCGTCATCAACGTCGACGACATGCATGGCCGTCTGCTCGCCGACACGCTCGCCGATGCTCACGGGATGCGAGTCGTGACGGTCACGCTCGACGACATCTCCGACATCGAGGTCACGAGCGCATCACATTCGTATCGTTGGCGTGGGCTCGCTGTCACCGTCCCGATCGGCGGGCGGTTCAACGTGTCGAACTCGCTGATCGCACTGGTGACGGCGGGCGAGCTCGGCGTCGAGCCGGAGGTCGCCATCCGTGCCCTGCTCGCCGCCGAGGCCGTCCCCGGTCGCTTCGAGTCGGTCGCCACCGCCGCCGAGGTGGGATACACCGTGATCGTGGACTACGCGCACACTCCCGACGGCCTGGCCGAAGTGCTTGCCGCGGCACGCGCGATCGGCGATCAGGGCGGATCCGTTGCGGTGGTCTTCGGCGCAGGCGGCGAACGGGACCATGACAAACGACCGGAAATGGGGGCGGTCGCCTCACGACTCGCTGACCTGGTGGTCGTCACATCGGACAATCCACGGCGCGAAGACCCGACGCGCATCATCGGTGACATTCTCGCCGGCGTGGATGAATCGGGCGCCAACGTCATCGTCGAGGTCGATCGGCGCCGGGCGATCGCCGAAGCCATTCGTCGCGCCGGGCCGGGAGATGTCGTCGTCATTGCCGGCAAGGGCCACGAGCGAACGCAGGATCTCGGTGATCAAATCGTCGAGTTCGACGATCGCGTCGTCGCCCGGCAGTTGGTGGGGGAGCGCTCGTGATCGCCATCATGCTTGCCGGGGGAACGGCGATGATCGTCTCGCTGTTCGGCGCCCGGTGGCTGATCGCCTTCTTCAGCACCCACGGCCAAGGCCAGCCGATCCTCGGCAAGGAAGACAGGGGCCCCGACCATCACATGGTGAAGCAGGGCACACCGACGATGGGTGGGATCGCCATCGTCGTCGCGGCGTCGGCCGGTTGGCTGGTGGCGCACATCCGCCCGGGCCTCGCGTTCTCCGATCAGACCATGATCGTCTGGATCGGGGTGCTGTTCATGGCGCTGATGGGCTTTCTCGACGACTTCATCAAGGTGCGCAACCGGCACAATCGCGGCATCTTCTGGAAGCAGAAGAACTACATCACGATGCTGGCCAGCCTTGCGATGGGCTGGTGGTTGGTGGTGGGAACAGGTATCTCCGAGTCGATTTCGGCGACCCGTGCCGACGTCGGGTTCGAGGCGCCGACGGTCGTCTGGATCTTCTGGGCCGGGATGATCATCTGGGCGACGACCAACGCCGTCAACGTCACCGACGGCCTCGACGGGCTCGCCGCCGGCTCGGCGCTGATGGGCTTCGGAGCATTCACGGTCATCGCCTACTGGGCGTTCCGCAACCCCGACATCTACGGAGCAGTCGTGAACCCGCTCGACATGGGCGTGTTCTCGGCGGCATTCGCCGGAGGTTGTCTCGGCTTCCTCTGGTGGAACGCAGCGCCGGCGCGCATCTTCATGGGTGACGTCGGCGCCTTGGCGATCGGTTCGGCGCTCGCCTTCTGCGCGCTGACACTCAACACCAGCGTGTTGCTCGTGCTGATCTGCGCCATCAACGTCATCGAGGCCGGTTCGGTGGCGATCCAGATGGGGGTGTTCAAGGCATCCGGCCGCACGAAGCGGCTGTTTCGGATGTCACCGATCCATCACCACTTCGAGCTCATCGGATGGCCCGAGACCACGGTTATCATCCGATTCTGGTTGATCTCGGCGATCTGTGTCGCCATCGCGCTCGGCATCTTCATCGCCGACTTCACCAACGTAGCGGCGGGGCTCGCGTGACAGCGCTCGTCTACGGCCTCGCCGTTGCCGGGGCATCGACCGTGCGTGCGCTGCGTAAACGCGACATCGACGTCGTGGTCGTCGACGACGACGTCACGCTCGAACGCTCCGATCTCGCCGCTTCGCTCGACGTCGAACTCCTGAGCACCCCCGACGTTGCGTCACTCGATCGTCTGGTCAAGTCGTGCGAGTTCGTCAGCCCGGCGCCCGGGGTCCCCGAGACGCACGCGGTCATCGGGTCCGCGATGCGCAACGGCATCCCTCTGATGTCGGAGATCGAGCTCGCGTACCGGTGGGAGCAGGACCGGGCGGGCGGCCCGCGGCCCATGCTCGCCATCACGGGGACCGATGGCAAGACGACCACCACACTGCTGACTGTTGAGATCTTGCGCGCAGCCGGGCTGCGGACCATCGACGCCGGCAACACGTCGACTCCGCTCGTCGACGCGATCGAGGACGACCTCGATGCGTTCGTCGTCGAGTGCACCAGCTTCCGACTCGCCTGGACGATCGATTTCCGAGCGCGGGGCGCCGCCTGGCTCAACCTCGCGCCGGACCACCTCAATTGGCATGCGTCGATGAAGTCGTACGAGGACGCCAAGGCTCGCGTGTTCGCCAACCAGCGCTCCGACGACGTGGCGATCGGGTTCGTCACCGACGCAACCGTCATGCGCCACCTCGCGGAGGCGTCGGGTCGCCACGTCACCTTCGGTCTCGATGAAGGTGACTACCACCGCAGCGCCGCCGATGGGCGTACGACTCTCAGCGGGCCGGCCGGTGAGATCGCCGAGATCTCGGCCATGAATCGATCGCTTCCCCACGACATCACCAACGCCCTCGCCGCGTCGGCCCTCGTGCTCGAGACCGGCCTCGCCGACGTCTCCGCGATCCGCTCAGCCCTTGCCTCGTTCAACGGTCCACCACACCGACTCGAGCACGTCGCAAGCACGATGGGGGTCGAGTGGTACAACGACTCGAAAGCGACGACTCCGCACGCGGCATCGGCGGCGATCCGTTCGTTCGAGCGAATCGTGCTGATCGCCGGCGGCTACGACAAAGGCGTCGATCTCGCATCGATGGCGGCATCGCCAGGGCGCGTCGGCACGCTCATCGCCATCGGTGACACCGGCCCGCGGCTCGCCGCCGCATTCGCCGGATCGACCGAGGTCCACGTCGTCGCCGACCTCGCTTGTGCAGTCGACCTCGCGGCAAACATCGCCCGACCCGGTGACACCGTCCTGCTGTCGCCCGGTTGCGCCAGCTTCGACCAGTATCCGGATTTCGAGGCGCGCGGCGAGCACTTCCGCGCGCTCGTCGCGGACCTCTCATCCCGTGCAGACGAACGAGGAGAACGCTCATGACTGCCCCGCTCACGGTTGGTGACCGACGTCGCGCCGCGCTCGGGCGACTGCATGGCGACCGGATCGATCGCTCGCCGCTAACTGTTGCCAGGCAACGCCGGACCGCCGCGGACGCCCGGGCGCGGCTGAATGCCCGTCGTGCGCCTCGATCCGTCCGTCGGGAGGTGCTCGGGCCGCCGCCGGGCACCTACTACGCGATCGCCGGTGTCGTCACCGTGTTCGTGATGCTCGGTCTCGTGATGGTGCTGTCGGCATCGGCGGTGACCGAAGCGAATCTCGGGCACTCGCCGTACCGGATCTTCGGCAAGCAGGCGATGTGGGCCGGGCTGGGTCTCGTCGCTCTGGTACTTGCCGCGAAGATCCCGTATCACCGGTGGCGACGTCTGGTCATTCCGCTCGCTGTTCTCGGTGTGGTCGCGATGTGCCTGCCGTTCGTGCGCGGACTCGGCGCGAACGTCAACGGGGCGACCTCGTGGATTCGTGTCGGCCCGATGAGCGTGCAGCCCTCGGAGTTCCTCAAGCTCGCGGTGGTGGTGCTCGCCGCAGATCTGCTCGCCCGACGCCATGCCGATCTGGCCGAGGCGAGACGCGCCATCGTTCCCATTGCACTGCTCGCCGGAGTCGGCGCCGGGTTGTGCCTCGCGCAGGGGGACCTCGGATCGGCGGTCGTGCTCGCGGCCATCGTGTTCTCCGTGGCGTGGATCGCGGGGATCCCAGTGACCCACCTGGCAACCGTGGCGATCGCTGGCGCGGGGATTGCCCTGTTGTTCGTCGTGTCGAGCCCCCGCCGGCTCGCCCGTTTCACCGCGTTCACCAACGTGGCCGAGGAGAAGGATCATCTCGCGTATCAGATCTACCAGGGGTACCTGAGCATCGCGTCGGGGGGTCTCACCGGGTCGGGAATCGGCGGCGGTAAGGGCAAGCTGGGCTACCTCCCGTACGCGCAGAGCGACTTCATCTTCGCCGTCATTGCCGACGAATTGGGCTTCGTCGGCACCGCGGCAGTGATCGGCGGCTTCATCGCGCTCGTGGCATTCGGCATCCAGACAGCGCTGGCCGCGCCGGATCGCTTCGGCATGCTTCTGGCCGGCGGGATCGCCACCTGGTTCGGCGTGCAGGCCATCGTGAACCTCGGCGGCGTCGTCGGTCGCCTACCGGTGACAGGGTTGACCCTGCCGTTCTTCTCCGCCGGCGGAAGTTCGCTGTTCGTGAGCATGACGGCCGCCGGGCTGTTGCTGTCGGTTGCCCGACGAGTCGTCCGGTGAGTCGTCGGGTGAGCGAGCCGGGGTGTTTCGCCGTGGTCACCGGCGGTGGCACGGCCGGCCACGTGCTCCCGGCGATCGCGGTCGCCGAGTCACTCCTCGCGTCGGGCCATGACCCGGCGAGCATCCTCTACGTCGGCGCTCTCCGGGGAATCGAGACCCGCTTGATCCCGGAGACGCCCTTTCCGGCTCGCTTCCTCGACGTCGTCGGCTTCCAACGCCGACTCGACCGCCGGAATCTCGGCTTCGTTCCGAAGATGGTTGCCGCGACGAGCACGATGGTCGGCGCCTTTCGAGCCGTGCGCCCGTGCGTGGTGGTGTCGGTGGGGGGGTATGCGAGCATGCCGTCGGTGTTCGCGGCGCGACGCCTCGGCATCCCGATCGTCGTGGTCTCCTACGACCGTACCCCCGGGCGCGCCAGTCGTCTCGCGGCCCGCAGCGCGGCAGCCTGCGCGGTGGCGTTCGAAGGGTCATTGCTGCCCCGTGCCGAGGTGACCGGAGCACCGGTTCGCCAGGCGGTCCTCGACGTCGACCGGGCGGGTGATCGCTCGGCCGCCCGACGCTCGCTCGCCATCCCGGACGATCGCTTCCTGGTGGTGGTGATGGGTGGCTCGCTCGGCTCGGGTGTGCTGAACGATGCCATCGGCCGGTATGTGCTCGACCACCGCGACGACGCCCTGCTCGCGGTGTACCAGGTTGCGGGCGAACGGTTTGCCCCGTCGATCGACGTCGTCGCCGACGGCGGCGACGGCGTGCTCCACCGGGTGGTGGGGTACGAGGCGAACATGCCGGCTGTCTATGCGGCAGCCGACCTGCTCGTCGGTCGTGGGGGAGCGAGCACCGTCCACGAAGTGGCGGTGACGGGAACCCCGTCGATTCTCCTCCCGTGGCCGGGCGCGGCCGACGACCACCAGGCCGAGAACATCCGATGGTTGACCGAGGTCGGCGGCGCAGTGATGCTGACCGACCGCGAGGTCGGCTCGATCGGCACGGAGATCGACCGGCTTCGCGGCGATGCGCCCGCCCGGCAACGGCTCGGCCGGGCCGCCTTCGATCGAGGGCTCGTGCATCGCGGTGGGGCCTTGGCCGGTTTGATCGAGCGGGTCGCCATAACATCGCGTCCATCGTGACCCCCACACCCCTTGCCGCGGTCCGGCTCGAAGCGCGAACCGTCGAATGCTCATCTTCATCGTCGCCTTCATCGTCGCCTTCATCGTCGCCTTCATCGTCGCCTTCATCGTCGCCTTCATCGTCGCCTTCATCGTCACAGTCGTCCGGCGAGCCGGCTGCGCTCGATCTGGGGGCGCCACTCGATCTGGGCATCCGGCGGCGGCTCCACGTGGTTGGTGTCGGCGGCCCCGGCATGAGCGCGATCGCCATCGCGTTGGCCGAGATGGGTCATGACGTCTCCGGTTCCGATCTCCGTGCGCACCCTGTGCTCGAACGGGTTCGGGCCGCCGGAGTGAGTGTGGCCGTCGGTCACGATCGGGCCCTCGTCCACGGTGTCGATGCGGTGACCGCATCGAGCGCGATACCCCAGCACAACATCGAGCTGGACGAGGCCAGAAGGGTCGGGATCCCGGTGTTGACGCGGGCGGGAATGTTGGCGTCGATCTGCGCTCAGGCACAGTCGCTCGCGGTGGCCGGCACCCATGGCAAGACGACCACCACGTCGATGCTGATGCTGATCCTCGCGGAGGCCGGTCTGCGCCCGAGCTTCGTGATCGGGGGTGACGTCACCGACCTGGGGACCGGCGCCCAGTGGACCGGTCGGCGGTGGTTCGTCGTCGAGGCCGACGAGAGTGACGGCACGCATCTCGAACTGCCGCTGTTCGGTTCGATCCTGACGAATGTGGAGATCGACCATCTCGACCACTATGGATCGTTCGATCGCATCGTCGACAGCTTCGACCGCTACCTCGCACAGATCGCCGGACCGAAGGTGGTGTGCGGCGACGACCCGGTTACGGCGGCCCTGGCGCAGCGCCACGGCGCCATCACCTACGGTTTGTCGGAACGGGTCGATGTGCGCGCGGTGAACCTGACCGCCACGACCGGCGCCTTCCGGTTCACCCTCGAGCGCTCGTCGACGGCGCGGCCGAACTCTCCTGGCGCCGAGCAACTCGACCGTGCCGGCGCCGGCGCACTGGTCGACATCGAACTCCCGCTGCGCGGCGTGCACAACGTGGTGAACGCCACCGGCGCCGCGACGATGGCGCTCGCGGTCGGGGTGGATGTCGAGCACATCGCGGCCGCGCTCGCCAAGTTCGGCGGCGTCGCTCGGCGGTTCGACATCCGTGGGTTCGACGGCGGCGCCACGTTCGTCGACGACTACGCGCATCTGCCCACGGAGATCGCCGCGGTGCTCGCGGCCGCCCGCGGGAGTGGCGACGGGTGGCAGCGCGTCATCGCCGTGTTCCAGCCGAACCGCTTCAATCGGATCGCCGAGATCTGGTCCACGTACGCCGATGCCTTCGTCGATGCCGACGTCGTCGTGCTCACCGACATCTACGCATCGGGCACGACTCCGATTCCCGGTGTCACCGGGAAGTTGCTCGTCAACAGCGTCGCGGAGGCACATCCCGAGCAACGTGTGGTGTGGCTTCCCCGTCGTGACGACCTCGTCCGGTTCGTCGCTGCGGAAGTGCGTTCCGGTGACGTGTGCATCTCGATGGGGTGTGGTGACATCGCTTCGTTGCCGACCGAGGTGCTCGATGCCCGACGTTCACGCTGATCCGGACGTTCACGGTGATCCAACGGTGGACACCGCCTCCGAGACGGCAGTGCAGGCCGCGCTCGCCGAACTCGGTGCGATCGGTGAGCGCGACGTGGCCCTCGGGCCGATGACGACGTACCGGGTCGGCGGGCCCGCGGCCGTCTTCGCGGGTCGGAACACGTTCCGATCTCGATCGGGTGGGGGCAGCCCGACGGGTGTCGGGGCTGCCGGTCGTGGTGCTCGGCAGAGGGTCCAACCTGCTGGTGGCCGACGCTGGGTTTGTCGGCATCGTGGTGTCGGCGGCTGCCATCACCGACGGTTTCGAGATCGATGTCGAGTCGGCCCGCGTCCGTGCCGGATCGGCGGTCGCTTTGCCGGTGCTGGCACGTCAGACTGCGGCGTACGGCTTGACGGGGTTCGAGTGGGCGGTCGGCGTGCCGGGCTCGGTCGGTGGGGCGGTGCGCATGAACGCAGGTGGCCACGGCTCCGACATGGCGGCGGTGCTCGTCTCGATCTCCATCGCGCGTTTCGACTCCCCAACCCCGAGTCGTACGGAAACCATGGTGGCCGCCGATCTCGGGCTTCGCTTCCGGGGAAGCGCACTCGACCCACATGACCTCGTGCTCGATGCCACCCTGCAGCTCGCGCACGGTGATCGTGAGTCAGCCGAAGCCGAGATCAGCGAGATCGTCGCCTGGCGTCGAGCGCATCAACCCGGCGGCCAGAACGCCGGTTCGGTGTTCGTCAACCCGGTTCCCGGCCGGGTCAGCGCCGGCGAACTGATCGACGACTTGGGTCTGCGCGGGCTGCGCGTGAGAACCGCGCGAATATCGGACAAGCACGCCAACTTCATCCAGGCCGACGAGGGCGGCTCGGCCGACGACGTCCACGAGCTGATGCTGCTGGTTCGTGACCGCGTGGCCTCGGCGACCGGGTTCGTGCTGCGAAGCGAGATCCGGCTGCTCGGTTTCGGCGGGGGCGACGCATGATTCGATCGAAGCGTCGACGGGGTGACTCCGAGGGGTCCGCCGCCTCCGACCGTACAGCTGCCGACGGGGAAGTCGCGGCGGAATTTCCCGCTGCGGCTGTTCCCGCGGTGGCTGCACCCGCGACGGATGCACCCGCCGCCGGCCGGCCGGACGACGCCGTGCTCGACGAGCTGTCGCACGCCTTCGGGAACCGGCCGACGATCGCGATCGGGGGCGACGTCGAGTTCCCCGACGCGGTGTATCTGGACGAGGAGCTCGAACGGGGCGTCGCGACAGGGGCAACGCTGTTCATCGACGACGATGGCTCCGCAGACGCGGTCGCGCCGAAAGAGGCGTCGACGCGAGGTATCGAGCCCAAGCTCCGGCAGCGTCGGATCGGTGTACGGCGTGCCGAGAACCGTCGGCGGATCAAATGGCTGTTCATCGGTGGTGTCGTCCTTGTCGTGCTCACCGCTGTGTTGGCCGTGTTCGGCTCGTCGCTGTTCGGGGTCGACGCGGTGAAGGTGACAGGCAACGTCTACACCGACCCCGAAGCGCTCCAGTCGATCGTCGACGACCTGATCGGGAGGCCCGTGCTCCGCGTCGACACCGGGGACTTCGAGTCGCGGATCGAGGCTCTCGCCTGGGTCGACGATGCCCGTGTACGAACACAATTCCCCGACGCAGCCTCGATCGAGATCCGAGAGCGCACGCCGCTCGTGGCCATGCCCGGAGCCGACGGCATGACCCGGGTGCTCGACCGTGACGGTCGGGTGCTCGACGTGATCGAGGGCCAACCGGTCGCCCTCGTCTGGATCAGCGGGCCGGGGACTCTCGACTCGGAAGTGGGTCAGATTGCGCCCATCGGGTACTCCTCGGCAGCCACGCTCGTTCAGAAGCTCACACCGACCATCCGCTCGCGTGTCGAGTCGATGACGGTCACCCCGGATGGCTCCGACCTGCGCCTGATCCTCACCGGTGTCGAGGGCAACGCCCCGCTCGAAGTTCGATTCGGGTCGGCGATCGGCGACAACGAACAGATTGACAAGCTCGTTCGACTCGAGCGCAAGCTCGAAGATGTCGGTGACCGAGCCGGTCTCGGTCATCGACGTGTCGACCGCTGAGGTCACCGTATCGTGACGGTCTGGTCCGTACGTCGGTTGGCGTCCCCGTCCTGATGGCCGGACCTGCAGGATGTGCGTCAGTTCGCTCCCTCGTCGGAATGGACGAATCGATCCGAACCATGAACCCGAGTCAACTTGGAGGACCCGCTGATGGTCGGCGCTCCGCAGAACTATCTCGCCGTCATCAAGGTCATCGGCGTCGGTGGCGGCGGTGTCAACGCCGTCAACCGGATGATCGACGCCGGCCTGAAGGGCGTCGAGTTCATCGCCGTCAACACCGATGCCCAGGCGCTGTTGATGAGCGACGCCGACGTGAAGCTCGACGTCGGTCGTGACCTCACCCGTGGCCTCGGCGCCGGCAGCGACCCCGAGGTCGGGCGTCGGCCGCCGCAGACGCACATCACGACGAGATCGAAGAGATGGTCCGGGGCGCCGACATGGTGTTCATCACCGCCGGCGAAGGCGGTGGCACGGGTACCGGCGCAGCGCCGGTGATCGCCGAGATCGCCCGCGGAAGCCGGTGCGCTGACGATTGGTGTCGTCACCCGCCCGTTCTCGTTCGAAGGTCGTCGCCGGGCCGTACAGGCCGACAACGGCGTCCAGCGGCTGAAGGAGAAGGTCGACACGCTCATCGTCATCCCGAACGATCGGCTGCTCACGGTCGCCAACGACAAGACCAGCGTGCTCAACGCGTTCAAGATGGCCGACGAGGTCCTCCTGCAGGGCGTGTCGGGCATCACGGGCCTGATCACCACGCCCGGTCTGATCAACACCGACTTCGCCGACGTCAAGATGGTGCTGTCCAACGCCGGTTCGGCACTGATGGGCATCGGCCAGGCGAGTGGCGACGAGCGAGCCGTTTCCGCGGCGAAGGCGGCGATCTCCAGCCCGTTGCTCGAGTCGGCCATCGACGGCGCCCGCGGCGTGCTGCTCAACATCACCGGCCCGTCGAGCATGGGCCTGTTCGAGATGAACGCGGCAGCCGAGATCATCCACGGCGTTGCCCATCAGGACGCGAACATCATCTTCGGCACCGTCATCGACGACGAGATGGGCGACGAGGTCCGTATCACGGTCATTGCCGCCGGATTCGATCGGGTCGACGCCCCCGGCGCGCGGTCCGCAACGAGCGGCGACACGTCACCTCGCACGTCGCCCACGCGGATCACCGAACTGTTCGGCGATACCGACGAGCCCGACCCGCTCGGCCCGACCGACGACGACGACTTCGATGTGCCCTCGTTCCTGAAGTAGCCGAACCCAGGCCACGCCCGAACAGTTCCACCGTGCCGGCGCTGATCGACGCTCGCGAGGTTGCCGAGCGGGTCGCTCGTCTCCGTCGCGCGATCGACGAAATCTCTCGGCCCTGGAGCCATCCGGTCGAGATCGTCGCCGTCACCAAGGGGTTCGGTCCCGATGCCATCGAGGCTGCTGTCGCCGCCGGCTGCCGGGCGGTGGGGGAGAACTACGCCCAGGACCTGCTCGCCAAGCGCGACGTCATCGAGCGGCTCGGGCCCGTCGTGCATTTCATCGGTCATCTACAGTCCAACAAGGTCCGCCACTTGGTCGGATTGGTCGATGTCTGGGCGAGCCTCGACCGCGCCTCGATCATCGAGGAGGTCGCGCGCAGGGCCCCCGGCGCCACCGTCTACGTACAGGTCAACTCCACTGGTGAGGCAGGCAAGTCGGGGTGCTCACCCGAGCGCGCAGCCGAACTGGTCGAGGCCGCGACGGGTGTCGGCCTCATGGTGGACGGTCTGATGACGGTGGGCCCGACCGATGGCGATGTGGCCCGGACCATCGCCGCATTCCGCCGCACGCGTGAGCTCGTCGATGAGCTCGACCTCCGCGTGTGTTCGATGGGAATGAGCGGGGATCTCGCGCCGGCCGTCGCCGCTGGTTCGACGCAGGTGCGAATCGGCACGTCGCTGTTCGGGCCACGCCCGGGGTCGTGAACGCGTCGATTCGATCTTGGGGCAGGTGTGTCCACGTAGTTGACGCGATGGTCGACTAGCCTGCCGCCCGCAGGAGGATTGCATGTCACTCTGGAAACGGACCATGGACTACCTGGGTCTCGGTCCCGACGACGCCTACGACGACTACGACGGTTACGACGAACCCGAGCCGCCTCGGCAGACGCGCGCGCCTCGTGACGCCGAACCGAAGTCGCAGCGCGGATGGGAACCCGAGCCCGAACCGACGGTCCGCACGGTGTCGGCGCGTCCCAGCTTTCCCTCCAAGGATTTCGAGTCCTCTCCGAGTCGGCGCGCCGGCACTCAGGGCTCCGGCCGTCATGACGATTCCGGCGTACAGATCCGGCCGAGTCAAACGCAGCAGTCATCGCAGCCAGGGCTGCGTAGTGTCCCGGGGGGATCCATGGAACCATCCACCGTCAGACCGCGTCGGTTCGACCAGGCCCAAGAGGTTGCCGATCGATTCAAGGACGGCCAGGCCGTCATCATGAACCTCGAAGGAACCGAACGCGATGTGGCCCGTCGTCTGATCGATTTCGCGAGTGGCATCTGCTACGCCCTCGAAGGTTCGATGGAAAAGGTTGCCACCGGCGTCTACCTGCTCAAGCCTGTCGGGCCGGCCCGCCAACCCCGATACGACGATGTCGACGACTAGCCGGCACGATCCCCGCCGTTCAGCGACGCGCCGTTCGATGATGCCCGTTCGATGATGGAGGCAGTCCCATGGAGATGAACCCGCAGCGTGTTCGCAGCGCAGAGTTCAAGACGGTGCGCAAGGGCGCCGATCCCGAGGAGGTGCGCACGTTCCTGAGCGACGTCGCCGACGAGCTCGAGCGGGCACAGAACCAGTCGACCGCCATGGAGGCGCGGGCGCGGGCGGCGGTTGCCCGGCTGCAGGAGATCTCCGACGGGCAGGCGCAGGCAGCGACACCCTCCGATGGGGCTGCAGGTGGGGACGCCGAACCGATCAACGTGCCGGCGGATCAGTCCGAGACGATCAGCCGCACGCTGCTGCTCGCGCAGCGGACTGCCGACTCGCTGGTCGCCGAGGCCAAGTCGGAAGCGGCTCGCCTGATCGGCAATGCCAACGATGAGGCTGCCAGGACCCGCGATTCCACTCGTGAGATGGCGGCGACGATGCTCGCCGAAGCGCGCGAGGAGGCTCGTCGTGTCGGTGAGGGCGAACGTCTGGCGATGGCCGGCGAGGTCGATGCATTGAAGGCGCGGCGAGATTTCCTCGAATCCGACGTCGATCATCTCGAGCGTTTTCTCGTCGATCAGCGCAGCCGGCTCAGAGACGCGGCAGGCGAGCTGATGTTGATCACCGATCGGGTTCCGGCAGGCTTGGGCGAGGTTCGCCGGCCGCTGCTGTCGGCCTCCGATGACGAGACACCCGGAACCGGCTACGGGGTGCCCAGCGGCTACGAACCGACGGTCGTCGAACCCGCCGGACAATCCGACCGACAACTCGACGGCGACGAGATTGTCGCCGCGGAGTCGGAGGTGGCCGACGAGGAGCTCGACCCGACGGAGGCGATCGAACTGGTGCTCGTCACCGAGATCGCCGACGAGCCGGACGATGGCGAGGTCGATGACGAGGTCGATGACGGGCCCGGGGTCACGTACGCCGAGCCCGTGCCGGCGCCGGAGCCCGACGGGCCGCTGTTCTCGATCGACGACCTACCAGAGGAGCCCAAGGCGGCAACGGCCCGGTTCGATCGGCTCGACGACGCGCCCCGTCGTGACGACGACGACTTCCGGTTCTCGTTCGACGACGGGGGCTGAGCGCCATCGGTCCGCGTCGGTAGCATCGGGGCGTGCCGTATCCATCCGTCGACCCGAAGCCGAACTTCCCTCAGCTCGAAGAAGAGATCCTCGCGATCTGGAGCAAGGAGTCGACGTTCGAACAATCGGTCGCTCTGCGTGAGCCCGGTGTCGACGGCGAGAACGAGTTCGTCTTCTACGACGGGCCACCGTTCGCCAACGGCCTGCCGCACTATGGGCATCTACTGACGGGGTTCGTCAAGGACGCCATCCCGAGGTACCGCACGATGCGCGGTCGGCGCGTCGAACGTCGTTTCGGGTGGGACTGCCACGGACTGCCCGCCGAGGTCAAGGCCGAACAGGAGCTCGGCATCTCGGGGCATCCCGAGATCATCGAGTTCGGGATCGACAAGTTCAACGACGCGTGCCGCACCAGCGTGCTGCAATACACCAACGAGTGGCGCGAGTACGTCACCCGTCAGGCGAGGTGGGTCGATTTCGACGACGATTACAAGACACTCGACCTCAGCTACATGGAGAGTGTCATGTGGGCGTTCAAGACGCTGTGGGACAAGGGTCTGGTCTACGAAGGGTTCCGGGTGCTGGCGTACTGCTGGCGATGTGAGACGCCGCTCAGCAACACCGAGACGCGGATGGACGACACCTACCATGATCGTCAGGACCCGGCAGTGACCGTGTCGTTCGAACTCGAGACCGGCGAACGCATCCTCGCATGGACCACGACACCATGGACGTTGCCGTCCAACCTGGCGCTCGCGGTCGGCGACGACATCGACTATGCCATCGTCGAACTCGACGGCGTGCGTTACCTGCTGGCCGAGGCGCGGCTCGCGTCCTACGAAGCCGAGCTCGGTGCTGCCGAGCGGATCGGCACCGTCAGGGGTTCCGAGCTGGTCGGTCGCAGGTACACGCCGCTGTTCGACTTCTTCACCGACACCGCCACCTGGGGAACCGAGCACGCGTTCCGAGTGGTCGGGGCGGACTTCGTCTCGACCGACGACGGCACCGGCGTCGTCCACATGGCCCCGGGGTTCGGCGAGGACGACCAACTGGTGTCCAATGCGGCCGGAATTCCGACGATCTGTCCGATGGACGAACACGGCCAGTTCACCGCCGAGGTGGCGCCATGGACCGGCGTACACGTCTTCGACGCCAACCCGCTCATCATCCGGGAGTTGAAGGATCGCGGTGTCGTGGTGCGTCACGCCACGTACGACCACTCCTATCCTCACTGCTGGCGATGCGCACAGCCGCTCGTCTACCGGGCCATCTCGTCGTGGTTCGTCCAGGTCACGGCAGTTTCGCGATCGCATGGTCGAGCTGAACGAGGCGATCACCTGGCAGCCCGCTCACCTGAAAGACGGCAGCTTCGGCAAGTGGATCGAGAACGCGCGCGACTGGTCGATCAGCCGCAATCGGTTCTGGGGTTCACCGATTCCCGTGTGGCAGTCCGACGACCCGAACCACCCCCGAACCGACGTCTACGGCTCGATCGCACAGCTCGAGGCGGATTTCGGCGTGGAGATCATCGACCTCCATCGGCCCGACGTCGACCAGCTGACGCGGCCGAACCCGGACGACCCGAGTGGTCGTTCGACGATGCGCCGTGTTCCCGAGGTGCTCGACTGTTGGTTCGAGTCCGGTTCGATGCCCTTCGCCCAGGTGCACTACCCGTTCGAGAACACCGACTGGTTCGAGCATCATCATCCTGGTGATTTCATCGTCGAGTACATCGGCCAGACCCGCGGTTGGTTCTACACGCTCCACGTGCTCGCCACGGCGCTGTTCGACCGTCCGGCGTTCTCGACGTGCGTGAGCCACGGCATCGTGCTCGGCGACGACGGGCAGAAGATGTCCAAGAGCCTGAGCAACTATCCCGATCCGAAGGCGATGTTCGACTTGCACGGCGCCGACGCGATGCGGTGGCATCTGCTGTCGTCGTCGATCCTGCGTGGCAACGACAGCATCGTGACGGAGGCCGGCATGCGCGACACGGTTCGCCAGATCCTGCTGCCGCTGTGGAACTCGTGGTACTTCCTCGCCCTCTACGCGAATGCTGCCGACCATCGGGGAGTGGCGCGAACCGACTCGGCGAACGTGCTCGACCGCTACGTCCTGTCCAAGACGCGAGATCTCGTCGACGACCTCACCGTCTCGCTCGACGCCTACGACCTCTTCGGCGCGTGCCAGCAGGTGCGCACCTATCTCGATGTGCTCACGAACTGGTACGTGCGGCGGAGTCGGAGCCGCTTCTGGCAGGGTGATCACGACGCGATCGACACCATGCACATGGTGCTCTCGGTGGTCACAAGGGTCATTGCGCCGCTGCTGCCGCTGGTGTCCGAGGCGATCTACCAGGGGATGAATCACCCCGACGCCAATGAGCCGAACGATATTCCGTCGAGTGTCCATCTCACGGACTGGCCGAGCATCGACGAGCTGCCGGCGTTCGACGATCTCGTCGACACGATGGACTTCGTCCGTGATGTGTGCTCGGCGACTCTCTCGGTCCGCAAGGCGCACCAGCGACGAGTCCGGCTGCCCCTCGCTTCGGTCACGGTGGCGTCACCCGATGCCGAGCGGTTGCGCGATTTCGTCGACCTGATCGCCGATGAGGTCAACGTCCGCACAGTCGAGCTGACGACCGACATGGGCGCCGTTGCGACCGAGGAACTGCACCTCGTACCAGCCCGGCTCGGCCCCCGGCTCGGTCAGGCGGTGCAGGACGTGATCAGGGCTCACAAGGCAGGCGACTGGACCGTCGTCGATGGCATCGTGAGAGTCGGTGATCACCCGTTGTCGGAGGGTGAGTACCGCCTCGATCTGGTGGCATCCGGCGACCGAGCGAGCGCCGGCCTGTCCAATCGCGTGGGTGTGATCGCCCTCGACATCGACGTGACCGACGAACTCGAACGGGAGGGGCTGGCCCGAGATCTGATCAGGCTGATCCAGCAGGCTCGGCGAGATTCCGGCCTTGATGTCTCCGACCGGATCGAGCTGTCGGTCGCCGCGTCGACGAGTTGGATCGATGCGTTGGACGCCCACCGTCAGATGATCGCGGACGAGACATTGGCCACGAAGGTGTCGACGGCGCTGACCGACGGCGGAGGCGATCCAGAACCGGTCATCGAGGTCGCGCGGGCCGCGAGCTGAGCACGAGTTGTTCACCCGGCTGGTGTGGGCGGTCGTCATGACGTCCGGTAGAGTCCGCCGCTCAACATCGCCGGAGGAAGCGCACATGGCCGCACCGAAGAAGTCCAACCCTGCACCGAAGCAGGCCGCGAAGGCGGTCGCGGCGAGGAAGGCTCCGGTGAACAACGTCCCGGCGAACAACGTCTCGGCGAAAAAGGCTGTTGCCGACAAGTCGACGCCGGTCAGATCGACGAGCACGCGCTCGACACCTGCCGCCACGGCAACGGCGTCGGCCAACAAGAGCGCCGCCGGCAAGAACGCCTCGGCCACGAAGAGCGCGGCCCCCAAGGCCACCGCGACAAAGGCCACCGCGACAAAGGCCACCGCGACGAGGGCCACCGCGACGAGGGCCACCGCGACGAGGGCCACCGCGACGAGGGCCACCGCGACGAGGGCCACCGCGACGAGGGCCACCGCGACGAAGGCCACCGCGACGAAGGCCACCGCGACGAAGGCCACCGCGACGAAGGCCACCGCGACGAAGGCCACCGCGACGAAGGCCACCGCGACGAAGGCCACCGCGACGAAGGCCACCGCGACGAAGGCCACCGCGACGAAGGCCACCGCGAGCAGTTCGAAGAAGCCCGCAGGCACGCGGCGCGCATCGTCATCGCCGAGCACGGCAACGGCGACGAGGCCGGTGTCCTCTCGTACGGCGCTGGTACGCAAGCCGTCACCCGACACGCCGGCGATCCTTTCGAACTACCGGCCCGAACGCCATGAGATACCACCATCCCGGGGAACCTCGAAAGATGGCATCACCTACACGAAGGATTTCGATCTGAAGTTCCTCAAGGCGCAGCGCGATGAACTGCTGGCGCGTCGCGCGTCCGAGCTGGCCCGTGCCACCCGTCTCGAGGACGAGGCCACCAGCCTCATCGAAGATGGTGAGATGGGCGACGTGCAGTTCGACGACGAGGGCGGCGAGGGCGACACGATGGTCGTCCAGCGTGACCTCGATCGGGTGTTGTCGACGCAGGCGCGCCAGACCATTCAAGAGGTCGACGCGGCGTTGCGGCGCATCGAGCTGGGCACCTATGGGTACTCCGAGGTGTCAGGTCTCCCGATCGAACGTGAGCGTCTCGAGGCACTTCCCGAGACCACCGTGCTCGCGGCCGAGAAGGTCAGTGGCATCGGGCTCCGCTGACACCGGGACCGGACCGTCTCACCATGCCAGGTCTCACCATGCCAGGTCTCGCCGTGCCGGTAGGCCGTCCGTGGCGGGCACCCGTGCTGTTGGCGGTGGCCGTGGTGCTCGTCGATCAATTGTCGAAACACTGGGCGGTGAACGCCCTTGCCCACAATCGCATCATCGAGGTGGTCTGGACACTGCGGTTCAATCTGGCCTTCAACAGCGGCATGGCATTCAGCCGCGGTCGCGGTCTCGGGCCGGTGATCGCCGTGATTGCCACGTTCGTCGTCGTGTGGCTGCTGATCTCCCTGCGAACGGGTGGGAGCAAGCTGAGCGCGTTCGGGATGGGATGCCTCATCGGGGGCGCCGTCGGAAATCTCATCGACCGCCTGTTCCGTGGAGATGGCTGGTTGCAGGGATCGGTGGTCGACTTCGTCGACTTCCAGTGGTTCCCGATCTTCAACGTTGCCGATGTCGCCATCAACGTCGGAGCCGGCGCATTGATCCTCAACAGCATTCTGGTGAGCCGAGCCGCTGCCAAGGAAGAAGGCGCGGAGCAGTCGGATCCGACGATCGTCGACGCTGATGGAGAGCGCTCGTGATCGAAGAGGTCGTTCCCGCCGCGCTCGACGGTGAGCGCCTCGACCGGATCGTGGCACTGATCGTCGACGTCAGTCGATCCGATGCCGCTGCGGTGATCGCATCCGGCGGGGCCCGCGTTGACGGTCGCGTCGCCACTTCCGGCAAGGTCCGGTTGTCGGAGGGCCAACTCGTCGATGTCGATCCGACTTCAGTGCCCACCGTGCCGCTCCCCGCCGCCGACCCGAGCGTCGAGTTCGGCGTCGTGTACGTCGACGATGAGGTGATCGTGATCGACAAGCCGGCGGGTCTCGTCGTGCATCCGGGCGCGGGCAATGCCACCGGCACCCTCGTCAACGGTCTGCTCGCCCGTTTCCCCGAGATCCGGGGCGTCGGCGAACCGATCCGGCCGGGAATCGTGCATCGCCTCGATGCCGGCAGCTCCGGTCTGCTCGTCGTGGCCCGTACGCAACATGGCGCCGATGCGCTCATCGAGCAGTTCGCCGACCACAGCGCGACCCGCCTCTACGAGGCGCTGGTGTGGGGGGTCCCCGATGCTCCGCACGGCATCATCGACGCCCCGATCGGGCGCGACCGTGGTGATCCGATGAAGATGGCCGTCGTCGCCAACGGGCGCAGTGCACGTACGGATTATCAGGTGATCGGTTCGTACTCGATGCCGGCCGTGGTGTCACGTCTCGAGTGCCGATTGGAGACCGGGCGAACACACCAGATTCGTGTGCACCTCGCCTCGATCGGCCACCCGCTCGTGGGCGATCCTGTGTACAGCCGGCGTCGGCCGATGCTCGGGCTGACCCGCCCGTTCCTCCATGCCGCAGAACTTGCCTTCGATCATCCCGAGACCGGCGAACGAGTCACGTTCCACAGCCCGCTCGCGGCCGACCTGCAGGCGTGGCTCGACGCGGCAACCCCGTGACCGTCGATCCTGCGACCGTCGATCCTGAGCGAGCCGGTCGGCGCGTCGCTACGGCCAGGGTGCTTCACCGCGGGCCATCGCCGCGATCCCGGCGAGGGTGTAGCCCTCCAAGGCATGGCGCATCAGCGCTCCGGCCTGATCCCAGATGCCCAACAGGACGCATTGACCTTCGTGGTCGCACGCTCCGTCCTGGTGTGGTTGGCCGAAATCTCCGAGGGTGATCGGGCCGTCGACCGCAGAGACGATCTCGGACAGCAGGATCTCCTCGGGCGGACGGGCCAGCACATACCCGCCACCGACACCTCGCTTGGAACGAACGAGACCGGCGCCCTTGAGCGCCAGCAGGATCTGTTCGAGGTAGGGCTGAGGGAGGCCGGTTCGTTCGGCGATGTCGCGCACGGACGTCGGCCCGCCTTCGGCATGCAGCGCCAGGGACAACAGTGCTCGGGCGGCATAGTCACCGCGGGTCGAGATGCGCACATGGCCACCTTATTGAGTCGCGTGCCGCTCGCACGCGTCGCCGCGTGAGCCGCCCGCCCGACACGACGGATCCGCGAGATGATCGGGACTTGCCCTTGTCGTCGACACACGGCGCGTGGTGGACTTGCGGGAAGTGACGACAACGAGCGCCGGCGGACCGATCATTCCTGATTACGCGGGCGCCAACGTCCGCGGCATCATCCCGGCGCTGTTGGGCCCGGCGTCGTGGGCGACAGGTCTACCCTCGTGGATGCCGAGCCCGGTCACGGAATCAGAACGAGCCGTGCTCTTCGTGCTCGATGGGCTCGGATGGGATCAGTTCCAGGCCTGCCGCGATCACATGCCGACGCTGGCAGCCATGGCCGGGGGGGTCGTGCACACGGTTGCGCCGACCACGACCGCCACGGCGCTGAGTTCGATCGCGACCGGTCTCACTCCGGCCGAGCACGGCCTGATCGGCTACCGAATCGTCCTGGGTGGAGCGGTCATGAACGTCCTGCAGTGGACCGTCGGCGCTCAGAGCGTGCGTCGATCGCACCCACCGCGTGACGTCCAACCATTCGAGCCGTTCCTCGGACACTCCGTGCCGGTGGTCAACCCGACCGAGCTGCAGAACTCGGCGTTCTCCGAGGCCCATCTGCGTGGGTCGACACCGGCCGGGTGGCGAGCGCCGTCGTCGATCGCGGTCGAGGCGGCCGCCCAACTGCGCGCGGGCGAGCGCTTCGTCTACTGCTACTACGGCGGGATCGACAAGATCGCCCACGAGCGCGGCTTCGGGCCGTATTACGAAGCGGAGCTCCGATTCGCCGATCGGTTGGTGGCCGATCTCCTCGACGTCGTGCCGGCGGGCACCTCGGTCATGGTCACCGCCGATCATGGTCAGGTTCATGTCGGTGATCAGGTCATCCGTCCATCTGTCGACATGCTCGACGGTGTGTCGCTCCAGTCGGGTGAAGGGCGCTTCCGGTGGCTCCATGCGCCGCCGGGCGCCGTCGCGTCGATCGTCGATGCGGCGATCGACGAGGTGGGGCATTTGGCATGGGTCGTCACCAAGGACCAGATGCTGGACGAGAAGTGGTTCGGCCCGTCGATGGCGCCGGCCGTTCGCTCGCGGCTCGGCGATGTCGCGCTCGTCGCGCACGAGCCGGTGAGCTTCTACGATCCCGCCGACACCGGCCCCTTCGAGCTCGTGTGCCGGCACGGTTCTCTGACCTCTGCCGAGGTCAACGTTCCGCTCCTCGCAGCATTGCGGTGACGTTTGGGGCGTGCAGGGCCGCCCGAACAGGGTAGAACGTGTCCATGTCCGAACTCTCGCTCCCGAGCACGCCCAACTCCACGACCGCGACCAGTACCGATGTCACAAGTGTGGCCGAACCGGTCCGGCCCGACGGAGTCACATCGCCCGAGGGCACGGTCGACTCACCCGACACGACGCAGCGTGAAGCGGTCATCGAGCCGGCCAAGGTGATGCGGATCGGCTCCATGGTGAAACAGCTCCTCGAGGAGGTTCGCGGCGCCCCGCTCGACGAGGCCTCGCGTGAGCGTCTCGCGGAGATCTACGAGCGGTCGGTGACAGAGTTGTCGATGGCCCTGTCGCCCGACCTGCAAGAGGAGCTGCACATGCTCGCCCTGCCGTTCGACGACGACGAGATCCCCAGCGAATCCGAGCTTCGAATTGCGAAGGCCCAACTCGTCGGGTGGCTCAAGGGTCTGTTCCACGGAATCCAGGCGACGTTGATGGCGCAGCAGTTCGTCGCCCGCCAGCAACTCGACCAGATGCGTGAACTTCCCGGCCCCGCCGCCGGCCGGTACCCCGGCCAGGACGCGCCCCCCTCGGGAGGGCCGGATCGCCCGGGCACATATCTGTAGACGCCCCGTCCAGCATCTCGACCATCTCGACCACCTCGACCGGTCTCGACCGGTCTCGATCATCTCGACCTGTCTCGATACGAGACGCGTGCGGCTCGTGTGCAAGACTCCCGGTCGCGCGGGACGCTTCACAGAAGCGAGTCCCACGCACATTCTACGATGGGGATCGACCGGGGGAGCATGGGTACGCGAGTGGTGCTACAACGCCACGTCTGCAGCGACGAGCGCGCACGTGATGTCGCGTACGCGTTCGATGTGGCCGACGGCAGAGGGCCACATCTCCGGAGCGGGGCATGAGTAGCCTGTTCAACGGCACGGTCCTGGGCGTCTTCATCGGCGCTCCGTATGCGCTGCTGGCCATCGTCATCACCCTGATGTACCGCACCACTGGGGTGCTGTCGCTGGCGAACGCCGGCTTCGCGAGCATCGCCGCCTACGTGTTCATCGACCTGGCAGGCCCCCCCGGAGACACCGGTTGGCCGACGGCGCCCGCGGCGCTGGTGGCCGTCGCCGTCACCATGGTGGTCGGATTGATCGTCGAACGACTGGCGATGCGGCCGGTACGTCATGCGCCGCCGATGACCAAGCTGATCGCCACACTCGGCGTGCTCACCGTGATCAACGGCGTGCTGTTGTGGGTATACGGCTTCGATCCCAAGGCGGCCCAGCTGATCTTCCCGAACGAGACGGTGGAGATCGGCAACGTCCGAGTCCAGTACCAGCAGTTCGCCATCCTGATCATCGCGATCGCGTCGGCCTTGCTGCTCAGCGGATTCCTGCGGCGGGCGCGGTTCGGGATCGCGATCCGCGCCGTTGCCGACGACCCCGACGCGGCACGCCTGGCCGGCGTTCGCCCCAACACGGTCTCCCAGTTCAACTGGGCGCTCGGCGCCATACTCTCCGCTGTCACCGGCATCCTGGTGGCGCCACTCCAACAGGTCACTGTCGGCACCTTCGTGCTGTTGTCGATCAAGGCGCTGGTCGGCACATTGATCGGCGGTCTGGTGTCGTTGCCGCTCGCCTTCATCGGCGGCATCGGCGTCGGTGTCATCGAGAGCGTGTCGGTGCTCGAATCGAGCATTCCCGGCACTTCTGATCTGGTGATCCTCGCGCTGGTGACCGCGGTCTTGATCTTCCGGCGCAAGTGGCCAACCGTCGCCGAGTCGAGCGCTCCGGTCGCACGTTCGGCCCCGCGCTTCGTGGTTCCCGCACGCTTTCGTTGGGTGCTGGTGGCTGCCGGGGTCGCCGCGCTCGCCGCCGCCGTGATCATTCCGGCCGGTTCGACCTACTGGTCGTTCATCGGTGGAAGGGCGCTCTTCTTCGCCATCGAATGCCTGGCGATCGTGATCGTCTCGGGCTGGGGAGGCCAGGTCAGCTTGATGCAGGCGGCCTACGCCGGAATCGGCGCCTTCGGCACGGCCTATCTCGTCGTGGAGCGCAGTTGGGCGCTCGGCCCCGCACTGATCGTCGCCTCCCTCGTCGGGATGCTGCTCGGAGCGCTGGTCGGAATTCCGGCGTTGAGGCTCAATGGCCCGCAGTTCGCCGTGGCCTCGCTGGCGTTCGCGGGAGCGGCCACCGGGTGGCTGTTCAAACGTAAGGAGTTCCCGAGGTCGATGAAGCGCGGCGACCTGTTCGGCTTCGAACTGTCGAGCGACATCCGGGTCTACTTCGTGATGCTCGCCATCACCGCGGTGTTGTTCCTCCTCGCCGCGAACCTCCGACGGTCGACGCATGGAACGCTCGTGCTGGCGGCGCGTGACGCTCCGCGGACGGTCTCGCACTTCGGCGTCTCCGCACCGAGAGTGCGCATCGGCGTGTTCATGTTCTCATCGTTCACCGCGACGCTCGGAGGCGGCCTCTATGCCGTGCTGCTGACCGGCCTGTCACCGACGGACTTCGGCTTGTTGCTCACGTTCGCGCTGATGACCTACACGGTCGTCGGTGGGATGCGGTCACTGCTCGGGCCGATCATCGCGGCAGTCCTGTTCGGTGTTCTACCTCAGGTCTTCCAGACGCGAGCCGGGTCGAATGCGAGCGCGGTACCCGACATCATCGCCGGCCTCATCGTCGTGCTGCTGATCTCCTCACGACCGAACGGTCTCGCCTCCTTCTTCCCGACGAGGCTGTTCACGCGACGCCCGGCGCCGGTCGCGACCGCGCCGGATGTGTCGTTCACCACATCAGCGCCCACACCCGATCAGGTGCGGGCGTTCCTGCACCGCAATCCCTTCCACTCCACAAGTCCCTTCCACTCCAGAGGTCAAGATGCCATCACCCATTGAGGATCACCCGCTGAACCAGGCTTCGGGAGCGACGTCGACACGGTCGCGGCCCGGTAGGGACACGCTGTTCGGCGCGCTTGTCGTCGTCATCGGCGTCGTGCTGTTGGTGGCGGGCTACATCGGTGTGTCAGGGACCACCGTCGCCAGCGACCAACTGTCGTTCATGGCATCGGGAACGTTGCCCGGCATTGCGGTGCTCGTCGCCGGAGCGGTGCTGCTCGGCAGAGCAAGCGGTGTTGCCCAACAACGGGAGATCGAAGCGCTCCGGCGGCAGGCCGACGCATTGGTTGCCTGGCTCGAATCCGCCTCCGGCGACGCAGCGTCCGACGAGGAGTCACCCGGGTGACAGCGCCTGTTCTGTCGGTCATCGACGTTGGCGTCCGGTTCGGCGGGTTGGTCGCCAACAACGATGTCTCCTTGACGCTGCCACCTCAATCGATCGGCGCGGTGGTCGGTCCGAACGGCGCGGGCAAGACGACCCTGTTCAACGCGATCACCGGCGCGATCCGGCCCACCTCCGGTCGAATCCTGTTCGGCGATCGCGACATCACCACGTTGTCCGCCACGGGTCGCGGTCGGCTGGGTATCGGTCGGACGTTCCAGAACCTGTCTCTCGTCGGGGATCTGACCGCCGTCGACAACGTGACCGTCGGCCTCGGCCGATTCCGACGTTCGGGCCTGTTGCGGGCACTGGCCTCGTCGCCCGGGTCCATGCGCACCGACCGCGAGATCCGCGATTGCGCCCGGCGGGCGCTGGCGTTCGTCGGGCTGGCGGATGCCGCCGATCGGCTGACCGGCCAACTGAGCTACGGCGATCGGCGCCGCGTCGAGATCGCCCGGGCGATCGCACTGGCGCCCACGCTGTTGCTGCTCGACGAGCCCTCGGCGGGCATGGGCCCTTCGGAGACCGACGAACTCGCCGAACTCTTCCACGCGACACGGGATCAGCTCGGGTGCAGCATCTTGGTGGTCGAGCACGACATGAGCATGGTGCGCGCCGTCGCCGAGTTCACCACGGTGCTCGAGTTGGGCTGCGTCATCGCCGAGGGCCCGACCGCGGCGGTGCTCGCCGACCCGGCGGTGGCCGCGGCGTACCTCGGATCGAGCACCTGAGATGCTCACCGTCGAGAACCTTCACGCCGGCTACGGCGACATCCCGGTGCTCCGGGGCGTCGACCTCAACATCGAAGCCGGCCAGTTCGTCGCCGTACTGGGTCGCAACGGCGCCGGCAAGAGCACGACGATGCGGTGTCTCGCGGGGATGCATGCCCCCGATTCGGGCGCCATCTCCCTGAACGGCGAGGCAGTCACCTCTGCTCCGGCCGAGAAGCGCTTGAAGAAGGGCTTGGTATTCGTCCAGGAGGGACGTCACCTGTTCCCACACCTCACCGTGCGCGACAACCTCGTCGTGGGCGCCTACACCCGCAAGCTCAAGGGCAAGGCCCTCGACGAGGCGATCGACGAAGCGACCGTCCATTTGCCACGGGTCGCCGAACGCCTCGACCAATTGGCGGGGAGCCTGTCGGGCGGCGAGCAGCAGATGGTCGCCATCAGCCGGGCGCTGATCGCGAAGCCGAAGGTCCTGTTACTCGACGAACCGTCGCTGGGGCTGGCCCCGATCATCGTCGACGTCGTGTACGACCTGCTCCGTCAACTTCGCGACGACGGCATGACGCTGGTCGTCGTCGAACAATACGTCGACATCGTGCTCAGTCTCGCCGACCGGGCCATGGTGATCGACAAGGGCAAGACGGTCCTGGAAGACACCGCGGCTGCAGTCGCGGCGTCGCCCCAACTGGTCGAGGCCTACCTCGCATCCGAGAACGAACAACCGAAAGGAATCGCATGACAAGCAAGAAGTTCCTGGTTTCCTTCGTCACCCTCGCCGCCTTGATCGGTAGCGCGTGTGGCGGGCGGACCGACGACGAGGGCGGAGACGCCACCGCGCCACCGCCGACCACAGCCGCAGCGTCCGGCGGATCGACACCGGCAGGCGCCGAGACCACAGTCGCCGACGTGCCGGTCACGGACGCGCCGACCACGACCGTTGGGGTCTCCGATCCCGGTGTCACTGCCGACACGATCAAGATCGGCGGCTCCGCGACCCTCTCCGGGGCCACCGCGTCGATCGGGGTCGAGGCGATGGATGCGGCCGGCGCCTACTTCGACCTGATCAACAAGCAGGGTGGCATCAACGGCCGGCAGATCGACTTCATCAAGTACGACGATCGGGCTGATCCGAGCCAGTACCTGGCCAACGTGAAGAAGCTGATCGAGGAGGACCAGGTCGTCGCCCTGGTCACCGGGTTCGGCGACGTGGCCACCGAGTACATCTCCGAGCAGGGAACACCGACGATCACCTTCGGCGTCTCCCCGGCGACGTTCTCCTCCAAGTACCCGACGATCTATCCGGTCGTCGGCAACGCCTTGCTGTGGACGCAGGAAGGGATCGCCGGGCTCGACGCCGGAGGCATCGTCCAGCCGGGCATGAAGGTGGGGGTCATGTACGACGACACGCTGATCGACATCTCACCCTACGTCCCGGCGATCAAGGAATCGTGGGAGAACGTCGGCGCCGAGGTGGTCTCGACCGACATCATGAGTCTCGCGACAGGGAACTGCGGCCCACTGGTCCAGAAGATGAAGGAACTCGACATCGACTACTGGGACTTCCAGAGCGCAGCCTGGTTCCTGTGCGTGCAGGAGGCAGACCGGCAGGGTTGGAAGCCGAAGCTCGGCTGGGGAGGCTGGCCGGCGAGCGTGCCGATCACGGCGACCGTCGCCGGCCCACTCGTCGACGGCGTGTGGGGTGGCTCGAACGGTGATCAACCCAATGGCGCGCCGCGCGGCCTGACCGAGGCGACGACGCTGTTCGTCGACACGATCAGTGCCTTCAACCCCGAACTGGCCGACCCGATGCGGCTGGAGTCTCCCGCCACGCTCGGCTACTGGGCCGGGGCCCAGTTGCTCGTGGCCGCGGTGGAAGCTCAGGGCGAGATCGTCAACAAGGAAGGGCTCAACGCCTGGATCCAGGGCGTCAAGAACTTCGAGACCGGCGTCACCCCGCCGATCATCTCGATGGCGCCCGACTGCAAGACCGGCAGCGAACTCGTCTGGTTCACGCAGTGGCATTGGGACACCTCGGGCCCGGAGCCCAAGGCCGTGCGTACCGCAGGCGACTACTTCACCAGCCCGCAGAAGGAGGAGTTCGGCGGAGAGTGCTTCCTGACGCAGCTGTCCGACGAGATCCTGGGATGACCGGTCACTGAAACAGGTGACTGAAACAGGTCACTGAAACAGGTCACTGAAACAGGTCACTGAAGGGGTGCCCCCGAAGCCGAGTCATCGACTTCGGGAGCACCCCGACCCCTTTCCGGCACGAGCGGGACCGAGATCATGCACCCAGGCATCCACGCCGTCGCCAAGCCCGCTCACCCAGCGGTGATCATGGGCCGATCGGGCGAGGGGGTCACCTACCGTCAGCTCGACGAGCGTTCGAACCAACTGGCGAGACTTTGGCGTGATCGCGGGCTGAACGCCGGTGACCACGTGGCGATCCTCAGCGAGAACCAGCCGAGGTTCTTCGAGGTGATGTGGGCCGCGTTGCGATCGGGTCTGTACGTGACGACGATCAACAGTTACCTGTCGGCCGAGGAGGTCGGCTACATCCTCGACGATTCCGGCGCCCGTTCGGTCGTCACGACGTCGGCCAAGGCAGACATCGTGGCGGCCGCACTCGAACACGCCCCTGGAGTCGAACTGTCGTTGCTGATCGGTGACACCGATCCACGCTTCGAGTCCTACGTCGAGGCAATCGGATCGATGTCGACCGACCCGCTCGACGAGCAACCCGCCGGCGAGATGATGCTCTATTCGTCGGGGACGACCGGCCGGCCGAAGGGCATCAAGCGGGCCCTGTCCGGCGAGGACATCGCCGACGGCAAGATGGCCCGAGGATTGGTCGGAGCCGTGTTCGGTATGAACGGCGAGACGCGGTATCTCTCACCCGCGCCCTTGTGCCACTCGGCGCCGATCGGGTTCAGCCTCGGCGTCCAGGCGCTCGGTGGAACTGTCGTGTCGATGGAGAGGTTCGACCCGGTCGACGCGTTGCGTCTCATCGAGGAGCACCGGATCACCGACTCCCAATGGGTGCCGACGATGTTCGTACGCATGCTCAAACTCGACGAACGGGAACGTCTGAGCCACGACGTGTCGTCGATGAAGGTGGCGATCCACGCCGCCTGCCCGCGAACGAACCCGGCGCCGTCTACTTCGGCGACGGGGCGCCCTACGAGTATCACAATGCACCGGAGAAGACCGAGAGCGCCAAGGACCCGAAGGGCCACGGTTGGACCACGCTCGGTGATGTCGGCTACCTCGACGAGGAGGGATGGTTGTTCCTCACCGATCGCAAGGCGTTCATGATCATCTCCGGCGGGGTGAACATCTATCCGCAGGAGATCGAGGACTGTCTGGTGTTGCATCCCAAGGTCGCCGACATCGCCGTGTTCGGCGTTCCCGACGACGAGATGGGTGAAGCGGTGCACGCAGCCGTTCAGCCCGCCGCCGGTGTGATCGGAGACGATGCCTGGCCGGCGAACTTCGCGCCTACGTCCGCGAGCACATCGCCGGCTACAAGTGTCCGAAGGGATTCGAGTTTCATGGGGAACTGCCGCGCCTGCCGACCGGCAAGCTCCACAAGCACAAGCTGCGCGCGCCACACTGGGAGAATCGGGCCCGCTCCATCTGATGGCGGTCTGAATGCGGTCTGATGGAGCGGGCTGCCGGGGTGGAGCCAAGACGCCGCGGCCCCTGATGCGCGAGACATGGGGCCGATCGTGTAGTGTGCCATCTGACACACCGACCATCTTGACTCGGCCACGGCGAGCACATCGCCCGGCGTGGCCTGATGTCTTCGGTTCATCATCATCTGGGGGGGTTTGCGCATGCGAGTTCGGGTCGACGACGAGCGGTGTCATGGGCATCAGATGTGTGCCATTGCCGCGCCGGATGTCTTCGGTAGCGACGACATCGGTAACGGGGTCGTGCTCATCACGGGGGACCTCCCGAAGGATTTGGAGGCGTCGGCACGGCGCGCTCGAAGGCAACTGCCCCGAGCGGGCCATAGTGATCACGGAGTGACCCATGGGAATGCGTAACGCGAGTCTTGACGAGTTGCTCAATCATTACGACATCTTCGACGAGGATTTCGTCACGGATCCGTTCCCGCTGCTGGATCAGATTCGTGAGTCGGCGTGCCCGATCGCGCACTCCGATGAGCATGGCGGTTCGTGGCTGCCGACGCGTCACGAAGACGTCGTGGCCATGGCCCAGACACCCGAGATCTTCACGTCTCGCTCGGTGATCGTCGTCCCCCCCTCGCCGGAGTCGGCGGAGGGCCCGTACGGCAATGTCGCGGCCCCGCCCATCTCGTCGGATCCGCCGGAGCATCATTGGCATCGTCGGGCGATCCTGCCGACGTTCGCGCCGCAGAACGTCGCCAAGTACGAGCCGATCACGCGTGATCTGTGCAACCGGTTGATCGACGGGTTCATCGACGCGGGCACTGCGGATGCCGCCGCGCAGTACGCGCAACGTATCCCGGTTCGGGTCATCTCGATGATCCTCGGCGTGCCGTTGGACATGGAGGACGAGTTCGTCTCCTGGGTGCGTGGTGTGCTCGAGACCGGCCTGCTCGATCGCGAAGTCGGTCTGGACAACCGGATGAAGATCATCACCTTCTTCATGGGCCAGATCGAGGACCGCAAGGCGAACCCGCGGGAGAACGATCTGATCACCGACCTGTTGGCACTCCAGATCGAGGGCAAGCCGGTCGACGACATGTTCGTGCTCGGCGCCTGCAATCTGATGCTGATCGCGGGGATCGACACGACGTGGTCGGCGATCGGGTCGTCGTTGTGGCACCTCGCGCACAATCCCGATCAGCGCCGGCAGTTGCGTGAGCATCCGGAGATCTGGCCGACCGCGGTCGAGGAGATGTTGCGTGTGTACTCGCCGGTGACGATGGCGCGCATCGTGGATCACGACACCGAGTTCCAGGGATGCCCGATGCACGCCGGTGACCGGGTGCTGATGGCGTTCCCGGCGGCGAATCGTGACCCGCGGGTGTTCGAGCATCCCGATCAGGTGATCCTCGACCGGGAGAACAACCGTCACGTCGCGTTCGGCGCCGGCATCCATCGCTGCGCCGGGTCGAACCTGGCGCGGCTCGAAGTTGCGGGTGGCGATGCAGGTGTGGATGGAACGGATCCCCGAGTTCGAGCTCGTCGATCCCTCCGATGTCACCTGGAAGGGCGGCCAGGTCCGCGGCCCACGCAAGTGCATGGTCAGCTTCTGAAACCAACTGCCCTGAACGGGGCATCGTGATCACTGAATGACCAAGGAGCGAACAATGGGAATGCGTAACGCCGGCCTGGAAGAACTGCTCAATCATTACGACATCTTCGACGAGGATTTCGTCACGGATCCGTTCCCGCTGCTGGATCAGATTCGTGAGTCGGCGTGCCCGATAGCGCACACCGACCAGCATGGCGGTTCGTGGCTGCCGACGCGTCACGAAGACGTCGTGGCCATGGCCCAGACACCGGAGATCTTCACCTCCCGTGAGATCGGGGTGGTCGGATTCGGTCCCGAGACGAAAGAGGGCCCGTACGGGGGTGTGGGCGCCCCGCCGATCGATTCGGATCCGCCGGAGCATCATTGGCATCGTCGGGCGATCCTGCCGACGTTCGCGCCGCAGAACGTCGCCAAGTACGAGCCGATCACGCGTGATCTGTGCAACCGGTTGATCGACGGGTTCATCGACGCGGGCACTGCGGATGCCGCCGCGCAGTACGCGCAACGTATCCCGGTTCGGGTCATCTCGATGATCCTCGGCGTGCCGTTCGAGATGGAGGACGAGTTCGTCGACTGGGTGCGTGGTGTGCTCGAGACCGGCCTGCTGGACCGCGAGGTCAGTCAGGAGTACCGGATGAAGATCATCACCTTCTTCATGGGCCAGATCGAGGACCGCAAGGCGAACCCGCGGGAGAACGATCTGATCACCGACATGCTCAAGCTCAAGATCGAGGGCAAGCCGGTCGACGACATGTTCGTGCTCGGCGCCTGCAATCTGATGCTGATCGCGGGGATCGACACGACGTGGTCGGCGATCGGGTCGTCGTTGTGGCACCTCGCGCACAATCCCGATCAGCGCCGGCAGTTGCGTGAGCATCCGGAGATCTGGCCGACCGCGGTCGAGGAGATGTTGCGTGTGTACTCGCCGGTGACGATGGCGCGCATCGTGGATCACGACACCGAGTTCCAGGGATGCCCGATGCACGCCGGTGACCGGGTGCTGATGGCGTTCCCGGCGGCGAATCGTGACCCGCGGGTGTTCGAGCATCCTGATCAGGTGATCCTCGACCGGGAGAACAACCGTCACGTCGCGTTCGGCGCCGGCATCCATCGCTGCGCCGGGTCGAACCTGGCGCGGCTCGAGTTGCGGGTGGCGATGCAGGTGTGGATGGAACGGATCCCCGAGTTCGAACTCGTCGATCCCTCCGATGTCACCTGGAAGGGCGGCCAGGTCCGCGGCCCA
>CAVPET010000049.1:0-43106 GCA_963703525.1 Ilumatobacteraceae bacterium | reverse complement strand
TTTCCACACTAGGAGAAGTTCTTGCTTTCATTCGCGAAAATGGACGAAAAGGGATCGAAATCCAACGTTATAAAGGTTTGGGCGAAATGAACGCCGATCAACTATGGGAAACAACAATGGATCCGAAGAAACGGACCCTTCTTAAAGTGACCCTGCCGGATATGATCGCGGCGGATCATATGTTTTCAATGCTGATGGGAGAAGCTGTGCCCCCTAGACGGGCTTTTATTGAACAATATGCCTTGTCAGTTAAAAATTTAGATATTTGAGTCCATTGTAAAGCCAGGTGAAGTCATGTCCTACACTGAAAACGAAATTATCGTTCCTCGAAATGTCGAAGATGAGATGAAGGATAGCTATTTGCGCTATTCCATGTCGGTGATTATTTCCCGCGCTCTGCCTGACGTGCGCGATGGTTTGAAGCCTTCGCAGCGCCGTATTTTATATGCGATGAGGCAGCTGAATCTGAGTCCTAACGGCAAGCATCGTAAATGCGCCAAAATCTCCGGCGATACCTCCGGCGATTACCATCCGCATGGCGAGATGGTCATCTATCCAACCCTCGTCCGCATGGCTCAAGGCTGGGTCCGAAGCGCGCCGCGGGCTCGTAGAGCTCGGTGACGTAGCTGCGGACCATTCCTCGCGGCGGTGACGTTCCAGCCGAGGGTCGACCAGTTGACCGCGAGCCGTTCGATCCATCGGTGCGGGACCCCATCGTTGTCACGGTCGTACAACAGCGGCACGATCTCGCCTTCGATCACGTCGAAGGCGGCGCAGGCCTCGCGGTGGTCACGGCGCGCGATGTTCGGGTCGTCCTCGAACCAGGCGCTCCAAGAAGCCGCTCTCGCCCTTCGACATCAGTCCCACCAGCCGTCACGGATAGAACTTCAGAGCCCGTTGAGCGCTGCTTTCATGCCGCTCGTGCCGAGGCTTCCATCGGCGTTGGTGTTCAGCCAGACATCACAGCCGTGGTACATCGTACGCGTGATGCCGATGTCGTAGTCGGGGATGAACGAAGCGGTGATGCTGGCTTCTCGCCGGCCACCGGCGGATGCCCTGGATCAGCGCCTTGCCGGGTTGGTCGGCCGGGTGCGCCGGCGAGACGAACTGCACGGGCCGATCAGCGTCGAGCAGGCAATGGCCTTCCAGGGTGTCGAGCAGCAGCGTCGAGCGCTTGTACGTGAACCGGCGAGCGAGCCGATGGTGAGCACATCGGGATCGAGCAGGTCGTGGCCGAAGTGGTCACGCGCCATCTCGATGAGCTCGCGGCGGCCGGCATTGCGGATGTCCCAGATCTCCGAGCGGTCGATGTGGTGCGCGGCCCACTTCCGGCCCGGCGAGGTGCCAGTTCTCACCCACTCGGTGACAGTTGGTCGACTCGATCGCTCACCCACGATCGGGCGTGCACGCCGTTGGTGACGTGCCCTGTTCGACGGCGGGGAGCCCCTGCTACATACCGCCGAAACACCTCGCGCGACACTGACCGTGCAGCTGCGCCACACCGTCGACCGTGCCGCCAACCGAAGCCCCGGCCACGTCGAACTTGCCGTCCGGCTCGTCGGCTCGTCGGCCGAGGGCGAACAGTTCCTCGAAGGTCACGCCGCACTGCTCGGCGAACGTCTCGAAGTAGGGCTCGAACAGCTCGCGCGTGATGGGTTGATGCCGGCGGGCACCGGGCGTGAGTGGTGAACAGCCCACCGGCGCTGGCCCGCTTCGATCGCTTCCACGAAGCTGAGCCCCTGCTCGGTCGACTCCCGGAACGCGCTCGAGACCGAGGAATCCGGCGTGACCCTCGTTCGTGTGGAACACCTGGGGGTGGATGCCGAGCGCGCGCAAGCCGCCGCACGCCGCCGATCCCGAGCACGCCGGTGCTGCGGCTCGTAGAGGCGATTGCGATCACCAATCGGCTCTACGGCGGCGACGAGCAGCACCGGCTGCGCCAGGAGATCGTGCTCGGGATCGGCGGCGTTCGGGCGCTGCGCGCGCTCGGCATCCACCCCCAGGTGTTCCACACGAACGAGGGTCACGCCGGATTCCTCGGTCTCGAGCGCGTCCGGGAGTGGACCGAGCAGGGGCTCAGCTTCGTGGAAGCGATCGAAGCGGGCCGCGCCGGTGGGCTGTTCACCACTCACACCCCGGTGCCCGCCGGCATCGACCGATTCGCGCGCGAGCTGTTCGAGCCCTACTTCGAGACGTTCGCCGAGCAGTGCGGCGTGACCTTCGAGGAACTGTTCGCCCTCGGCCGACGAGCCGACGAGCCGGACGGCAAGTTCAACATGGCCGTCATGGGGCTGCGGTTGGCGGCACGGTCCAACGGTGTGGCGCAGCTGCACGGGTCGGTGTCGCGCGAGATGTTCGGCGGTATGTGGCCGGGGCTCCCCGCCGTCGACGCCCCGATCGGGCACGTCACCAACGGCGTGCACGCCCGATCGTGGGTGAGCGATCGAGTCGACCAACTGCTCACCGAGATCATGGGTGAGAACTGGCACCTCGCCGGGCCGGAGGAGTGGGCCCGCGTGCACCACATCGACCGCTCGGAGATCTGGGACATCCGCAATGCCGGCCGCCGCGAGCTCGTCGAGATGGCGCGTGACCAGCTCGGCCACGACCTGCTCGATCCCGATGTGCTCACCATCGGCTTCGCTCGCCGGTTCGCGACGTACAAGCGCTCGACGCTGCTGCTCGGCCAGCTCGACCGCCTCGAGGCCCTCCTGCTCGACGCTGATCGGCCCGTGCAGTTCGTCTTCGCCGGCAAGGCGCACCCGGCCGACCAACCCGGCAAGGCGCTGATCCAGGGCATCCACCGGCTGGCCGGCGAGGCCGGCGTTCGTCACCGCTTCGTCTTCATCCCCGACTACGACATCGGCATCGCCCGGACGATGTACCACGGCTGTGATGTCTGGCTGAACACGCCGCGCCGGCCGATGGAGGCCTGCGGCACGAGCGGCATGAAAGCAGCGCTCAACGGGGTCCTCAACTGCTCGATCCGTGACGGCTGGTGGGACGAGATGTCGACGGGCGAGAACGGCTTCGACATTGCCTCGTTCGAGGACGACCCGAACATCGACGCGCCGTGACCACCGCGAGGCCTGCGCCGCCTTCGACGTGATCGAAGGCGAGATCGTGCCGCTGTTCTACGACCGTGACAACGATGGGGTCCCGCACCGATGGATCGAACGGCTCGCGGTCAACTGGTCGACACTCGGCTGGAACGTCACCGCCGCGCGAATGGTCCGCAGCTACGTCACCGAGCTCTACGAGCCCGCGGCGGCGGCTTCGGACACGCTGAGCGCCGACGGGGCCGCCGGCGCACGTGAACTGGCCGCATGGAAGGCCCACCTCGAAGAGGCGTGGCCAGGGGTGAGTGTGCGCGTGGTCAGTGACCTGTCCGATCTGGACGCCGGTGCGCCGGGGGTGGAGCGCGAGATCATCGCCGAGATCGACCCGAGCGACCTGGGGCTCGATCAACTGGTCGCGCAGGTGGTGCACGGCCCCCTGCGGGCCGACGGAACCTTCGACGAGACGAAGCTGGAGACCGTCGCCATGCAGCAGCATCTCGACGGTTCGTACCGCGGCGTGTTCACGCCGGTCGGCGCCGGACCGTGGGGCGCCACCGTTCGTGTGCTGCCCACGCATCCGCACCTCACGAACGTCCTCGACACCGGTCTCGTCGCCTCCGGCTGACGCGATCCCGGTCGGTAGATTGCGCCACATGCGGCGGAACGCACGACGGCGCGATCAACCGCGCGAACCACCGCGGCCGTCGACACGGCTGGTGTTCTTCGCGTTCGGTGGGCTGATGGCATGCCTGGCCGCGGGTTACGGCGTGCTGTTCACCATCGTCGACGACTACCGCGACGACTACGGCATCAGCGAGACGGCCATCGGTGTGGTGATCGGCATCGGGTTCCTCGCCGGCTTCGTCTCGCAACTCGTGATCGCACCGTTCGCCGACCGCGGCCACGCCCGGCTGATCGTGCTCGCCGGTGTCGGGGTCAACGTCGCGGGTCTGCTGTTGATGGCGAGCGGCGCCACCCTCACACCGATCCTGGTCGGACGGTTCGTCGCGGGCGTCGGCGTCGGCGCAGCCGCACCCGCCATCCGCCGCATCGTGATCCTCGCCGACCCGGAGCATCTGGGCTCCAACCTCGGCCGTCTGTTGGCCGCCGACGTGTTCGGCTTCGCGTTGGGCCCGGCCGTCTCGGCGCTGCTGGTCGGCCCGTTCGGCATCGCCGCGCCGTTCTACGTCGTCGCGGGCGGCACGCTCCTGCTGTTGCCGCTCGTCGCTCGAGTCCACGTGCACGAAACGCTCGACATGGCGCCGCAGCGCTTCGCCTTCGACCTGTTACGGATCCGACCGTTCGCCGGCGCCGTCGTCATGGGCGCGGCGGTGTTCGTCATGATCGGGACGTTCGACGCGTTGTGGGCGCTTGTCCACGAGGATCTCGGCACGAACGAGTGGATCGCCAACCTCGGCATCACCCTGTTCGCGCTGCCACTCGTGATCCTCGGCCCGATCGGTGGACGAATGTCGCAGACCATGGGGCCCTTCCGCGTCGCCACGGCCGGGCTGCTGGCGGGGTCGATGTTCATGTTCCTGTACGGGCTGATGCCCACCGGGGGGATGATCTTCGCCCTCGCGATGATCCACTCCGTGTCCGACGGGCTCACGGTGTCGAGCAGCGGCGTCGCCGTCGGGATGACCGTGCCGGCCGAACGCCAGGCCGGAGCGCAGGGTGTGCTCGGCGCCGCACAGGCCGTCTCGGCGGGAACCATGGCCGTGGCCACCGGCGCCGTCTACGAGGCAGCGGGGCGCACCGCGGCGTACGCCATGTGTGCGCTGGTGATGGTCATCATGGTCGCCGCCGGGGCGCGGCTGGCCCGCTCGGCATGGTCGATCCAGCGACCGCTCGCCGGATCGTCCGTCGGCGATGCCGTCGTCACGATCCACTGATCCGCGTCACCCACGGGGAAGATGTCGTCGGCTGATCTCATGACTTTGGTCCTTGTCCCCTCGGTCCGACAAGGCGCATGCTGAACATGGACAACACTGCCGACACAGCAGAGATTGCCAACACAGCAGAGGAGGAATCATGACCAAGAAGATGTCCAAGAGTATGGAGCCGGCCGCCACCGGCCAGGTCCTGACCGGGACACGTGAGGGGTCGATGTTCGACCCGTGGCCGCTGATGAGCCTGAGCGACTGGTTCGATCGCTGGCCGGAGATGTTCGCGCGCCGCTGGCCGGAGAGCTTCCGCGGCACCCACTTCGTCGAGGAGGGCTTCCGGATGGAGCAGTTCGTCGAGGACGACGGCACGGTCGTCGTCCGCGGAGAGCTGCCGGGCCTCGATGTCGACAACGACGTCACGATCACGGTCGACGACAACGAGCTGACGATCGTCGGCACGCGCGAGGAGCGCACGGAGGATTCGGCCAACGGCGCCTACCGCAGCGAGTTCCGCTACGGATCGTTCCGGCGGTCGGTCCATCTGCCTCCCGGCGCGAAGACCGACGATGTCGAAGCCACCTACACCGATGGCATCCTGGAAGTCCGCGTGCCCGTCGATGCCGATGCGCCCGTAGTGACCAAGGTTCCGATCGTCAAGGCGAGCTGAGCGGCCCGTTCGTTCTGCCGGACCGGGTCCGGGTCGGACCGGGTCCGGCTCAACGCCCCGTGAACTCGGCCCTGCCCGGGCCGTGTTCGAGGAAGCCGGCCACCCCGGTGCGTGAGTCGTCGGATTCGAAGACTTCGACGAACCCGGCCCGCTCGAGGGCCAGCCCCTCGGGCAACGACGTCGACGTGCCCGCGTCGATGACACGTTTGATGATGCGCTGCGCCTGCAACGCTCCACGGGCCACCTCCGCCGCAAGGGCGAGCGCTCGGCCGTGTGTCTCACCGTGTGGCGCCACCTCGTCGGCCAGCCCGATGCGGAGGGCTTCTTCGGCGCTCACCTGCCGCCCGGTCAGGCACATCTCCTTGGCCCTGGCGACACCGACGGCGCGCGGTAAGCGCTGGGTGCCACCGCCGCCCGGGATGATGCCGAGCAGGATCTCCGGCTGGCCGAACACCGCGCGCTCCGATGCGATCCGGTAGTCACACGCCAGGGCCAGCTCACATCCCCCACCGAGCGCGTAACCGGTGACGGCGGCGATCACGAACCTCGGGACGGCCGCCACGGCGTCGAGGGCGCGGTGGAACGCGGCGCCGATCTCGTCGGCCTCCTGCGTCCCACCGAACTCGGAGATGTCGGCGCCGGCAGCGAAGATCCGCTCACCTCCCGTGATCACCAACGCCCCCGGCGGGTCGTCGGTGAGTTCGACGGCGACGGTGTGCAGCTCGGCGAGCAACGCCGTCGAGAGCGCGTTGACCTTGCCGTTGGCGAGGGTGACGACGGCCACCCCGTCGTCGCGACGTTCGAGCGAGAGCAGTCGGTGATCGGCCATACCGCAGTCTGGCTCAGGCGTCGACGGCTGCGAGCATCTCGTCGGCGGCCGTCCACGGGTCGATCGAGCGACGGACGACGGCGTCGGTGAGTTCGTCCCAGCGCTCGCCGGAACAGATCGCCCGGGCCCGTCGGCCGAGGCGCTGGGCGACGATCTCTCGCAGTTCCTCGCGGAGGCGGAAGCTGCGACGCTCGGCGAGCCCGCCCGACGACTCGGCGTACGCCCGGTGGGAGAGCACCGCCTCCCACAGCTCGATGATCCCCTGGGCGGACGACGCGACCGTCGCAACGATCGGCGGGCGCCACGACTCGTGCGGGAGATCCGACAGGTCGAGCATCTGCATCAGGTCGCGCGCCGTCTCCTCGACCCCCTTGCGGTCGGCCTTGTTGATCACGAACACGTCGGCGATCTCCATCAGCCCGGCCTTGTTCGCCTGCACGCTGTCGCCCCACCCCGGGTTGACCACCACGACCGTCGTGTCGGCCTTGCCGGCGACTTCGACCTCGACCTGACCGACGCCGACCGTCTCGACCAGGATCCAATGCCGCCCGATGGCGTCGAGCAACCGCACGGCTTCGGGTGTCGCGAGTGACAGCCCGCCGAGGTGGCCACGAGTCGCCATCGAACGGATGAACACACCGGGGTCGGTGGCGTGTTCCTGCATTCGCACGCGATCGCCGAGGATCGCTCCGCCGGTGAACGGCGACGACGGGTCGATGGCCAACACGGCGAGTTCGAGATCCATCGAGCGGAGATGGCCGATGAGTGCGCTGGTCAACGTGCTCTTTCCGGCCCCGGGGGCGCCGGTGAGGCCGATCGTGTAGGCGTCGCCGCTGCGGGAATATGCGAGCCGCCCGACGGTGCGGGCATCGTCGTCGCCCCGTTCGATCATCGACAGCAGCCTGGCCAACGCGCTGCGATCACCACCGATTGCGGCGTCGAACAGCTCGGCCGGGGGCCGGCTGCGTCGGCTCACGCAGCGGCCTCGGCGACGTTCACCACTTCGGTGACGCCGTCGACGCGGTCACGAATGATTCGCTCGATGCCGGCCTTGAGCGTCTGCGTCGAGGCCGGACAGCCGACACATGCCCCGACGAGTTCGACCGACACGATGCCGGTCGCTTCATCGACATCGCGCAGCACGATGTCGCCGCCGTCGGCCTGAAGGGCAGGGCGGATCACTTCGATGGTGGCTTCGACCTGTTCGCGCATGGCACCGCCATTCAATCAGCCAACCCCGTACGATCCGTAGCCGTGACCGCCGTCCTGCTCGCTCACGAGGGTGGCTGGGACGAGATCCTGCTCGTCGCCGGCCCGATCCTGCTCATCGCCGGGCTGCTCCTGCTGGCCAAGAAGCGCGTCGGCGCGGCGGCAGCCGATGGCCGGCGCGGTCAGGACGACGGCGCCGACTGAACTCGCTCGATCGCGGCGCCGACTCCGGCGAGCCGTCCGACGAGGTCGTCGTAGCCTCGATCGATGTGGTGCACTCCGGAGATCGTCGTCTCGCCCTCGGCTGCGAGCCCCGCCACCACCATGGCCGCCCCGGCGCGGATGTCGTGGGCACGCACGGGCGCGCCGGACAGGCGCGGCACGCCGCGGACGACGGCGTGGTGTCCGCTGGTGCGAATGTCGGCGCCGAGCCGCTGCAGTTCTTCGACATAACGGAAACGGCCCGGATACAGGTTCTCGGTCACGATGCCGACGCCATCGGCCACCGCCAGCATCGTGATGACGAGCGGCTTGTAATCGGTGGCGATCCCCGGATACGGGAGGGTCGCGACATCGATCGAGCGCAGCCGATCCGGCGCCGACACGCGCATCTGGCCGTCCGCGGTGACGATGTCGAGGCCCATGTCGGCGAAACGCTCGAGCAGCATCGTCATGTGCTCGGGCCGCGCGCCCACGATCGACACCCCGCCGCCGGCCACTGCCACCGCGGCGAGATACGTCGCCGCCTGGATGCGGTCGGGAACGGTGTGATGCCGAACGGGCCGGAGCCCACCCGGCTCGACGCCCTCGATCACCAGCGATGACGTTCCGACACCGGTGATCCCCGCCCCCATGGCCACCAGGAACTCGCACAGATCGGTGATCTCGGGCTCCCGGGCCGCGTTGTCGATCCGGGTGACACCCTTCGCCAGCACGGCTGCCGTCAGCAGGTTCTCGGTGGCGCCGACGCTCGGGAAGTCGAATGTGATGTCGGCGCCGTGCAGTCGATCGGCGAACGCTTCGAGGTAGCCATGGCTGAACTTGAACGTTGCACCCATCGCTTCGAGCCCGGCGACGTGCATGTCGATCGGGCGTGAGCCGAAGTCGTCGCCCCCGGGCAGCGACAGGCGAACATGTCCACAGCGGGTCAGCAACGGGCCGAGCACGTTGATCGACGCCCGGATCCGCTCGACGAGTTCGTAGGGCGCGACCGGCACGATGTCACCGGTGTTCGTCAGATCCAGTCGCCCCGGTGCGGGACGGACCATCGAGACGCCGATCGCCGCCAGCAGATCGCCCATGATCCTCACGTCGGCGATGTCGGGCACGTTGGTGAGCTGGAACGTGCCGTCGGTCAGCAACGTCGTGGCCATCAGCTTGAGCACGGAGTTCTTGGCCCCCGGCACGACGACGGCGCCATTCAGTTCGCCATTGCCGCGCACGACGATGGTGTCGGCCGCGGGCGCGGCCGCGCCGGCGCCGTGGTCAGGTCGAATCATGGCCCTCCAGTATGCTTCATTCGTGCAGCGAGGCGGACGCGTCGTCACCCGACGCTGGCCGAACGACCCCGAGCACCGTGCCCTGCTCGACGTTCCCCGAGACGACCTCGTGCTCGAACAACGCGCCATCGCCGTTCCAGCCGGCGTTCCCGGCGACGCTCCCACCAGCGGCGCGGCCGAGTTCACCCAGGCCGAGTTCACCCAGGCCGAGTTCACCCAGGCAGAGTTCACCCAGGCCGAGTTCACCCAGGCAGAGTTCACCCAGGCAGAGGGTCCGTTCCGGGGCTACCTGCGCACCGTCGAGCGACGCGACGGCGAGCTCGTCGAGGTGACCCGCTTCGAGCTGACGATCCCCTGGTTCGGCTGGCTGTTTCGCCGGCCGGTGCGCGGCGTGCTGGCACGCAGATTCTCCTCGCAGGGCTGGTGGGCGCCGCCTGATCGGCTCGACGCCTCCCAAGTACTCGTCCTCGGGTTGCTCGCCGCGGCATCGATGAGCGCCGCGTTCGTCAACACGCTGTTCAACCAGACCGTCACGTTCGCCGCCGACGACTTCGACGTCGGGAACACCGGCGTCGGCATCGCCGGGGCGGTGGTACGCCTCGGCATCGTCATCGCCCTGCCCGCTGCGGTGATCGCCGACCGGAAAGGGCGACGCCGGGTGATCATCGCCGTCGCGTGGCTTTGTCCGCTGCTGTCCGTTCTCGGAGCGGTGGCGCCGAACTTCGTTGTGCTGGTCGCCACGCAGACACTCGCCCGCCCGATGGGAATCGCGCTGGCATTCCTCGTCGGCGTGGTCGCCGCCGAGGAGATGCCGCGCAACACCCGTGCCTACGCGGTGAGCATCCTCGCGATGGCTGCCGGCTTCGGCGCCGGTGTTGCGGTCATCGCCCTCTCGCTCACCGATCTCGGGCCGAACGGCTGGCGATTGGTGTACCTCGTCTCGCTCGTCTGGTGTGTGGTGGCGCTGGACCTCACCCGGCGGCTCCCGGAAACACGTCGGTTCACGGCCGCGCACATCACCGCGACGTCACGTCGTCCACCGATCAACATGCGCCGACTCGGACTGCTCGCCACCGTCGCGTTCGCCGGCAACATCTTCATCGCGCCGGCGAGCTTCTTCCAGAACCGCTACCTCACCGACGTCCACGGATTCTCGGGCAGCATGATCGGGCTGTTCTCGATCGCCGTCGGCACACCCGCCGCCATCGGCCTGATCGTGGGTGGACGCGTCGCCGACACCAGCGGGCGTCGACGGTTGATCGCGTTCGCGCTCCCGGTGTCCACCATCGCCGTCGTCGGAGCTTTCATGGTCAGCGGCCCGCCGCTGTGGGCGCTGTCGTTGATCGGCGGGATCGTCGCCAGCGCCGCGTATCCCGCGCTGGCCGTGTACCGAGTCGAGCTGTTCCCGACGAGCAACCGCAGCCGTGCCGCCGGACTGGTGACCGCGGCGTCGTTGGTCGGCGGGGTGTTCGGCCTCCTCGCAACCGGCGCCCTGCTCGATGCGAACTGGTCGTACGGCACGGTCCTCGCGCTGATGGCCGTCAGCCAGGTGGTCGTGACGGCGCTCGTCGTGGCCGGGTACCCGGAAACGGCACACCAGACTCTCGAGGCGCTCAACCCCGAAGACATGGCGATGGCGCCAGACCCCGGTCCGACCGGCTCACGTCCGACCGACGCGTGAGACGAACGTCGCGACTGCCTCGGCGATGGCCCGGTCGGCGCCGCTCAGGTCGTGGCGACCGCCCTCGATCCACACGTGCTCGACGGCTGCGGGGATGGTCGCCGTCCACCGCTCGAGTTCCTCGGGTGTGCCGAAGGGGTCTTTCGTTCCCGAGATGAACAGGCACGGCGCCGTGATCGATGGCAGGTGTTCGACCCGCAGACGATCAGGCCGCCCTGGCGGGTGGAGCGGGTAGCAGATCAGCACGAGGCCGCTGAGCCGGGCCACGGGCCCGCCGCCGTCGACATCGGCGGCGACCATCGATGTCATCCGCCCGCCCATCGAACGACCCCCCATCACGAGTGCGCCGCGCCGCCTGGTGAACATCGCCAGGTCGTCGCGGATCGACGCCATCAACTTCGACGCACGGTCAGGCGCCCGCCTGCCTGCCCTGCGGTACGAGAAGTCGAAGCGCTGCACGTCTGCGGTGGCGCCCAGCGTCGACTGGATCCGGATCAGGCTCGCGTGATCCCGGTCGGAGCCGGCGCCCGGGTAGAGCACAACCGTCGGCTTGGCCATGATGCAAACGCCCCGCTCGACCTGCTCGGTCAGCCCGGCTCAGCTCAGCCCGGCTCGGGTCGTCAGCACCCGTCGGGCTTCGGCGAGGTCGCTCATGGCCTTGGCCGCTTCCAGTTCGGCGCCGCCGTGATCCGGGTGGACGTCGCGCACGCGCCGGCGGAACTGTGCCGTGACATCTCGCTTCGACGGTGTCCTGCCGCCCGATTCGAACCCGAGGACCTGCAGCGCCCAGCCCCGCGGGTCGGCCAATGCCTCCAGCGCCGGCGTCTGCGTCCCAGCCAGGTGGGCGGTCAACGCCGGCCCGATCGGCCCTCTCCAGCGGGCAGCCTTCTGCAGGAGCGGCCCGATGCTGCGGCGGTGCTCCGCAGCGAGCCGCTCGACGGCGTAGATCGCGCCGAGCACCTGCACGAGGTCGGTGCCGACGGTCCGGAAGTCGAAGGAGATGTCGTCGCTGTCTCCGAGCAGGCGGTGCCGGCTGACGGCGAGCCCGTGGCGGTCGACCTGGAAGCGGTGCCGCAACCGTGGCTGCACGACGCGATCACCACACGCGACCGCGTCGATGAGGCGATGGACATCGGAGATGAGGTCGTCGGGGACTCCGCCCAGATGCGCCGCCACGACGGATCCCAACAGCAACCCGCCGAAGCCCGGCGCCGGATCGACGGGCAACACCATGTGGCCGAGCGCGACCCGTCTCGTCGGAACCGCTGGACGTGTGTGCCAGACCTCGAGTTCGGCGAGCAACATCGGCGACTCAGACGTACGGACGGACCAACGCGCGCAGTTCCTGCGCCAGGCCGATCACTTCGGATTCGTCGACTCCCCGCGGTGTCTCACTGTCGGCGACGACGCGCTCGTTGATCGCGCTGACGGCGGCCACGGCGTTGGCCCACACCCGTGGAACGAGCCCGTACGGCGGGTGCTTCGGATGGATCTGCTCGGCGAGATCGATCAGCGTCGTGCGGCCGTCGGCGTCGATCGGATCCTTCGCGAGCTTGTCGGCGGCGACGAACATCGTGCCGAGCGCGTTGTCGGGCGGTTCGAGCCCGTCGTCCGCGGCGGTCGTCAGCAACTCGCCGGCTTCGATCGCGTCGAGCAGTTCGTCCACATGGTGCTCGGCGTCAGCTGCGACGATGATCGTCGTGCCCTTCCAGCGGTGCGGGATCTGCGCCTCGACGAGCGCATCGCTGAGCGTCGTGCGGTCGGCGAGTGACCATTCGTCGAGCACGAAGTCGGTCGACGGTTCGTCGTCGGCGAGTACGATCGGAAACGGGCCGAGTTCCTCGTCGAATCGTTCGAACAACAGGTCGACCGCCTCTTCGACCACCTCGGGGATGACCAGTTCGTCGCCGTCCCAGGTGTGTGGCAGTTCGGCTGCCGCGAGTGCCTCTGACAACTCGGCGCGCTGATCGAAGTTCCACGCGGCGAGGTCGTAGTGAACCTTCACCGTGTCGGGGTCGTCGGGATCGAAATCGATCGGCTGGCCCGCGTCGTCGCGCTCGCTGCGCTGCTCGCCGTCGCCCTTGTTGTTCACGTATGCCACGACGGCACGCTATCCGCCATCGCGCCGACGGCGAAGGGGTGCGCAAAATCGACCGGGCTGCCGCCGGCCGCCGGAGTCGCGTGACGTGATTGCGTCGAGGAAGCGCTCCGTTCGCTCGTACTCGTCGCGTTGATTGGCCGGATCACGCCAGCCGTGTCCTTCACCTTCGTAGCGGATGTAGTCGACGGTCCCACCGGCCGCCTCGATCGCCTCGACGAGCGCATCGCTGTGGGTCACCGGCACCACCGGGTCGTCGGCGCCGTGGAACAGCAGCAGCGGTTTGTCGATCAGTTGCGCACGGTGGATGGGTGACAGCCGGGCGAACCGTGCGGCCCGTGCGTTGTCGTCGCCCGGGCCGACCAGCGTGTCGTTGTAGTGCGCCTCGAAACGGTGGGTCGTCGTCGCAAGTCCCGCGAGATCGCTGACCGGATACGACGCGACGCCACCGGCGACGAGTCCTGCGTGGTCGGCGAGCAGACCGAGCACGCTCAGCCCTCCCGACGAGGCGCCGATCACCACGGTGGCGCCGACGCCGGACCATCCTTCCTCGTGGGCATGTCGGATCATCGCTGCGGTGTCGTCCACGTCGAGTCGTCCCCAGGCGCCGTTGAGGGCCCGCTGATATGCACGGCCGTGACCGGTCGAGCCACGTGGATCGACCACCAGGACGTCCCACCCGCGGCTCCACCAGAAGCCGATGCGGGGCCGGAAGTCGACCTGCCACTGATCCGTCGGCCCGCCGTGGAGCCACACGAGCATCCGCCCACGCCCGGCGACGTACCGCCTGGCGTGCAGCGTGACATCCTCGGCGTGGTCCGTGACGTGCACCTCCACCAACTCGGGTTCGGGGAGTTCGAGGTGGTCCCACCCGACGGCCGGCCCGACCGCGATCACGGTGCAGTCCGTCTCGCCGAGGGCGGTCGTGTCGACGCCATAGCGGACGATCTGAGTCGGGGTACGGGCATCTGCACGGAGCGCCACGAGATGCGAGCCGACCCAGCCGAGCTGACCGTGCACCCCGGGCGCCACGTCGGTGACCTCCCCCGACCGGCGATCGACGATGCACAGCCGGCCGACACCGCGCTCGTTGCGGGTGAACGCGACACGCTGCCCGTCGGGCGACGGCGCGAAGGACCGCTGACCCATGCCCCACGTGGGGCCTGCGTGCTCGAACGGCTCGGCGACGACGGCGTCGGTGCCCACATGTACGTTCAGCCACCCGGATGCATCGTGGACGCACATCAGCTCGCCGCCGCTTGCGTATCGAGGTTGCTGCACCGCGGCGCCGTCGGGTCCGTCGGGTCTCCAACGGACGATCGCGGTCGGCCGGTCGCCGGCCGGCGACACCGTGACCAGGTGCGAGCCGTCCCACGGCATGTCGGGCGGGCTCCACCCCTGCCAGCTCACCGCGCCGGACGATGGCGACACGACGGGATCGAAGCAGAAAGCGTCGAGCCCGTCGTCGAGTCGCACCGCGTCGAGTCGCACCGCGTCGAGTTGCACCGCGTCGAGTCGCACCGCGTCGCTCTGTGCGTCGCCTGCCGCGTCACCATCTCGGCTACCCGCTGCGTCACCATCTCGGCTACCCGCTGCGTCACCCTTGCCCGAGTCGTCGATCGGCACGAGCCACACCTCGGCGTCGTCCACCGCGGTGACGACGAACCGGCCGTCGGGCGACACCGCAGGCGCCGCACACGTCCGATCGAAGGCGGTGATCCGGCAGGGAGCGCCGACGAACCGCTGCAGCCAGAGTTCGCCGTCGCGACCGGCGTACACCACCCCGGAACCGTCGGAGAGCCAGTCGAAGCAGCCGCCACCGAGACCGCGGCCCGGCGCGGGATCGGGCGATGTGGTCAAGAAGCGCTCCGGGCCACCGAGCACGCCGGCCACCATCACGGCGGCACGCGGCCCCCAACGTTGGACGAACGCAACGGTCGATCCATCGGGTGACAGCCTGGGCTCGGTCAACTCCCGGCCGGACAGGACGAGTTCGATCGGGATCGCCGCGTTCATGGCGGTCGGTGCGGTGTTGGCGGTCGGTGCGGTGTTGGCGGTCGGTGCGGTGTTGGCGGTCGGTGCGGTGTTGGCGGTCGGTGCGGTGTTGGCGGTCGCCGCCGCGATGGCGGTCGGTGCGGTGTTGGCGGTCGGTGCGGTGTTGGCGGTCGCCGCCGTGGGCAGGGCCGACTCGTCGTGGGACACGGCTCGACTGTAGGCACGACGATGTGCGGCGGGGCGCCGTCGCGGAGACCGACGCGCCACGGATCACCCGCTCCGCCCTGCGCCCGGCCCCCACGGCAGCGCTAGTTTGGCCACCATGACAACGTCGTCACGCCAACAGCCCGACCGCAACATCGCCATGGATCTCGTTCGCGCCACCGAATCCGCCTGCCTCGCGGCGGCGCGGTGGGTCGGTCGGGGCGACAAGAACGCCGCCGACCACGCCGCAGTCGAAGCGATGAGACTCTCGTTGTCGACCGTCTCCATGGATGGCCTGGTCGTCATCGGGGAGGGCGAGAAGGACGAGGCCCCGATGCTCTTCAACGGCGAACGCGTCGGCGACGGAAGCGCCCCGCAGGTCGATGTGGCGGTCGATCCCATCGACGGCACCACCCTGACCGCAGCCGGGAAGACGAACGCGCTGTCGGTGATCGCTGTGGCTGATCGCGGTTCGATGTTCGACCCCGGCCCCTCCTTCTACATGGACAAGATCGCCGTGGGCCCCGATGCCGTCGGCTCGATCGACATCACCGCCGGAGCCACCCAGAATCTCCGCTTTATCGCGAAAGCCAAGGGCGAGGAGGTGCGCGACCTCACGGTGATCATCCTCGATCGCCCGCGCCACGCCGAGCTGATCGATGAAGTCCGGGCGAGCGGCTGTCGGATCCGCCTGATCACCGACGGCGACGTGTACGGCTCAGTGGCGACGTGCTGGCCCGACGCCGGCGCGGATGTACTGTTCGGGATCGGCGGGACGCCCGAAGGTGTCATCGCGGCGGCGGCGATGAAGGCGATGGGCGGCGAGATGCAGGTTCGTCTCTCGCCGCAGAGCGACGCCGAACGCGAGGCCGTGCTCGCGGCGGGCTACGACCTCAGCGAGGTGCTGACCCAGGACGACCTGATCCGCAGCGACAACTGCTTCTTCGCCGCCACCGGCCTCACCGACGGCGCGCTGCTGCGGGGCGTGCGCTTCAGCGGCGAGGGAGCCCGGACACAGAGCCTGGTGATGCGTTCACGCAGCGGCACCGTCCGCATGATCGATGCCATCCATCGGGTGAGCAAGCTGCGCGAGTTCGCGGCGATCGACTACTGACCGAACCCCCCCGACGTCCGACCCCTGACGTCCCACCCCCGACGTCGGACCCCCCGACGTCCCACCCCCGACGTCCGATGAGGATGAGCGCGAGCAGGTCGCGCCAACTCTCATCGCAACCGGGTGATCGGACCCCCCGACGTCCGATGAGGATGAGCGCGAGCAGGTCGCGCCAACTCTCATCGCAACCGGGTGATCGGACCCTCCGATGAGGATGAGCGCGAGCAGGTCGCGCCAACTCTCATCGCAACCGGGTGGGACCGCGTCAGCCGGATGGAGCGGATGGAGCGGATGGAGCCACGCTGGTGGAGCGCCGGGGGTGGAGCCACGCTGGTGGAGCGCCGGGGGTGGAGGGCGTCAGGCGGTGAACGAGGTGCCGGTGGCGTTGAGGCGGGCGATGGCGCGGTCCCGGCCGGCGATGGCCTCGGCGATTGCGCCCTCGATCTTCTGATCGCGCAACGTGTGCACGTGACGTTCGAGCGCGGCCTTCGCCCGCTCGACGTCGATGTCCTGGGCGAGTTCGGCCGTATCGGACAGGATCGACACCTTCGTGGGGTGCCCACTCACCTCGACGAAGCCTCGGTGCACGGCGATGTCCTGCACCGTGCCATCGGTCTGGAAGATCCGAGCGTGGTTCTCGACGAGCGCGGCGAGGAACGGCGCGTGACCGGTCTGGAACGCCACCTCTCCCCCACCCAGGGTGCGGGTGATCACCATGTCGGCTTCACCCGAGTAGAGCACCTTCTCGGGTGAGACCACCTCGACGAGCATCGGCTCGGCCATCGGGTCAGCTCTCCTGCAGGCGCTTGGCCTTGGCGAGCACCTGCTCGACGCCACCGACGTTCAAGAACGCCTGCTCGGGCACGTCGTCGAGATCGCCCTTCAGGATCGCGTCGAAACTCTCGACGGTCTCCTCGACCGGCACGAACTCGCCGTCGATGCCGGTGAACACCTTGGCCACGAAGAACGGCTGCGACAGGAACCGCTGGATCTTGCGGGCCCGGTTCACCGTCAGACGGTCTTCGTCCGACAGTTCGTCGAGGCCGAGAATGGCGATGATGTCCTGCAGCTCCTTGTAGCGCTGCAGGTTCTCCTGCACGCGGCGGGCGACGTCGTAGTGGTTCTGCCCGACGACTTCGGGGCTGAGGATCGTCGACGTCGAGGCCAGCGGGTCGACCGCCGGGTAGATGCCGAGGGCCGCGACCTGGCGGGAGAGCTCGGTCGTCGCGTCGAGGTGGGTGAAGGTCGTGAACGGCGCCGGGTCGGTGTAGTCGTCGGCCGGCACGTAGACGGCCTGCAAGGAGGTGATCGAACGGCCACGGGTCGAGGTGATGCGCTCTTGCAGCTGACCCATCTCGTCGGCGAGCGTCGGCTGGTAGCCCACGGCCGACGGCATACGACCGAGCAGCGTGGAGACCTCCGAGCCGGCCTGCACGAAGCGGAAGATGTTGTCGACGAACAACAACACGTCCTGATTCTGCACGTCGCGGAAGTACTCGGCCATCGTGAGCGCCGACAGGGCGACCCGCAGGCGCACACCCGGCGGCTCGTCCATCTGGCCGAACACGAGGGCGGCCTTCTCGAACACGCCCGACTCCATCATCTCCAGACGCAGGTCGGTGCCCTCACGGGTGCGCTCGCCGACACCGGCGAACACCGACACACCACCGTGCTGCGAGGCCACACGGTTGATCATCTCGGTGATGAGCACCGTCTTGCCGACGCCGGCGCCGCCGAACAGGCCGATCTTGCCGCCGGCCACGTAGGGCGTCAGCAGGTCGATCACCTTGATGCCGGTCGGGAAGACTGCGAGCGGAGGGTTCGAGAGCGTCGAAGTCGGGGGCGGGGCGGTGGATGTTCCAACGCTCCATCCGGTCGAAACCTTCCGGCTCCTCGTCGAGCGGTTCGCCCCACACGTTCCAGATGTGGCCGAGCACCTTCTCACCCACCGGCACCTGGATGCCGTGGCCGAGTGTTGCGCACCGACGTGCCGCGCACGAGGCCGTCGGTCGGCTTCAGACACACCGCGCGGATGCGCCCGTGGCCGAGCTGTTGGGCGACCTCGGCGAGCACCTTGATGGTCTCGCCTTCGAGGTTGATGTCGAACTCGATGGCATTGTTCAGCTCGGGCAGTGCGCCCCGAGGGAACTCGACGTCGATCACCGGGCCGGCGATGCCGACGACTCGGCCGTCCTTCAGCTGATTTTCGGTCATGGTCATGTTGTCATTCTCCTGGGATCGCGTATTCGAAGAGTTCGTCGCCGAGCTCGATGTAGCGGGAGTCGTCGGTACCCGAGTCGAGCGCTTCCGAACCGCTGACGATCTCCATGATCTCGGTGGTGATCGAGTCCTGACGGGCACGGTTCATGATGCGGCTGAGGGACTTGATCAGTTCCTCGGCATTGTCGGTCGCGGCCTTCATGGCCCGCTGCCGGAAGGCATGCTCGGACGCCGCGGCGTTGAGCAGCGCGGCGTAGATCCGGGCCTCGACGTAACGCGGCACGAGCGTGTCGAGGATCGTCGACGGATCCGGTTCGAACTCGTAGTCGCCGCCCGATCCATCGGTGCTGCCGGCCCTGCCGTCGCCGCCGACGACGGTTTCACTGCTGAGCGGAACGAGCGGGCGCAGCAGGACCTCCTGGCTCCCGGCCGACACAAAGCGTGTGTAGACGAGTTCGACCTTGTCGACGGCGCCGGAGGTGTAGAGCTCGACCACGTGCTCGCCGATGGCGCGGGCGTCGTCGTAGCGTCGGCTGATCGGAGAACCCGTTGAACGGCCGGCCGAGTTGGTAGCCGCGGAAGCGGAAATACCCTTCGGCCTTCCGGCCGACCGGGATGATCGTGTAGCTGCGCCCGGCGAGCACGTCGGCTTTGACCTCGCCCTCCGTCGCTCGCTGGACACCGGAGTTGTAACCGCCGCACAGACCACGATCAGCGGTGATCGCGACATAACACGTGTGCCGGATCTCGCTCCGCCCCGCCAACAACGGCGAGTCGGTGGAACCTCCGCCGGCGGCGAGATCCTTGACGACTTCGGTGATCTGCTCGGAGTAGGGAACGGCGGCGGCCACGCGGGCCTGCGCCTTGACGATGCGCGATGCCGCGATCAACTCCATGGCGCGCGTGATCTTCTTCGTCGCCTGCACGCTGCGAATGCGTTCGTGGAGAATTCGCTCCTGACCGCCTGCCATCTACATCACTCCGTTGCCAGGGTCTTGTTCGACTTGGCGTCGCCGACTTCGTCGGCGTCGGTCGCCGTCGGATCGGCGGAAGGCCGCGCCGGTGGACGCGGCGAACGTCGCCTTGAAGGACTCGATGACGTCGCCGAGCGACGTCGGGGATGCCGCTGGTCTTGAGTTCCGACAGCAGACCGGCGTGCGTGGTCCGCATGTACTCGAGCAGCTCCGACTCGAAGCGGCGCACGTCGCCGACCGGTAGGTCGTCGAGGTAGCCCTTGGTGCCGGCGAAGATCGACACGACCTGCTCTTCGACGGGCATCGGGCTGTTCAGCGGCTGCTTGAGCAACTCGACCAGGCGGTAGCCACGCTCGAGCTGCGCCTTCGACACCGCGTCGAGTTCGGAGCCGAACGTGGCGAATGCCTCGAGCTCGCGGAACTGCGCGAGGTCGAGCTTCAGCGTGCCGGCCACCGCCTTCATCGACTTGATCTGGGCCGCGCCACCGACGCGGGACACCGAGATGCCCACGTCGACAGCCGGACGGACACCCGACTTGAACAGGTTGTCCTGCAGGTACACCTGACCGTCGGTGATCGAGATCACGTTGGTCGGGATGAACGCCGAGACGTCGCCCGCCTTGGTCTCGATGATCGGCAGTGCCGTGAGCGAGCCGGCGCCGTTGTCGACCGACAGCTTGGCGGCCCGTTCGAGCAGGCGGCTGTGCAGGTAGAACACGTCGCCGGGGTACGCCTCGCGGCCCGGCGGGCGGCGCAACAGCAGCGACAGCTGACGATAGGCCTCGGCCTGCTTGGAGAGGTCGTCGTAGACGACAAGGGCGTGTTCGCCGTTGTCCATCCAATGCTGGCCCATGGCGCACCCGCCGTACGGCGCCAGGTACTTGAACGGCGCCGGGTCGGAGGCCGGCGCAACCACCACGACGGTGTAGTCCATCGCGCCGTTCTGACGCAGCGTGTCGACGGTCTGCGCGACGGTCGAGCTCTTCTGCCCGATCGCCACGTAGATGCACTTCACCCCGAGGCCCTTCTGGTTGAGGATCGTGTCGATGGCGATCGTGGTCTTGCCCGTCTTGCGGTCGCCGATGATCAGCTCTCGTTGCCCCCGGCCGATCGGCGTCATGGCGTCGATGGACTTGATGCCGGTCTGCAGCGGCTCGTGAACGGGCTGGCGACCCATGATGCCAGGCGCCTGGATCTCCATGCGGCGCAGCTGGACACCGGTCAGTTCTCCCTTGCCGTCGATCGGCTCACCGAGTGCATTGACGACCCGTCCGAGCACGCCGTCTCCGACGGGCACCGACAGGATGCGGCCGGTGGCCTTGACGGTCTGGCCCTCTTCGATCTTGTCGACATCGCCGAGAACGACGGCGCCGATCGAGTGCTCGTCGAGGTTCAGCGCGAGGCCGACGGAGCCGTCCTCGAACTCGAGGAGCTCGTTCACCGCCGCGTCGGGGAGCCCGCTCACGCGGGCGATGCCGTCGCCGACTTCGGCGACGCGCCCGACGGTGCGGGCCTCGAACGAGGGCTCGAAGCCGTCGAGGTTCTTCTTCAGCGCCGACGCGATGTCGGCGGCGGAAATGGTCAACTCAGCCATGGGAGATACCTATTCGTTCCTTCACGTAATTCATCGGGCACGAGATTCTTCTGGGTGTTCCGTTACAACCGGCTCTTCAGCTGGTCGATGCGAGTGCGGACGGTGTCGTCGATGACGATGTCGCCGACAGTTGCCACGACGCCGCCCACCACGGAGGGATCGACGGTGGTCTTCAGATTCAGCGACTTGCCGGTGGCGTTCTCGAGGGCGGCTTTCAACCGGGCCAGCTGATCATCGGTCAGCGGCACGGCCGTGCGCACCTCGGCCACGTCGAGATGCTTGGCACTCGATGCACGTTGCACGAGGTTGTCGACGATGGCCGGCAGATCGCGGCCACGGCCGGAACCGACGACCATCGAGATCAGCTGCACCGTCGTGGTCGTCGCCTTGCCGTCGAGGAGGTCCTCCACGATCGCTTGGCGCTTCTCGACCGGCAGGTGCTCGTCGGTCAGCGTGGTCCGCAGGGAATCGCTCGACTCGTACGACCGAGCGAACCGGAACAACTCGTCTTCGACCTCGTCGAGCGTGCCCTCGGCGCGGGCGATCTCGAACAGTGCCCGTGCGTACCCTTCGATTCTGGCGTCGCTCATCGGCTCGCTCCCACTGTCATGTCGGGTCGTGCTCGCTCGCTCATCGGCTCGCTCCCACTGTCATGTCGGGTCGTGCTCGCTCGCTCATCCGCTCGCTCCCACTCGTGCAATGAAGCCTTCGATCAGGTCCTGATGGGTTGTGTCGTCGAGTGTTTCGGCGACGATGCGATCGATGGCCACGCTGGAATGCCGGGCGATCTCGGAGCGGAGCTCATCGGTCGATCGGCCCGCAGCAGCGACCAGGTCGGACTCCGCCCGGGCGATCAGCTCGGACATCTCGACGTCGAGCCGCGTTCGACCATCTACCAGGAGCGCCTCGGCCTGGGCCTCGGCCTCGGCATGGAGGCGCGCCCGCTCGGCTTCGATGTCACCAAGCGCTGCGCGGATGCGCTCGGCTTCGGACACTGCTGCCGCCTTGGCCGCGGCGGAGTCGTCGAGCCGTTGCTGTACGCCGGCCGTTCGGTCGGCGAAGCTCTTGCGGATCGCCGGACCGGCGAACTTGTAGAGCATCGCGAACACGATCAGCGAGGCCGCCGACGCGATCACGGTCTCCCAGAACTTGGCGAAGATCGGATTCCCGCTGGTGTAGCCCTGGTCGTCGAAGTGGAACTCCTCGGACGCCACGAGTCGACCGACCAAGAGCGTGGCGCCGGACAACAGGCTCATGCCGGCACCTCCGTACCCCGAGCAGAGCCCGCCGCCGAACGGCTCATGGCCTCGGACACGGCGGCCGCGACCGCCGTTTCCGTCGGCGGTTTGCCGGTCGCCAACTCTCCGGCCAGTGCCGCGACATCGGCCACAGCGGCTTCGATGTGCACCCGAGCCGCGAGCTTGGCCGCTTCGACCTCCGCATTCGCGACTGCTCGCTTCCCGGCGATGTCGGCGTTGACCTCGGCCAGGCGGGCGGCCCGCTCGGCCTCGAGCGTCGCTCGGGCTTGCTCCACCCGCGTCTGTGCCTCCGCCCGGACCGTTGCGACCTGGGCGTCATAGGCCGCGACATCGGCACGCGCCGACGTCGTGAGCGCTTCGGCTTGTTCGACGTCACCCTCGATGTGGTCGTATCGCGCCGTCATGCCCTCGCGCACCTTGGGGAACAGGAACAGCCGCAGCGCGAGCGCGAGCACGACGAAGGAGCCGAAGCCCCAGACGACTTCTTTCAGTTCGGGGAAGATCGGGTTGAGATCCTTCTCGGGAACCTCTGCTTGCGCTGTTGACTCCTCGTCCGCCGCCACGAGCTGACCTTCGAGGAAGGCCACCACGACGTTGGATCCGGAGGATGTGACGACGGCTGTCAGCACGTCAGCTCCTTACGATCGATTTCGGGCTCGCGATCAGGCGAACTTGAGCAGGATGAAGACCACGAACCCGATGAGGGCGAGGGCCTCGGTGAAGGCGATTCCGAGGAACATCGTGGTGCGGACCATGCCGGCCGCCTCGGGCTGTCGGGCCATGGCCTCGACGGACTTGCCCACGAGATAGCCGATGCCGATACCGGGCCCGATGGCGGCGAGGCCATAGGCGAACCCGGCGCCGGTCGCGGCAGCAATGTTCTTCTCATCGTCTGCGGTACTGGCCGCGGCCTGTTGGACGAGGATGCTGAGTGCTTCCATGGTGTTGATTTCTCCTGTTGTGCTTTCGGTAGATGGGAGATCGATGACCGATCGTGACGATGACTGATCGTGACGGTGGCTGACGAGCGGTGATCGTCGGCCGCCGTCCCGACGAGCTCAGTGCTCGTCGTGGGACACCGTCGAGTTGTTGATGTACACGGCGGCGAGAATGGTGAAGATGTAGGCCTGCAGGAAGGCCACGAGCACTTCGAAGCCCGTCAGGAAGATGAGCATGCCGAAGGGCAGGATGCTCATCGGTACGAGAAAGACCTGGCTCGTCTCCGCGAGCAGCAGCGCCTCGGTGAGCAAGGCGAACGTGACGAGCAGGATGTGGCCCGCGAGCATGTTGGCCATGAGACGCACGGTGAGCGAGAACGGCGTGACGACGATGGTCGAGATGAACTCGATCACACCGACGAGCGGCTTCAGTGCCGTCGGGACACCGGGAGGCCAGAGCAGGTGGCCGAAGTAGGCCAGCCCCTGATGCTTGATGCCGGTGCCGATGAAGATCACCCAGACCAGCAACGACAGCATGACGGGGATTGCGATGCGCGCCGTGGCCGGCATGGCGATGATCGGAATGACGCCCGGGATGTTGCAGAGGAAGATGAAGATGAACAGGCTCAACAGGAACGGTGTCCAGCGCAACCCGGATTTGCCGAGCGTCTGCATCACGACGCCCTCTTCGACGAACTCGATGGTCGTCTCGGCGAGGTTGCGGAATCCGGTCGGCGCGACCATCGGGTCACGGCGACCGGCGAGCAGGAACAACATGATGCCGATGAACGCCGCGGCGACGGCGATGAGCGCGATCTTGTTGAACGTCGGGAAGATGTCCTGCCAACGCAGAAGCTCGTTGATCGGCGGGAACTCGAGTGCGAACACGTGGTTTCCGTTTCAGTCGGGTGTGCGGATGTGGGCGAATGGACTACGGGTGTTCATGGGGCAGTCGCCTTCAGACCAGGCTGAGCCAACGACAGTGCGACGTACTTCATCTCCCAGAAGAGGAGACCAAGGTGCGTCACGATGATGGTCGATCCGAGTGCCGGAAGTGAAATCCAAGCAGCGTCCTTGACGAGCCACACGGCGAGGAAGATCAGCGCGAGGCGGATCAGGTAGCCGAACAGCGTCGCCCCCATCATCAGCCCGAGCGAGACACGCGCGGCACTCGCGATGATTCCTGCGGCGAACGCGAAGTTGACGAGGACGATCGCGAGGCCGTACGCACTCGACCACGCGCCATCGGCTCCCCAGATCACAGCACACACGGCGATCAGTGCCGGCCCGACCATCAGACCCCGCTTGACCATGTCGCGTGACACGGCGACTTCGGGCGCCGGGCCGTCGAGACGGGTGGTGAACAAGTCGGGGGCAGGGACCGTGTGGCTGCTGCCGCCGTGGCCGGTCCGGTTCGGCTCGAACGACATGTCAGCGCACCTCCCGTTTGCTCGCCACGACGGCCGACGACCTGGCGGAGCGCTGTGTCTCGTGCTCGGCCATGCGTGCGTCGTACATGTACCAGTATCGGATGAACACCCCGATCGCGCCGAACACGGCCATGATGATCATGAACAGTGGTGTCGTCCCGACGAGCCGGTCGAGACCGGCGCCGACGCCGAAGAACATCACGACGATCACCGCCGCGTCGAAGCCTTGGCCCAGCGGCTCGCTGGTGCTCGCCCTGTTGTTCTTCGGGCTGGTGTTCTTCGGGTTGATGTTCTTCGGGAGGAGCTTCATCGGTCCTGACGAGGTTCGGCGCCGAGCCGGGGTTGCAGGTGCGTACGGGTCATGGCGGCGGCGGAGCTTGTGAACGCACGCACAACCTAGTCCTCGTGGACCGTCGACGACAACTCGGAGTCCGCAGCCCGTTCGCCGTCTTCTCGACGACGGGCACGAACGCTCGGATGCAACACGGTATAGAGGATGATCCCCAGCGCCGCCATGCCGAACGGGAGGTAGGTCGGGTTCTGGCCCGTCAATGTCGGGTAGAGCACGAACGCCGACAACAGCGCCGTCCAGGTCCACAGGATCACCACGCTGCGCCGGTGGCCGTGCCCGAGGTTCATCAGCCGGTGATGCAGGTGTCCCTTGTCGGCCGTGGCGAGCGCCTTGCGGCTGGTGGCACGGCGCACGATGGCGAACAGCGTGTCGAGGATCGGCACGCCGAGGATGAGGAGCGGGATGGCGAGCGGGGCGAGGAAGAAGTACGTCTGGCCGATGAACTCGTCGGAGAACGAATCGGCGCGCCCTCCCACCACGCTCGTCGACACCGCCAGTAGGAGACCGAGCAGGAGTGCGCCGCCATCTCCCATCATGATCCGCGCCGGGTTGAAGTTGTGCGGGAGGAATCCGATGCACAGCCCGACGGCCATCACGGCGAGCATCGGGCCGACGTTGCCGACGTCGAGCAGGCCGAGGTCGGTGAGCTTGCGGCTGTAGAGGAAGAACGCGAACGCTCCGATCGCCACGATGCCGGCCGCGAGCCCGTCGAGACCGTCGATCAGGTTGATCGCCTGGCTGATACCAAGCAGCCACAGCACGGTGATCAAAGGTTTGAGGTCGTCCGACAGGATGATCGGGCCGTCGTAGAACGGGAGCCGGAACGAGAACATCACGGCGCCGAACCAGACGAGTGCGAGCCCTGCCACGACGGTGCCGATCACCTTGGCCGGCGCCGAGATCTCCCGGATGTCGTCGACGAAGCCGACGCCGAAGATCACGGTGGCCGCGATGACGACACCGATCGGTTCGGAGTTGTTGTCGAAGACGTCGTCGAACGATCCGATGAGCCACGCCGTCGACAGCGATGCGAGGAAGCCGGCGAACATCGCCAGACCGCCGACGTCGGGCAACGGTGTCTGGTGAACCGTGCGGTCGTTGGGGAGATACACCCACCCTCGACGTCTCGCCAGCCATCCGACCGCCGGTGTGGTCGCGAAGGTCACCAGCGCAGCCACCGCTCCGATCAGCAGATAGGAACCGAGGCCAGGCACGGCCGTTCACTCTACGGCGTAAGGCCCGTTCGGATAAGCGGGGAACCGGGCACACAGCGCAGCCACTTCCTTGCGGACGACTTCGAGCTCGGCGGCATCCTCACGGCCGCGCAGCGCCCGTGCGATGAGCGACGCGATGATCACCATCTCCGGCTCGGTCATGCCCTGTGTGGTGACCGACGGTGTGCCGATGCGCACGCCACTGGTGACGAACGGGCTGCGGGGATCGTCGGGGATCGTGTTCTTGTTGAGGGTGATCCCGGCCTCGTCGAGCTGTCGCCTGGGCCTCCTTGCCGGTCAGCTCGGCGTCGAACGGCGTGAGGTCGACGACCATCAGGTGGTTGTCGGTGCCGCCGGAGACGAGCCGGAATCCCTCCCGCGACGAGTGCGCCGGCCAGCGCCGAGGCGTTCGTGACGACCTGGTGGGCGTACTCGCGGAACGACGGATCGATCGCCTCGCGGAACGCGATCGCCTTCGCCGGCGATGACGTGCTCGAGCGGCCCGCCCTGCCAGCCGGGGAACACCGCCTTGTCGATCGCCTTCGCGTACTCGGCCGTGCACAGGATCAGCTCCACCGCGCGGCCCGCGCAGCGTCTTGTGCGTGGTGAACGTCACGACGTCGGCGAAGGGCACCGGGTTCGGGTGTGCGCCTCCGGCGACCAGCCCGGCGAGGTGCGCGATGTCGAACATCAACAGCGCGCCGACCTCGTCGGCGATCTTCCTGAACGGTTCGGGGTCGAGCCGGCGCGGGTACGCGGTGGTGCCGGCGACGATCATCTTCGGTCGGTGCTCGAGCGGCGAGCTGCGCGCACCTCGTCCATGTCGATGCGGTCCTCGGCGCCGGTGCCGTAGGCGACGAAGTGGTACAGCAGCCCGCTGGCGTTGACCGGCGAGCCGTGCGTGAGGTGACCGCCGTGGTCGAGGCTCAGGCCCGAGCACCGTGTCGCCCGGCTGGAGCAGCGCCTGGTACACGGCACATGTTCGCGTTGGCGCCCGAGTGCGGCTGCACGTTGGCGTGCTCGGCGCCGAACAGCGCCTTGACCCGATCGATCGCGAGCTGCTCGATGTCGTCGACGACACTGTTGCCGCCGTAGTACCGCTTGCCCGGGTAGCCCTCGGAGTACTTGTTCGTCAAGCACCGAGCCGGTGGCCCTCATGACCGCTGGTGACGTGAAGTTCTCGCTGGCGATCAGCTGGATGCCGGAGGTCTGGCGCTCGACTTCACGGTCGATCAGCGCCAGCACCTCGATGTCGGGATCGGTGTCGGATGGGAAGGGCATGAACGAGTCCTGTCTGGTTACGGCGGTCTGGTTACGGCGGTCTGGTCAGTATCGCTCAGAATTCGGCTTCCAGCGCGGCCAGTTGCTCGACCCGGCGGGCATGGCGCCCCCCCTCGAACTCGGCGCCGAGAAACGTGGTGACGATCTCCTCGGCGAGCCCGACGCCGACGATGCGAGCCCCGATCGACAGCACGTTGGCATCGTTGTGCGTGCGAGCCATCCGTGCGGTGTACAAGCAGTTGCACAGCGCCGCGCGCACGCCGCGCACCTTGTTCGCGGCGAGCTGTTCACCCTGGCCACTCCCCCCGAGCACGATGCCGACATCAGCGCGTCCATCGCGAACCGTCCGCCCGACGCCCGCACAGATCGCCGGGTAGTCGACCGACTCGGTCGACTGGGTGCCGTGGTCGTCGACGGCGTAGCCCAACCCGAGCAGCATCGCGATGAGATGTTGCTTCAGGGGATACCCGGCGTGGTCGGAGCCGATGGCGATCGTGGTCGTGGACGTGTCGCGAGTGGTCATCTCGGCACGAGTGTAGGACGAAGCAGCCGCCGTGCTCAGGGCTGGTCGACGACGTCGTTGCCGGCGAGCGTGCCCTGATCCGGGCAGTTCGCCGACAGGTAGGCCAGCGTCGACGGTGTCGACGCATCGGTGATCAGACCCGGATCGCCGGTGATCGCCGGGAGCGCTGCTGCGAAGCGCTCGGCCGCATCGTCGAGTGGCCCGGCGAGTGCCGGGGGAACGTCGACGCTGATGTTCGGGTCGTCCAAGCCGGCCTCGGTCAGCGCCGCCAACCACGCCGTGCCGAGCTCCTCGATCTGCGCATCGTCCAGGCCTGCTGTGACGAGATCGGCGTTGGCCCGATCGGCCCGACGACCCATCGGGCCGAGCAGTTCGACGGTGAACGCCTCGCGCTCGGACTCAAGCTCGGGCGGCAGACCCTCGGCGAGACCGTCGAGCGCGGCGAGGATCGCCGCCGACGCAGCCACCTCCGCGCGAGCGGCGGACATCGGATCGCTCGCCAGGGCGGACGCCAACGCCAGTGCTTGGAACGAACCGGCGAACCGGCTCCACGACCTGCAGAACGCATCGTCACTGTCGATGCCCGGCACACCGACGTCGACGACCGTCGGCGAGGTGCGGTCGACGACCGTCGTCGAGGCGCCATCCCCGACCGTCCCGCTCATGCGCTCCGATGTCGGCGCCGGGATCGAGGCGTCAACCGATGCGGGCGCCACCTGGCCGGCCGAGTCGGTCCCGTCCTTCGCCGGGGCGACCGTTCCGGCGTCGCTTCCCGTGCACGCCGCGAGCACGACCGCGAGCACAAACGCGGCTACCGCAGCGACCGAGGAGCGGCGACGGGAGGGCACCGGAACAGTGTGCACGCCGAACAGCCATGCCCGCTGTCATGCCCGGTGTGATTCCCGGTGACATGCTCGGTGACATGTCCGACGACACGAACTCCGGTGACCGGAACTCAGACGTCGCCGCGGTCCCCACCGTGATCCTCGATTGCGACCCGGGCCACGACGACGCCATAGCGATCGTCGCGGCCGCCCGCTACGCGCGCCTCGTCGGTATCACGACGGTGTCCGGCAACGCGCCGCTCGATCGTACGACCTACAACGCGCTGGTGTTGCGTGACCTGCTGGCGATCGACGTGCCGGTGCACTCGGGCAGTAGTCGGCCGCTGCTCGCCGAACCGAAGTTCGGCGCGTTCGTACACGGCGAAAGTGGCCTCGACGGCGCCGACCTTCCGGCGCCCACGACCCCGCTCGACGGCACCGACGCCGTCCGGTTCATCGTCGACACGTGCCGCGGCACCCCGGGCATCTGGCTGGCGCCGACCGGTCCGCTCACGAACATCGCGCTCGCCCTGCGAACTGCGCCCGACATCGTCGAGCAGCTTGCCGGCATCTCGCTGATGGGCGGGGGGACGTTCGGCAACCGCACGACAGTCGCCGAGTTCAATATCTGGGCCGACCCCGAAGCGGCGTCGATCGTGTTCGGGTCGGGCGCTCGGCTGATCATGGCCGGACTCGACGTGACCCATCAGTTCCAGGCGACACCCGAGCGCATCGAACGGGTCCGCGGCATGCCGGGCAGGCTCGCCGCTGTCCTCGCCGACCTCCTCGTGTTCTTCGCCGGGACGTACCTCGCGCGCCATGACGTCGGCTCGATCGAGGGTCCCGCGGTCCACGACCCGTTGGCCGTGCTCGCCGTCACGCACCCGGGGCTGTTCGAGCGGCTCGCGCGTCACGTCGTCGTCGAGACCACGGGCGACCACACGCGCGGCATGACAGTGATCGACCAGCGCCATCTCGTCGAGCGTCCCGCTCCGAACTGCGAGGTTCTCACACGTGTCGACGCGGACGGCGCCTTCGACCTCGTCGCCGATGCCATCGCCCACTTCAGCCGCTGAACTCCATCGCCGATCCGGCCGTGACAAGTTCCGGCCGTGACAAGTTCCCAAGGTGACAAGTTCCTAGGGTGAAGTCGTGTCCCTCGACCCTGCACACAATGTCACCGACAATGTCACCGACAATGTCACCGACAATGTCACCGGCGACTCGTTCCCGCGGCAGTCGGCCCGCACGCAGCGGTTCACACTCGGCGAACCACGCAATCTGAAGGTCAGCGACGACGGCGGGCGGGTGGCGTTCCTGCGCAGTGCCGCAGGCAGAGACGCCGTCAATTCGTTGTGGGTCCTCGACGTGGCCTCCGGAGAGGAACGCCTCGTCGCCGACGCCAGAACGTTGTCGGACGGGGCCGGCCACCGCGAGACATGCGGCGCGACACCCGGCGGCGACCACGGCGACCAAGGCGACTCGATGACGCCCGAGGAGCGCGACCAACGCGAGCGACTGCGCGAAGGGGCAGCCGGCATCACCACGTACGCCACCGATGCGAAGACCACCGTTGCCGCCTTCGCCGTGTCCGGTCGGCTCTTCGTCGCCGGACTGCTGTCAGGCCGGGCCAGACCGCTCGACGTCGACGGCCCGGTCTTCGACCCTCGTCCCGACCCGACGGCCAAGCGAGTGGCGTACGTCAGCGGGCGACAACTGCGAATCGGTGAACTCGACGGCCGTTCCCGGGTACTCGCCGGAGACGACCCGGGCGAACCGGAAACGGTCTCGTGGGGAAGCGCCGAGTTCATCGCGGCCGAGGAGATGGGCCGCCACCGCGGATACTGGTGGAGCCCCGATGGCACGACGATCGCCACGTGTCGGGTCGACACCGCGGCGGTCGCCGAATGGGTGATCGCCGACCCGGCCGCGCCGTACGCGCCGGCGCGCACGATCCGGTATCCGGCAGCCGGAGCGGAGAACGCGACCGTCACGTTGCACCTGCTCGGCCTCGACGGCAGCCGGGTCGACGTCGACTGGGACCAGGAGTTCTTTCCCTACCTCGCAACGGTCGAGTGGAGCGACGCCGGACTCCTCTTGTCGGTCCAGTCCCGCGATCAGCGCGGCACGATGACGCTGGCCGTCGACACCTCCTCGGGCGAGACCACCGTGCTGGCCCACGACTACGACGACGCATGGGTCGACCTCGTCGGTGGAGTGCCGACGAGGCTCCCCGACGGCCGGCTGGTGACCGCCGGTGACCGCGCCGGAGCGCGCCGATTGCTCATCGAGGGCGAGCCGGTCACCCCCGAGGACCTGCAGGTCCGCTCGGTCGTCGCCGCCGACGACCGCGGCGTCACGTTCCAGGCGAACCGGATCGACGACGCCACCGAACTGCACGTCTGGCGCTGGAGCGACGGCGTGCTCACGGCGCTCACCGCCGAATCCGGTGTCCACACCGCAGTCGTCGGCGGCACGACCACCGTGGTCCGCTCGTCGACGCTCGACGAACCCGGCGCCCGGATCGTCACGCTCGACGGTCGTCGTCTCGTGTCGCATGCCGAGCGCCCGCTCGTGTCACCGAACGTGGAGATCTTCACCGCAGGCGAACGGAACCTGGCGACGGCGGTGCTCCTGCCCCACGATCACGACGGCTCGCCGCTCCCCGTGCTCGTCGACCCCTACGGCGGGCCGCACGCCCTGCGGGTCACACGATCGTCGAATGTGTTCGCCGCGTCACAGTGGTTCGCCGATCAGGGGTTCGCCGTGGTGGTCGGTGATGGACGCGGCACGCCCGGACGCGGCCCGGAGTGGGAGCGCTCGGTCCATCGCGACCTCGCCACGGCGCCGCTCGACGATCAGGTCGCGGCACTTCATGCTGCTGCTCAACGGTTCGGCGTGCTCGACCTCGAGCGGGTGGCGATACGCGGGTGGAGCTTCGGCGGCTACCTTGCCGCGCTCGCCGTGCTCCGCCGACCCGACGTGTTCCACGCGGCGATCGCCGGAGCTCCGGTCACCGAGTGGCGGCTGTACGACACCCACTACACCGAGCGGTACCTCGGGCACCCCGATGATGCCGACGCCGGTTACGACGCGAGCTCGCTGCTGCCACTCGCCGCCGACCTGACCCGGCCGCTGCTGCTGATCCACGGCCTCGCCGACGACAACGTCGTTGCCGCCCACACGTTGCAGCTGTCAGCGGCGCTGCTCGCCGCCGGCCGGCCGCACGAGGTGCTCCCACTGCCCGGTGTGAGCCACATGACACCCCAGGAATACGTCGCGGAGAACCTGCTGTTGCACCAACTCGAGTTCCTTCGCCGATCACTGCACGCCGACCACCCGCGCTCCGCTGGAGCACGATGAAGGAGAACCACCTGATGGACAAGCACCTGCTGGACAAGCACCCGATCGACAAGCACCCGATCGACAACCGTCTCGCCCGGCTCTATCACGGCGTCGCCATCCACGCGACGGCCGACCTCGAACATCAGGCCGCGCTCGAGTTGCTCGCCCTCGTGATGCTGGCCGACGCCGACATCGGCGACGACGAGGTGGACCTCGTCCGCGAGATCAGCACCGACTGGCGTTCCGGCGAGTTTGCCTTCGAGAACTACCTCCGGCCGGCGATCGAGGCCGCGAGGCGAGCGATCGAGACCGAACGCGTCGAGGAGTTCATCGAGCGGATCGACGAACGGATCAGCAGCCGGGTGCTGCGAAACGCACTCTTCTCCGCGGCGCGCGACGTCGCCGGCGTCGACGACGAGCTGTCAGCTGGGGAAGACCGCATCCTCGCCGAAGTCGCCGTCCGCTTCGGCTGAGCCGACCCGGCCGAGAGCGATCCGATCGTGGCCGGACAGGTCGGATCGGATCTCGATGTCGAGATAGCCGGCGGCCGACATCAACTCCCTGACAGCCGGCCCGTGATGCGACCCGATCTCGAGCACAAGCCAACCGGCCGGCCGGAGCCGACTCGTCGCTCCGGACACGATCAGCCGGATGTCGGCGAGACCGTCGGAACCCGCGAACAGTGCCGCCGCCGGCTCCCAGTCGACCACGCCGGCGTCCACCTCACGCGAGCCGATCTCGATGTAGGGCGGGTTCGACACGATCACGTCGAACACCTCGCCGGGGGGCAGTGCGTCGAACCATGATCCGACGCCGACGCGAACGTTGCGGCCAGGCCGCCCCAGCCCGGCGAGGTTTGCACTCGCCACGTCGAGTGCGTCGGCGCTCGAATCGGTGATCCACACCGTCGTGCCGTCGAGCGGAAGCTCATCGGCCAATGCCAACCCGATGGCCCCTGACCCGGTCCCCAGATCGGCAACCACCCGGGTCGGGCCGAACGATCGGGCCTTGTCGATGGCGGCAGCGGCCACGAGCTCGGTCTCGGGCCGCGGGATCAGGACACGGGCATCGATGGCCAGGTCGACGTGACGGAACGTCCACTGGCCGAGCACGTACTGGATCGGCTCACCGGCGGCGAGGCGGGCCAGCATCGAATCGAGATGCGCCATCATTCGATCGGTCGGAACCTGCTCGAGCATCGTCGAGAAGTCCTCGCCGCTCGTTGCCGACGCAGCCACCTCGCACAGCCAACGCGCGTGCGCGCGATCACCGATCGTCGATGCAGCCCGCGCCCAGACCTCGCGCCAGTTCACCGTGAGTTCTCCGGCCGCCTCACCCGGTGACGGCTCACCTGGTGACGGCTCATCCGGTGGCGCCGCCGGCGCCTGCGGCCGGCAGCCGGGCCCGCTCCTCGGCGGCCAACGCGTCGACGATCAGCTGGAGGTCGCCGGCCAGAATCGCCCCCAGCCGGTACACCGTGAACCCGATGCGATGATCGGTGACCCGGTTCTCCTTGTAGTTGTACGTCCTGATCTTCTCACTCCGACCGCCACCACCGGTCTGCGACCGCCGCTGCGCAGACATCTCGGCGCGGCGTTCCTGCTCCGCCAGATCGAACAGCCGCGCACGCAGCACGACCATCGCCCGGGCGCGGTTCTGGAGCTGCGACCGCTCGTCCTGCATCGAGACCACGATCCCACTCGGGCGGTGCGTGATCCGTACTGCCGAGTCGGTGGTATTGACCCCCTGACCGCCGGGGCCGCTCGCCCGGAACACGTCGATGTCCAGGTCACGATCGTCGATCTGCACATCCACCTCGTCGACCTCGGGGAGCACCGTGACGGTCGCCGACGACGTGTGGATCCGTCCCTGGCTCTCGGTCGTGGGCACCCGCTGCACCCGATGCGGCCCACCTTCGTACTTGAGATTACGCCACGCCGTCGCGCCCTTGACCTCGAAGGTGACGTCGTTGAAGCCGCCCATGTCGCTCGGAGACGACGAGAGCATCGTCAGCGTCCAGCCCTTCGCCGCGGCGTACGCGACGTACATCTCGTACAGATCGCGGGCAAAGAGATTGGCTTCCTCGCCGCCCTCGGCGCCACGGATCTCCACGATGATGTTCTTGCCATCGTGAGGGTCGGCCGGCAACATCAGCTCGCGTAGCTCGTCGTCGATGGTGGAGAGTTCGGCGTTGGCCGCCTCGATCTCGGCGAGCATCAGGTCACGCTCATCTCCCGACGCATCGGGCAACATCGACCGAGCGGCCTCGGCATCGGCCGCGCGGGCCAGACGGCGGCGGTACGCCTCGACGACCGGGCCCAGCTCGCTGTAGCGCATCGACAGCGTGCGCAGCCGGTCGGGGTCGGCGAGCACCTCGGCGTCGGAGAGTTGGCGTTCGAGCGTCTCGTACTCGTCGTTGATCTGTCGGAGGCGGTCGAGCATGGCCGGGCCGAGGCTAACGGTGGCGGCCGGCAGCGGGTCGCCGATGCCGGCCGATCAGTCGATCGCGACGAACGAGACCGGAGTACGCAGGAGCTCGGCGATCGCCATGGTGATCGGGAGGAGGTCGCGCCGGGGCAACGCCACGACGACGGGCCGGTTCACCATTTCCCGAAGTTCCACCATCGCCTGAACGTCCGCGACGTACGGGATCAGGTCCAGGTCGACACCCACGGAACACACCACGGTGACCTCGCCGTCAAGTGAGGTGTAACGACCATCGGCGTCGACCCCACGCGCGACGCACGGCGCCATCTCGTTGAGGCCGCGCCTCGGCAGCGGAGGCTCGATCGGTTCGACAGACCGTAGGAGTGCGAGCGCCGGTTCCTGCTGCAGGCGCCAGCGCAGGAACCGCTCGGGAGCGAGGCGGTTCAACGGATGCGGGTCCGCGGTCGTACTCCGGTGGGCCTCGACCGCTGACACCACACTGGTGAGTGCCTCGACCGTCGGGATGTCGCCGTGGATGATCCGGAACGCTTCCCGATCGGGTCCGCCGACGCCGACTTCCACCATCACCGCGTCGGACGGCGCCATGGCGCTGATCGGGGGACCACCGTCAGGGTCGTCGAAGTACCCCGTCGTCGGTGTGTCGACCACCCGGCACACCTCGAGCCCGCGGACATCGCCACCCACCACGCCGTGCTCGACGAAGGACGTCGCACCGGCGCCCTCGATCACGGGTCGGAACTCCAGATGGCGCGCCGATGGTTGCGGCGGCTCGGCAAGCGGCTCGGGCACGGCCGCGAGCAGGGTGCGCTCGACCGGGTACCAGATCGTCGTCGGCATGGTGAAGCGGTCGGCGCGGCGGGCGAGCAACCCGGTGTGTGTCTCGGCGATGACGTGCAACGCCGAGGCGCCGCTGCGCAGGGCCAGCGCCAGCGCGCCGCCGAGCGCCCGCTCGGCATCACCGTCGATGAGCACCCACGCGTCCCCGCCGACAAGGATCGCCGCGCCGTTCGCGAACCCACCCGCCGGCTCGTCGGGCACCCGGCCGAGGTGATCGCCGACGAGAGCCCGCAGCTTCATCCCCAGCAACTCATGGCGTCGCGACTCACTCATCGAGCCGCCGCGCCCGAACAATTCCACCGGCTCGTCCACCGGACCGTCCACCGGACCGTCCACAGGATCGTTCACCAGGTCGTCCACCAGGTCGTCCACCGGATCGTCCACCGGATCGAACCTACCTGACGACCTACCCCCGGTTCCGATGAGTCCGAGCGCGCACGGGTCGAAACTCCTCGCAACCGACCAAACCGGTTCTCCGATGAGTCCGAGCGCGCACGGGTCGCGGTCGAACTCATCGCAGCGAGGTGTGCCGGGATGTCGGGGGGCGGGGGGTTGGGGGGTTGGGGGGTCGGGACGAACGTCGTGGCCCGACCAGGCCTTATCCGGATCTGTGAGTGGACGGGGCCGATATCCGTCGCGAGAACTCACACCTCCGGGGGATCGCCCGGCGTCGGGCGGCCGGGATCGCCGGGCTCAGTCGTCAGCCGGGATCGCCGGGTCGGGCGGCCGGGCTCAGTCGTCAGCTGGGGTGGCCGGCGCGTTCTGGCGTGAGCCGTACCGACGGTTGAACCGCTCGACGCGGCCACCGGAGTCGACCAGCTTCTGCTTGCCGGTGTAAAACGGGTGGCACTCGTTGCAGAGTTCGACCGTGAGGTCGCCACGCACCGTCGACTTCGTGACGAAACTGTTCCCGCAGGAGCACTTGACCGTGGTGTCGGTGTACTCGGGATGGATGTCGGTCTTCATGATGATCCTTTCGTGGATGGCTGAACGGGCGACCCTGCGCCCCCGATCGTCATCGCAGATCGGCCGACAACGCTAGCGGCGCGCCCGCCGAACGCACCCGCCGAACTCCCCGCCGAACTCACCCGACGAACTGGCGGCGCACCCGACGAACCCACCGACGAACTCACCCGCCGAACTGGCGGCGCACCCGACGAACTCACCGACGAACCCGTCGCCGTCACATCGACGGCTGTTTGGCGATCTCAGCGAGGAACTCGTCGTTGGTGCGGAACGTCTTGAGGCGGTCCATGAGCAGTTCGAGTCCCGCAGCCGCGCTGCCATCGGCGGCGAGGCCCGAGAGCACCCGACGCAGCTTCCACACCTGCTGGAGCTGCTTGCGGTCGAAGAGCAGCTCTTCGTGCCGGGTCGAGGAGGCGTCGACGTCGATGGCTGGGTAGATGCGACGCTCGGCGACCTTGCGGTCGAGACGCAGCTCCATGTTGCCCGTGCCCTTGAACTCCTCGAAGATCGCCTCGTCCATCCGGCTGTTCGTGTCGACGAGCGCGGTGGCGAGGATGGTGAGCGAGCCGCCCTCCTCGATGTTGCGGGCTGCGCCGAAGAACTTCTTCGGCGGATACAGCGCTCCGGCATCGATACCGCCGGAGAGGATCTTGCCGCTGGCCGGCGCCGCCAGGTTGTACGCCCGGCTGAGACGGGTGATGCCGTCGAGCATGATGACGACGTCCTTGCCGCTCTCGACCATGCGCCGCGCCTTCGCGATGGTCATCTCGGCGACGTGGGTGTGCTCGTCGCTCGGACGGTCGAACGTCGACGAGATGACCTCACCAGCGACGGAGCGACGCATGTCGGTGACCTCCTCGGGTCGCTCGTCGATCAGCAGACACGATCAGCTCGACCTCGGGGTTGTTGAGTTCGATCGACTTGGCGATCGTCTTCATGATCGTGGTCTTGCCGGCCTTCGGCGGCGACACGATGATGCCGCGCTGGCCCTTGCCGATCGGACAGATGAGATCGATGATGCGCGCCGTCATGTTCGTCGGATCGTTCGGATCCTCCAGCGTCAGCCTGGAGTCGGGGAAGAGCGCCGTCAGGTCCTCGAAGTGCGGTCGGCGTTTGGCCAGTTCCGGGTCGCCGCCGTTGACGGTGTACACCTCGAGCAGACCCGGGTTCTTCTCGTTCTTCCCGGCCGGTCGGACCTTGCCGGTGAGGTGGTCACCCTTGCGCAGGCCGTACTGTCGGGCCAGACGCAACGGGATGTAGGCGTCGTCCTTGCTCGGCAGGTAGCCCTTCACGCGCAGGAATCCGTAGCCCTCGTCACGGATGTCGAGGTAGCCCTCGACGTCGACGACTTCCATCGGCTCCGACGTGAGGTCGTCGTGCTCGAGCAGTTCGGTGTCTTCTCCTTGCGGCCCGTCCTGGCCGCCACGACCCTTGCGACGGCGACGACGCCGGCGGCTGACGCTCTCCGTGTCGGTGTCGGTGGCGGCGGCGTCGCTGCGGTTCTGGCCCGCGTTACGGTTCTGGCCCGCGTTGTGGTTCTGATCGTTGCGGTTCTGGCCGTCGTTGCGGTTCTGGCCGTCGTTGCGGTTCTGGCCGTCGTTGCGGTTCTGGCCGTCGTTGCGGTTCTGGCCGTCGTTGCGGTTCTGGCCGTCGTTCTTCTGATCGTTGCGGTTCTGGCCGTCGTTGCGGTTCTGGCCGTCGTTGCGATTGCGGTTGCCGTCGGAGCGGTTGGCTTCATTGCGGTTCCGCGGCGCCTGCTGGTCGCTGTGTGACGAACCGTCGTCGACCGGGCCACGCGTGTCGGCGGAGTCGTCGGCGCGGCCGCCTGCCGCAGCGGTGTCGGTCGGCGACTCGGTCCCGGAACCGTTGCCGCCGGAGGGAGCGCCCTGGGCGAGTTCGATCTCCCAGTCGGCCAAAGGCTCCCCGTCGGCGCCGAGCACGACACCGTGACTCGACGCATCGCCGTGCACGGCGCGAGTCGCGGGAGCTGACCGCGCATCGCCGACCGTCGAGGCCGCCGAAGCCGCTTCTGCCGCCGGCGGCGGCGCGGGGATGTTCGAGCCGGTGGTGACGAGGATCTTTTCGATGATCTCGCCCTTCTTCAGGCGGGCGTTGGCCTTGACACCGAGGGCTTTGGCCATTTCCAGGAGGGTGTCCTTGTCCTTCGATTCGAGAATCGACTGTTCGAGTGCCGCTGCGGCCACGATGTTCCTCTCTTGTCGCAGCCATGTGGAATGACGCGCGAGTGATGGAGTTTCAGAGGAGGGTGGAGGACAAACGCGCCCGAGAATCGATCCCCTGAACAGAATTCGCACACGACCGAGAACTCGGGGTGCGGCTCGGAAGAACCGGGCACTGATGATGCTACCGAGCGGAAACCGTTCGATGCAACGTCAACGACCGACCAACTGTTCGACGAGGTGTTTCACGGCGTCGAGGTCGTTGGCGACGGTCGCGGTTCGTTCGGGCCGTTCGAACAGATCGGCGAGGTGTGCCGGCAGCGCCGGACGTGATCCGGTCGCGATCTCGACCGCATCGGGGAACTTCGCCGGGTGCGCCGTGGCCAAGGCCACCGTTGCCGCCGTCTCCACCGTCGTGCCGCGTTCGCCTGTGCGCCCGGCGAAGTGTCGGGCCGCGGCGACGCCCGTGGCGGTGTGCGGGTCGAGCACCATCCCGGTGGCCGACTGCGTGTAGCGCATCTCGGCGATCGTCGCCTCGTCGTCGAACGACACCGCCCGAAACGACCCGTCGATGTACTCGGCTCGTTGGTCCGCCTCGACCTCGAGTCGCCCGGTCGCCCGGAAGCGAGCAAGCTGTTCGGCCGTCAAGCCACCGTCGCGGCCGTTCATCTCGAACAGCAGTCGCTCGAAGTTCGACGACACCTGGATGTCCATCGACGGGCTGAGCGTGGGCACCACATCGCGCGTCGCTCATGTCACCGCCGGTCACGAACCGCGTCAGGATGTCGTTGGTGTTCGATGCGATCAGGAAGTCGCTGATCGGCGCGCCCATGTGCCGCGCGATCCACCCGGCCAGACGTTGCCGAAGTTCCCCGTCGGCACGCTGAAGCTGACCGGCCCCGCGAGCGCCTCGGCAGCGATCACGTAATAGACGGTCTGGGCCATCACCCGCGCCCAGTTGATCGAGTTCACGGCCGCCAGGTTGGTGCGTTCACGGAACGCGACGTCGTTGAACATCGCCTTGACGAGGTCCTGGCAATCGTCGAACGTCCCGTCGACGGCGATCGCATGGGCGTTGGGCTGATCGACGGTGGTCATCTGACGCCGCTGTACCTCACTCGTGCGCCCGAGCGGGTAGAGGATGACGATGTCGACGTGCTCGCAGCCGGCGACCCCGTCGATCGCCGCCGAGCCGGTGTCGCCACTCGTCGCGCCGACGATCGTCACGTGCTCCCCCCGGGCGGCGAGGACGTGATCGAACATCGCGCCGACCAGCTGCAGCGCCACATCCTTGAACGCGAGCGTCGGTCCGTGGAACAGCTCCTGCACCCACAGTTGGTGGTCGAGCTGCACGAGCGGCGTGACCGCCGGATGCCTGAACGAGGCGTACGCATGCTCACAGAGCCCGCGCAACGTCGGCTCGTCGAGGTCGGGTTCCACGAACGGGAGCATCACCTCGACCGCCCGATCGACATACGTCCGCGTCGCCCCGCACGTCGATCGGGGCGCGAGCGTCGGCCACGACTCCGGCACATAGAGCCCGCCGTCGCTCGCCAGCCCAACGAGCAACACGTCGTTGAACCCGAGCGTGGGTGCATTGCCTCGTGTCGAGATGTAGCGCACCGGTCAGTCGCCGATCACACGGAGCAGGCCGCCGATGCTGCGCACCACGTCGAGATCTCGCAGTTCACGCACCGTTGCCTGCACATCGGCCTCACGAGCGACATGGGTGATGAACACCAAGCGGGCGTCGGGGCCGTTGCCCTCCTGCTCGGCGACGCGGATGCTGACACCGTGGGCGGCGAACACACCGGTCACCGCGTGAAGCACACCGGGTCGATCGGCGACATCGAGACCGAGTAGGTACTCCGCCGAGGTCTCGTCGATCGGCCGGATGGTCGCCTGCGTGAGCGAACCGAGCGAGCCGTGGGCGCCGGCGCGCAGGTTGACCGCCGCGTCGACGACATCGCCGAACACCGCGCTCGCCGTGGGCGCTCCTCCGGCGCCACGCCCGTAGAACATCAGCGAGTCGACGAAGCCGCCCTCGACGAACACCGCGTTGAAGCTGTCGCGGACCGAAGCGAGCGGATGCCGGACCGGCACCATCGTCGGGTGGACCCGCACACTGATGTCGCCGTCGGCGGGGTCACGCTCGATGATCCCGAGCAACTTCACCACATAGCCGAGCCGATGGGCGATGGCGATCTCCGAACCGGTGAGCTTGCTGATGCCCTCGTGGTAGACGTCGCCGGCCACGACCTTCGCGCCGAACGCCACCGTGGCGATGATCGCCGCCTTGGCGCCGGCGTCGAACCCCTCGACATCGGCAGTCGGGTCTCGCTCGGCGAAACCGAGCCGCTGCGCCTCTGCCAACGCCGCCCCGTAGTCGGCCTCGCCTCCGTTGGCGACCGCATCGGTCATCTTCGTGAGGATGAAATTCGTGGTGCCGTTGATGATCCCGAGCACGCGGGTTACCGGTTCGCCGTAGAGGCTCTCACGCAACGCCCGCATGATCGGGATACCGCCGGCCACGGCCGCCTCGAAGAGCAGATCGAGACCCGCCGCGTCAGCCGCTGCGTACAGCTCGGCGCCGACGTTGGCGAGCAGCTCCTTGTTGGCCGTGACCACCGGCTTGCCGTGGGCCAGTGCCGCGAGGATCAGTTCGCGGGCCGGCTCGATCCCACCGATCGCCTCGACGACGATGTCGATCTCGGGGTCGATGACGACGCCATGGGCATCCCGCGTCAGCACGCCATCCGCCAGCTCGACGTCACGCGGGGCCGACATGTTGCGCACCGCGACCCTGGTGATCTCGAGATGGAGCCCGCTCCGGCGGGCCACCTCGTCATGCTGTGCCCGCACGAGCTGCACGAAAGCCGCCCCGACGTTGCCGCACCCGAGGACGCCGATCTTGAGTCGCTGCGTCGGTGTTGTCACAGCTGCGAGGCTACGGGAACGGCTGCCCGAGCACCTGCTACCGTTGCCTCGGTTTCCTCACCACCGATCCACTCGCTCCGACCTGACCACCGGCGCCGGCCTGACCACCGGCGCGGCCCTGATCGCAGCGCCTGCCGCTCAGCCGACGTCGGTCGCGAGGAGATCGTCGTAGGTCTCGCGGCGTACGACGAGACGTGCCGCGCCCTCGGCGACGAAGACCACCGGCGGCCGGGTGATCTTGTTGTAGTTCGAACCCATCGAGTGGCCGTAGGCGCCGGTGACGGGCGTCGCCAGGAGGTCGCCGACGACGATGTCCGAGGGGAGCCGCGCATCGAAGGACAACACGTCACCTGATTCGCAATGCTTGCCGACCAGCCGGGCCCTGAGGTCACGTTCGGCGTCGACGGCCCGCGGGAGGAACGACTCGTACCCCGAGCCGTAGAGCACGGGACGGGGGTTGTCGCTCATGCCGCCGTCGACCGCGATGTAGGTCCGCACGCCGGGAATGTGCTTGATCGTGCCCACGGTGTAGACGGTCATCGCGGCGGCAGCCACGATCGCGCGACCCGGTTCGACGCTGACCCGTGATCGCACGCCGAGCGCGGCGCATGCATCGAGCAGGACATCGCCCCATTGTGTGATCGTCGGGGCCTCCTCGCCCTCGACGTAGGCAACCCCGAGCCCGCCGCCGAGCACCAGCTCGGCAAGCTCGAGCGGCGCCGCGAAGTCGGCCATCACCTCGGCCGCCTTGGCGAACGACGAGGCCTCGAACACGTTGGAGCCGATGTGGCAGTGGACGCCGACCAGGTTCACCGACGACGACCTCCGGGCCCGCTCGACCGCCCGCAGCGCATCGCCGTTGGCGAGGTTGAACCCGAACTTCGAGTCGTCCTGGCCGGTGGCGATGAACTCGTGGGTGTGCGCGTGCACGCCAGGAGTGATCCGCAGCAACACGCTCGGAGTCGGTGCGGCGGGTCCATTACCCGAGCCTCCCCCCGAGCCTCCACCCGACGAGCCGGCGGCGAGCGCGTCGAGCCGATCGAGCTCGTCGAAGGAGTCGACCACGATGTGGCGAACACCGACCTCGATCGCGTGGCGGAGCTCGGCGACCGACTTGTTGTTGCCGTGCATCGTGCAGGCAACGGGTGGCACGCCCGCTTCGAGCGCGACGTGCAGCTCGCCGCCCGAGGCGACATCGAGCAGCAGACCCTCGTCGTACGCGAGCTTGGCCATCGCCTTGCAGTGGAACGCCTTGGTGGCGTAGATCACCCGGTCACGGCCGAACGCATCGACCGCTTCCCGGCAGCGGGCGCGGAGATGATGCTCGTCGTACACGAACAGTGGCGTGCCGAACTCGGCGGCCAGATCAGCGACATCGCACCCACCGACCGAGAGCGACCCGTCGGGACCGACGCTCGCGGTGTCCGGCAGCAGCCGGTGCGGCAGGGCGGTCACATCTGCTCCGGCACGTCGATGCCGAGCAGGCCGAGCGCATGCTCCAGCACGCGTGCGGCCAGGTCACTGATCGCCAACCGGCTCG
>CAVPET010000048.1:0-34654 GCA_963703525.1 Ilumatobacteraceae bacterium | reverse complement strand
GTGCCGGAACTGGGCGACCACCAACCCGTTGCCCGGCATCCGGCGCAACCCACCGGCTCCCGTTCGAGTGTGCCCGGCGTGCGCGTCGAGGTACTCCAACGCGACTGCCACGGCGTCGTCGTGGGCGTCGACGACGGCCTGACGCACCGCGGCATTGGTGGTGAGCGCCCACAGCACCGACACGCTCTTGCTCGGCGAGAACGTCACGTCGAGCGCGGCGATCGCCTCCGACTTCGAGCCGTCGGAACGCGTCCGGTCGCTCACCTTCCGCCCAAGGATCACCTCATGCATGATCCGGCCGCCGGGGAGCCGCTTGCCGCCGGCAGTCGACGGCACGACGAACCGGCCGTACAGAGCGGCCATGTCGTCGTCGTCGACCTCGCCCGCCAGGCCGAGGACCGCCGAGCCGCGGCCCGCCCATACGCCGGCCGCTTCGCCCGAGCCGGTGTAGTAGTCGTGGTCGTTCGTGGCGACCGACTTGGTGAGGTAGTCGTACCGGCGACCGGCGGTGATCCGTCCAACAGAGGCAACCATCACCTCTTGAACGACACGCTCACGGCACGTTTTGGACGTGCTCCGGCGAATTTCTCACTGGAAGTGCCAGTGTCTGATCGAAAGTGGCAACCCAGTGGCAACGCCACCGAAGCGGTAGGTAACCGCGCGATTGCGGGCGCTCACGCCCCGCGAACGCACCACGCAACCCGCCCAACCGGGAGCGTTGGCGACGCGGGAAGCCCTGACCGGAGCGGCCAGTCGGCGTAGAATGCAGGTGATGGAGCGCCAACTGCACCCGGCGACACGGTCGGCAATCGGGTCGGCGCGCCTCGAAGGCGGTGTCATCGATGACGACACCGCGGCGCTCGCCGACCAGGTCGCGCGCGGTGAACTGACCGACGACGAAGCGGTCGAGGTGTTCCTCGCTCGGCGCGGGATCACCGTGCCGACTGCATGACCGACGACCCCTACTGCTACCCGAACGGCACTCTCCGCAACCGGTTCGGCATCGCCGACCCGGGCGAGTTGGCTGACGCCGAGCAGGCACTTGTCGTCTTCCGAAGCAACCGTCTCGCCCGCACCCCGGTCGCCGGCAGCTTCGACCTCGACCATCTCAGAGCGATCCACCGCTACCTGTTCCAAGACGTCTACGGCTGGGCCGGCGAGCTACGAACCGTCGAGATCAGCAAGGGCGACGTGCTGTTCTGCCTCGCCCGCCTGATCGAACCAGCAGCCGTGGACGTGTTCGCCGCCGTCCCGGCAGTGCTCGATCAACTCCGCTCATCTGGTGGGCACGACCTCTCGTTGCTCGCCGAGCTGTACGGCGACATCAACGCCCTCCACCCGTTCCGCGAGGGCAACGGCCGCGCCCAGCGCGAATACCTCCGCCAACTCGCCGCGGCCGCAGAAGTCTGCCTCGACTGGTCGCACATCTCCGCCGACGGCAACGTCGCCGCCTCGATTGCCGCCTCCCACGGCGACAACTCCGGCCTCCACGCCGCCCTGCGACTCGCCGCCGGCCTCGCACCGCTTCCCGAACACGCCCCCTGGACCGAGAGGCTTCGCTTCGGCTGACGCGCCCGGTCAGTCCCAGCCGCTGTCGGCGGTGTCGCGGGAGCACACCTCGACCGGGCCAGGGTCGGTGTTGCGGCCGATCCACAGATCCCTGAGCGGTACGCAGGTCCCGTCAACGCGGATGCACGTGTCGACGATCGGCGTCCACACGAACGCTCCGCACGGCAGCCGCCACACGATCGTCGCCTCCCAGTAGTGCAGATCGGCCGCTGCCATCGCCGCCTCTGCGGTGCTGAAGATCGCCTCCGGGTACAGCTCAGCGAGTTCGTCGAACGTGTAGTCGGCCAACGGCGGGCGCGGGTCGCGCCAGCACACAACGTCTCGCCGGCGGCGACCGAGGTGACGATGGTGGCAGCAACGGCCCACGCCTCCAGTGTCGCCGAACCGCCCGGGCCCGGCGCGGAGGGTTCCGAGAAATCTTGCCGTGAATGTCCAAACACGCCCGCGAACGTCACGTCTACTCAATGTGACCAACACGACAGTCCCCAACCCGCGGCCGGCGACCATCTCCTCACCACCAAGCAGGTGCTGCAACTGCTCGGCGTCTGCCGCACCACGCTCTACCACCTGGTCCGCGCCGGCGAGCTGACCCCCATCCGGTTCGGCCGATGCGTCCGCTTCCTCAGCTCCGAGGTCACCGCCTTCATCGCCGGCCACCGCACATAACGAGCACGCGCACGGTCGTGACGTCGATGAGGAGGAACTCGTCGTCACTCACTCGGCACCTCGGCCGTCAGGGCTGGATGACCAGCTTCCAGACGTCGTCTTTGAAGTCACTGACGGTGGCCGACCAGTAGCGCCCGCCGCCGTCGCAGATCTCGACGCGCTGGCCGACTTGGAGGTCTTCGTCACCGTCAAGGTGCACATCGGGGACGTACACGTAGCCGTGCTTACGCTCAAGCGGGCCAATGTCGATCGAAACCACGATCTTGGTGATGGTCGTCATGGCGAGGCGTCCTCCTGCTCTGATGGTACCGCATCCGCCGTCGACGGGGCAGGGCGCTCTCCGGACGCTTGTACGAGAGTCTTGATGGCGAACCTCATGCACGGCTACCTCCACGCTTCATGCCATGCCTCAGTTGCTCGTGTCCGCGCCGAGGGCTCGGTCCATTGCGGCGGCTTCGTCTCTTGCTGGAGTCATGATGTGGGAGTAGATGTCGGCGGTCACGGTGATGCTGGAGTGGCCGAGGATCTCGCTCACGACCTTCAGGGGCACGCCCTGGGCGAGCAGGAGCGAGGCCGAGCTGTGGCGCAGTTCGTGCGGGTGCCAGTGGCCAAGGCCGGCCTCCTGGGTGATCGCCGTCAGGTAGTGCCACACGTTGCTCGGGTCGAGCGCGGTGCCGGTGGCGCTGCGGAACACGAGGTCGACGCCAAGCGGGGAATCGGGCCACTCGCCGGGGAACGCCAGACGTTCTTCGAGTTGACGGAGACGGTGCGCTCGTAGGCAGTCAGCCGTCACCGCGGGCAGGTGGATTGTGCGGCGCGAGGTCTTGGTCTTGACGCCTTCGACGACAAGGCCGATCTTCTTGATCCGCTTCAGGCCGCGATGGATCGTCAGCGTCGACCTCACGCCACCCGACCGTGACCGTGCCCACCCACCGGCCGCGGGCCTTCTCCTCACGGATACCGCCTTCGCCGTTGCTGCGTGAGCGCCGCCGCGTGGGCGGCTTCGCCGGGCTTGCCATGACCGCAGCGTAGCTGCCGGGTTGCTACCGAGGTTGCTATAGGTTGCTACGCAGCACGAACATCGGCACCGAGACATGAACAGGCGTGAACAATAAGACCAGCTAGAACGCTATACGACGAACAGCGACGAACTGCGACGCACCTAAATGGCGAGACTCTTAATCCATTGGTTCAGGGTTCGAGCCCCTGGGGAGGCACACGTCGGCTGCGCGCTGTCCGGTCAGCCCGAGACAGGGTCAGACGCCGAACGCCGCCGTGCGGACCGTCTCGATGTCGTCGTCGTTGCCGAGCAGCTCGACATTGCTGTGGGCCTGGCGGCCGAAGACGAACAGCAACAGTTCACCCACCGCCCCGCGAACGGTCACCGACGGAAGTGCCTTGTTGGCGATGATCGGGCCCAGGTCTGCATCGCCGCCTCCCGTCGGTTCGAGAACGACACCGATGCTCGACGATCGGGTGAGCAACTTGGCCATTCTCGACATCATCTTGAGCAGCGCTGCTTCGAGGTCGGCGTCGAGGTCACGCGGCGTCCAGCCGTCTCCGGCCCGACGCACGTCTTCGTGGTGGACGAAGAACTCGACGGTGTTGACGAGTGAGTCGACCGCCGACAACCGGGTCGGAGACCACACCGGAGGGCCCGAGCGGACAGTGTCCACGAGTTCGGTCCACTCGTTGGCGGCGATCGATGCCTGCACCTTGTCTGCGTGGCCGCGGAGTTTCGAGATCATTACCCCGGCTGCGCCATCCGGTCGGCGTTCACGCATCACGATGTGGGCGGCAAGGTCACGAGTCGTCCAGTCGCCGCACAACGTCGGTGCGTCGGGCCCCACTTCGAGGAAGAGATCGCACAACGCGCTGCGCTCGCGCTGGGCCGGGATCGTCGGGATCGTCGGGCTCGTCATGGCAGCACGGTATCGCCGTATGCGCGCACCCCGACTGACGGCCGATCCCGTACCCGCCGGCCGGATCAGGCGGGGCGAAGGCCGAATCAGTCGGGAACGGGGGCCGAATCAGGCGGGAACGCGGGAGCGTGATCTCAATTCGGTCGAAACTCGCGTGAAACACTCGCCGCGCAATGTGGTGAGGTGGCATCGACGGCGCTCGTACTGAAGCTGTCCGACCACACGGTGGTCGTCGAGGGGAGTTCGCTGACCGTCGACGCCGGTTCGCCGGTGCGTCTGCCCGAGCGTGAACGGATGCTCCTCGTCGCGTTGGCGGAACGTCCCGGGGCGGTGGTGTCCAAGCGTGCCCTCCTGCGGCGGGTCTGGGGTTCGGGCGAGAGCGACGAACACGTCGTCGAGGTCACGATCGCCCGGCTGCGTCAACGGCTGGGCGCGGCCGGTGTCGGCATCGAGACCGTCATCAGGAGGGGCTACCGGCTGAACACACTGCTGGTCGCCCAGGAGTAGGGATGGTCGCCCAGGGGTGGGCCGGCACGAGCGCGAGCGCCTGATGCAGGTCGGAACTGGGAGACTGTCACCATGACCTATCGAGATCTGCTCGTCGACGTCGACGGTGACATCACCACGATCACGCTCGACCGGCCGGAGAAGCGCAACGCGCTGGCGCTCGACGTGATGCTCGAGCTGATCGGGGTGCTCGAGGACGTCGGGTCCTCCGACGCCCTCGGTGTCGTGCTCGCCGCGCGCGGGCCGGTGTTCTCGGCCGGGCACAACTTCGGGGACATGGTCGGTGCGACCATCGACGACGCGCGCCATCTGTTCGAGGTCTGCACACGGATGATGGACACGGTGCAGTCGATCCCGCAGCCGGTCGTGGCGAGAGTCCACGCGCTCGCCACCGCGGCTGGTTGCCAGCTCGTCGCGTCGTGCGACCTGGCGATCGCCGCGGAATCGGCGTCGTTCGCGATCCCCGGGGGCAAGGGTGGCCTCTTCTGCCACACGCCACTTGTGGCCGTCGCCCGCAACATCGGGCGCAAGCGTGCGCTGGAGATGGCACTCACCGGTGACCCGATCGACGCGGCGACCGCCGCCGACTGGGGGCTCGTCAACCGCGCAGTGCCCGATGAGCAGCTCGATGCCGCCGTCGCAGATCTCATCGGGCGTGCCACGCGGGGCAGCGTGCTGTCCAAGGCGCTCGGCAAGCAGGGGTTCTACGAACAGATCGGCCTCGATCAGCCCGCCGCATATCGCCTGGCGATCGAACGCATGGCGTACGCGGTGATGACCCCCGACGCGCAGGAGGGTTTCAATGCATTCCTCGAAAAGCGGCGCCCCACCTTCCGGCAACGCGCCGACGAGATGATCGGGTCCGAGGTGTGAGCGCCGGCTCACGCGACCGCCAGCGCGTCGCGGATGTGCGCGACCGCACGATCGCGGTGGTTGCGGATCGTTCGTGGGGTGACCCCACGTTGCGCGGCGAGAACGCCAGGTGAGCCGACCTGGACGAGTTCGCGGATCAGTTGGAGATCTGCTGCCGGCACGCCGTTGGAGCGGGCGGTCCGCACGACCTCGGCCAGTTGCTCGAGGTCGGTGACCGACTCGGAGGGAGCGGACGTCCGCTCGAAGTCGACGGCCGCGACGACGTGCTCGGTCGCGGATCGCCGGCGCAGCGGCTGGCGGAACGCCTGGAATGTCGAGTCGGAGATCAGCGAAGCCGCGACATGGCGTCGACGCCGCGTCGTGTCATACCGCCCGACCGCGATCCACGCCGCGGCGACCACGATCTCGGCCGGATCGACATCGTCGCGCCGGCTGCGGTACCGGGCCGAGCGAATCACCAGCCCGGGAAGGATTCGTTGGATGACGATCCGGCCGGCGAGCTGATCGTTTCTGGCCAGCTCGACCAGGTGGAGCAGTGCGAGATCGCCCGAATCCTGCGTTGACCCGTCTCCCGCCCGGTCGCCCGCCCGGTCTCCCGCCCGGTCGCCCGCCCGGTCGTCGGTGGCGGCGACGATCTGGTCGAGATCGTGCAGCTCCCCGAGGGCATCGGCGAGGCGACCGGCGGCGAGCGACGGCCGCCAACGACGGGCGTGGTCGAGCTGGCGGCGCCGGTGACGGAGGTGTTCCCATTCCAGGTCGAGCTGGGCGGTGTACCGATGGAGACGTGGTGGCTGGTGTAGTGGTGGCTGGTGTAGTGGTGGCTGGTGCATGGGCACACCGTGACGAATCACCCTCACCGCAGGTCTCACAGCGCCCGAAGAGACGCATTGATCGTCTCACAGCACCAGCTCAGCGGCACTTTTCTCGCCGCGCCGGATGACGTCGCGACACTTCCTTCCGGGTCCGCTCAACGCCCACGTTGGAACTGTGAACGCACCACTCATCCCTCCGTTCGACGTGCTCGACCCGCTCGGGCGGCGTCGCCGGGTCCAGCTCGCCTCGCCGGCCGACACAGTGGCCGACCTCGCCCGCGCGCTCGGCGAACCGACCGCTGCGGGGCTCATGATCAACGGCCGCACGGCGGCGCCGCATCAGCGACTTGTCATGATCGAGTCGCTCGTGGAGGGGTCGCAGATGGGCCGCCCGGGCGAGCCGACGGCGTGCGACCCCGGCAGCGCTGCCCAGCCTTCGATCCCCGACGTGGAGGCGCCACTCGAGTTCGCCGTCGTCACCGGTCCGTCGTGCCGGGCGTGGTCCCCACTACCGGTCGGCCGGCACGGCATCGGACGGTCGCCACACGCGACGGTGCGCCTCACCGATCCGCACGTCGAAGCTCACCACGCGATGGTCGACGTCCGCGACGATGGCGGTGTTCGGTTCACCCAGCTGACCGGGCGCATCCCCGTTCGCGTCGACCGGAGTGGTGATGGCGTCGACGACATCGAGGTCTTCGACGTCGGATCGAGCCGGGTCGAACTCCGAACTCGACGTCCCGACCGCAGCGCGCCCCATCTGCGCCATACCGGGGGCAGCCTGGGCCCGTCGTCGACCGACCCGTGGCACCGGGAAGTGCGGCGAGGTCCGCTTCCGGTCGCCGAAGCGTCGGATCGGCCGCTCGAGGTTCCTGCTCCAGCGCCGACGGTCGACCTTCCGGCCGCCACGGCGCTGATCGGCGCCGGGGTCGCGGCGGTCGGTGCGGTCGTCATCGCCGGACTTGTCGGGCAGACGATGTTCGCCGTCTTCGCCCTGGTCGGCGCGATTGCGTCCGTCGTCACCTGGCTGGTCGGCGTTGTCGCCGCGTGTCGGCGCAGGAGGCGAGTTGCCGCCACCTCGCGCGCCGAGACGCATGCCTTCGTCGGCGCGCTGCGCAGTCGCCGGGAGCAGGCGGTCGAACGGCACCGCGCGAAGCATCCCGACATCGTCGATGTGCTCGGCGAGCTCCGAGCCGGCCACGAGCGGATCTGGCGTCGGCGCCCTTCGACGGGCGAGCTGAGTGCGGTCATCGGCCGGGGATCGTGGACGGAGCCGCCGACGATCGAGGGCACGTGCGAACGACCGCTGTCACCGGAGATCATGGCAGCCGTCGAACTCGCGTCGCGTCTGGACGACGTCGCGATCCCGATTCTCCTCGCGCGTGATGGGTCGATCGCGTTCCACGGTGACGTCGAGATGGTGCGCTCCGTACTGCGCTCGATCGTCGTCCAGCTGGCCACATTGGTGGGGCCCGCCGACCTTCGGATGGTGGTCGTCTCGGCGACGCCCGAGGTGTGGTCGTGGGTGGCTTGGCTGCCACACGTGCGCGGCGGCCCGTCGGGGTCGACGGTGCTCGCGTCGGCGCAGGTCGAGCTGTTGGCAGAACTCGAGACCGGCCCGGTGTGCGCCGACCCGACATCTCCCGATCCGGGTGGCGGCCGGCGCATCGTGGTGGTCGTCGACGATCCATCGTTGCTCTCGGTGCGCACCGGGCCACTGCGTCGATTCATGACGGCAACGAAGGCCACCACGCTCGTCGCGGTCGACCCGCACTCGAGCGTCCCAGCCGTGTGCCGCCGCACCCTCCTGCTCGGCTCGACCGGCGGCGCCGAGTGGATCGGCGCGGCGAACGACGGCACGGCGAACGACGGCACGGCGCACGACGGGGCGCCCGTGGAGCGGCTGCGCGTCGCCGGCATCGACGAGCACACCGCCCGGGAGGCGGCGTTGGTGTTGGCCCCGCTGGTCGACCCCGAAGACGTGGACTGGAGCTCGTCGAGGCTGCCCTCGGAACTCACCTTCGCGGCGCTCGACCCGATCGCGATCGATCCGACCGCCGACGATCTCGCCCGCCGGTGGCGCGCGGCCGGGCCGGACCCGGCCCTGAGCGCACCGATCGGTCTGTCGGCCGACGGCGTCGTCGAAGTCGACCTTGTCCGCGACGGGCCGCACGCCTTGATCGCGGGCACGACCGGCTCCGGCAAGAGCGAACTCCTGCGCACGCTCGTGGTCAGCATGGCCAGCCGGGTGAGCCCCGAACATCTCACGTTCCTGCTCATCGACTACAAGGGCGGGTCGACGTTCGACTGTTGCGTCGATCTGCCCCACACCGTCGGCGTGGTCACCGACCTCGATCACGGCTTGGCGGAGCGTGCACTCGTCAGCCTCGATGCCGAACTGGGTCGTCGTGAGCGTGCGTTCCGGTCCGTTCGCGTCGGCGATCTCAGCGAGTACCGCGCGTACGGCGCCGCCGAGCCGATCCCACGGCTCGTGGTCGTCATCGACGAATTCGCGACGCTGGCGACCGACCTCCCCGACTTCCTCGCGGCCCTCGTCGGCGTGGCCCAGCGAGGTCGCAGTCTCGGAGTGCACCTGGTGCTCGCCACGCAGCGACCGGGAGGTGTGATCAACGACGACATTCGAGCGAACACCAACCTGCGACTCGCGCTGCGGGTCAGCGATCGCGCCGAGGCGCGCGACGTCGTCGGCGACGACGCGCCGTCACAGTTCCGGCGATCTCAGCCCGGGCGTGCCGCGATCCGGCTCGGTCATGACGAGCTGATCGTGTTCCAGGCTGCCCGCTGCACCGCAATGGTCGCGCCTTCCGTACGCCGGCTTCGGGTGAGCACTGTCGGCGACTCCCCCGCCGTGAAGGCCGCCGAGCGGTCGCACGTCGAGACCGGGCGAACTGGTGTGACCGAGCTGTCGGCGGCGGTGGCAGCCATCCGGCGGGCGGCAGCCGCGAACGCGACGAGTGAGCCCCGCCGCCCCTGGCTCGATCCGCTCCCGAGCGTGCTCGATCACGGCGACGTCGACGGGGTCGTCCGGTCGCACGCCGCACCGGGTGAAGGGTGCGGATCTGCGGCGCCGCACGACGCCGTGGGTGTGGTCGACGACCCGGCGAACCAGACCCGCCGGCCGCTGCGTTGGGATGTCGGCACGGGCAACCTGATGCTCGTGGGTGCGCTCGGTTCGGGCGTGACCTCGACGCTGGTGTCGCTCGTCGCCGCGCTGTGCCGGACATCGACGCCGGACAGATGCCACCTCTACGTCATCGACGGCGCGGGTGATCACATGCTCGATGGGTTGTCGTCGATCGCTCACTGTGGCGCCGTCGTGCGCGTCGGCGAGCACGAACGAATCGACCGCTTGCTCGTGCGTCTCGCGGCGGAGATCGACCGGCGATCGACGGCGCCCGACACCGGCGGCGGCGTCCGGATCGTACTGGTCATCGACGGGCTGGGGGAGTTGCGACGCTCTCTCGACTCGATCGACCGGCTGGAATCGCCGGCGATCCTCGATCGCATCCTCGACGCCGGCCCGTCCGTCGGCGTCGTGAGTTGCGTCACCACGGATGGGGCGGCCGGCGGCACAGCGGTTCCGGTGTCGGAGCGCTGGGTCTTCCGGGTCGATGAACCCGCGATCGCTCGTGCGGCCGGGCTACGCGGCTCGGTCGTCGCTGCCGGGCCGCCCGGGCGGTTGCGGATCATGTCGTCGGGACTGGAGGCGCAGGTGGCGGCCGTCGCCGACGGTTTGGCGTGGCTGCCGTCGTGGGCCGCCGGGGTCGGCCCCGATGACGTCGGCGTCCTCGTCGAACGGGTCGACCCGGCCACGCTCCCGAACAGCCGGGTCGTGCCGACGCCGGGCCGTCGCATCCGTCAGTTGATGGTCGGCATCGGCGCCGATGATCTCGCACCGACCGCGCTGGTGCTTGCCGACGGTGACCACATCTTCGTCGGCGGCGCCGGGCGGACCGGCAAATCGACCGCTCTGGAGCAGCTCGAATCGGCGTGGGCCGGGATCGAGGGGCCGGCGTCGGTCGTGCGGTGGACGCAACCTTGCGTCGAGGAGATCCGCCGGCGAGCCACCGACGGTGACGATTCGGCCCTGCTCCTCGTGATCGACGATGCCGACAGGGTCGGTGACAGTGGGGGCTTGCTCGCTGAGATCCTGCGTGGAGATCATCCGCGCGTCACCATCGCCGCCGCGGCTCGGGTCGAGGCCGTCCGCTCGGCCTACGGGCACTGGACGCGGGAGGTCACCCGCAGCCGCTGCGGGATCGTGTTGACGTCACCCGGGGAGATCGACGGTGAGCTGCTCGGAGCAACCTTGCCACGTCGTATGCCGATCCGACCTCGGCCCGGCCTCGCCTGGGTGATCGACGGCCACGGCCATCGACTCGTGCAGGTGGCCGGCAGAATGCCGCCATGACTCGCATCGTCACCGTGGGCGCCGCGCAGCTCGGGCCGGTCCAGCGTTCGCACGATCGGGTGTCGGTGGTCGAACGGCTGCTCACACTCCTGCGTTCCGGCGCATCGAACGGCTGTGACCTCGTCGTGTTCCCCGAGCTCGCGCTCACGACATTCTTCCCGCGTTGGTATCTCGAGGACATCACCGAGGCCGACCACTTCTACGAGACGTCGATGCCGAACGACGCGACCCGTCCGTTGTTCGACGAGGCCCGCGAGCTCGGCGTCGGGTTCTGCCTCGGTTACGCGCTGCTGGAGACCGCCGACGACGGCTCGACCCACCGCTGGAACGTGCAGACTCTCGTCGAACGTGACGGTTCGATCGTCGGCACGTTCAAGAAGGTTCACATCCCCGGCCACGAGTCCAACGAGCCGGGTCGACCGTTCCAGCATCTCGAGCGCTACTACTTCGAACCTTCGCCGGAGGGTTTCGGTGTGTGGGACGCGTTCGGCGGGCGGGTCGGGATGATGATCTGCAACGATCGCCGCTGGCCGGAGTCGTACCGGCTGATGGGGCTGCAGGGTGTCGAGTTGATCCTGTGCGGCTACAACACCCCGCTGCACTATGCGCCCGACCCGAGCCAGGACCCGCTGCAGGGGTTCCACAACCAGCTCGTCATGTCGTCGGGTGCGTACCAGAACGGCACGTTCGTCGTCGGTGTCGCCAAGGGCGGTATCGAAGAAGGCGTCGACTCGCTCGCCGAATCGTCGATCTTCGCCCCGTCCGGTGAGTTGCTCGCCCGGGCCGCGACGAACGGCGACGAACTGGTCGTCGCCGAGTGTGACCTCGACTGGTGCAAGCAGTACACCGGCACGCTGTTCGACTTCGAGCGCTATCGCCGCCCCGAGGTCTACGGCCCGCTCGCCGACCGGTGACATGCTCCTTCCGCGCCCCCCAATCATCGTTTGCGTCGGGAAATGTGTGGGACGGGTCACGGAAATCCCGACGCAAACGACGATTGGGGGCGCGGGAGAGACTGACCGGCGGGAGAGACTGACCGGCGCGGGTGATTGACGGGCGGGGGTGATTGACGGGCGGGGGTGATTGACGGGCGGGAGAGTTCACGCGGCTGTCACAGCGGGTGGTTTCGCTCGCCGCCCGACTTTGACAAACTGTAAAGCGTGACCGAGATCGTCGACGCCCCTGACCGTGAGTCGCAGCCTGACGACCGCGTCCGCGATCGCGCCGCTGATCGCGCTGCTGAACGCGTCGCGTTCGAGGTGAACGGCACGCGGGTCTCGGTCCGATCGAATCATCCGCACCTGCTCGCCGCGCTGCGCGAGGAACTCGACATCACCTCGCCGAAGGACGGTTGCTCACCGTCGGGGCAGTGTGGGTGCTGCACGGTGCTCGTCGATGGCAAGGCGACCGTGGCGTGCCAGTACGACGTCGACAAGGTCGAAGGGAGATCGGTCGTCACCCTCGAAGGCGTCGACGAGCCGGAGCGCCGGGCCTTCGCCGACGCGTTTGCCGCGTGTGGTGGTCTCCAGTGCGGGTTCTGCATCCCCGGCATCGTCATGCGGGCGAAGGCGCAGATCGACAAGAAGGGCGACTCGCTCACCAAGGCGGCGATGGCGCCGCACCTCGGCGCCCACCTCTGCCGATGCACGGGCTACGTCAAGATCCTCGACGCCATCGATGCCGTCGCGCGCGGCCGGACCAACGAGCCGATGCTCGCGTCGACCATTGGTGCGACAGGTGCGAAGTACGAGGCGGCGCCACTGACGCTCGGCGAGCGGGACTACATCGACGACCTGCGGACGCCCGGGATGCTGCACGCCGCGCTCCATCTCACCGGCCATGCCAGGGCCGACATCGTCGCCATCGACACGGTGGAGGCGCTCGCCGCGCCCGGCGTCGAAGGCGTGTTCACGGCGGCCGATGTCCCGGGCGATCTGCGGGTGGGAATCATTTACAAGGACTGGCCGGTGATGATCCCGATCGGCGGCCGCACGTCGTACGCCGGTGACGTGATCGCCATCGTCGTCGCCGACACCCGTGACCACGCCCGCGCCGCGGCCGAACTGGTGAACGTCACCTACGACGTTCTGACTCCGAACACCGACCCGGACGCCGCCCTTGCACCCGATGCGCCACTGTCGGTCTGGGGGACCGAGTCGAACATCCTGTCGACGAGCATGTACACGCGGGGCGAGGCATTCGACGAGACGTTCGCGGTGAGCGCGTTCACGGTGCACGAGACGTTCGATACCCAACGCGTCGAGCACGCCTTCCTCGAACCGGAGTCGACCCTCGCGGCGCCATCGGGCACCGGTGACACACGCTCGCTGCACGTCTACTCCGGTGGCCAGGGCGTGTGGGACGACCGCAACGACATCGCCCGCGTGCTCGCGCTCGACCACGATCGGGTCACCGTCGAGCTGGTCTCCAACGGCGGAGCGTTCGGCGGCAAGGAGGACATGAGCAACCAGGCACACGCATCGCTCGCGGCGTGGCTGCTCGATCGCCCGGTCAAATGCACGCTGTCCCGGGAGGAGAGCCTGCGGATGCATGCCAAACGGCACCCGATTCGGCTCGAGTACTGGGCGGGCTGCGATGCCACCGGCCACCTCACGGCGCTGAAGGTCCGCGGCGTCGGCGACTCCGGCGCCTACGCGAGCGTCGGGATGAAGGTGCTCGAGCGGGCCGCGGGCCATGCCTGTGGGCCCTACCGATGGGAGGCGATCGACATCGAGACGGTCGCAGTGCGCACGAACAACCTGGTGTGCGGAGCGTTCCGCGGGTTCGGTGCGAACCAGGCCCAGTTCGCGATGGAGGGTGTGCTCGATCGACTCGCGACGCAGGTCGGGATCAGCAACTGGGAGATCCGCAAGCGCAACGTCATCCGGCCCGGCGACGAGTGGGGTCCCGGACAGATCATGGACGACGGAGCGGGCGGAGCCGAGGCTTGCCTCGAGCGGATCAAGCCGTCGTATGACGCGGCGATCGCCGCCGGCAAAGCGGTCGGGCTGGCCCTCGGCATGAAGAACTCGGGTCTCGGCAACGGCTTCCGCGAGGTTTCGAGGGCAGTCATCCACTTCCGTCCCGACGACGGTGAAGTGCCCGGCGGAGTCGAGGTCCGCCATGGTTGGACCGAGATGGGCCAGGGCGTTCACACGGTCGCGCTGCAGGTGGCCGCCGAGTCGCTCGGCATCGATCCGAATCGCATCGAGGTGATCGTCGACACGACGCGCGAACTCGGTTTCGGTCAGACGACCGGGTCGCGGGGCACCTTGATGACGGCCGGTTCGGTGAGCGAGGCGTGCGCCGCAGCGCTCGCCGGAGGGTGCGAACCGGGTGTCGACTACGAAGGTGAGTACGTGGTCGACTGGACCCAGAAGCTCGGCGATCCGGGGATCGAGCATCCGACGATCCACTCCTGTTTCAGCTTCGCCACGCAGATGGTGATCATCGACCGCGGGAGCGGCGACATCGAGAAGGTCGTGGCGGTGCACGACGTCGGCAGGGCGGTCAACCCGATGCTCGTCGAGGGCCAGATCGAAGGCAGCGTGCACATGGGGCTCGGGTATGCGCTGAGCGAGGACTTCCCGACCGATCCCGAAACGGGGTTTCCGACCAACATGACCTTGCGATCGCTCGCCATCCTGCGGGCCAAGGACGTGCCCGAGATCGAGGTACAGATCGTCGAGGTCCCCCAACCTCGTTCGCCGTTCGGGATCAAAGGCGTCGGCGAGATCGGTCTGGTGCCGACCGCGCCGGCCGTTGCGGCGGCGCTCCACGATCTCGACGGTGACTGGCGTACGAGCCTCCCCATGCGCCGCCTCTGATCGTTGTCCTCGCGGACCCGCAGCGCTTACCGTGTGTGCATGGCCACGACCGAAGGTCCCGGCGTCGGCAACAGCTCGACTGCCCGATCCGCCGGGGGGTACGGCCTGACCCAGGGCGAACTCGACGGCGACGTGCTCACCTGCGAGTGGCACAACTGGAAGTTCCGGGTGACCGACGGCTCGTGCCTGCTCGGTGACGAGGCGGTGCCGTCGCACCCTGTCACCGTCGACAAAGCCGGTGACCTGCGGGTCACGATCACACGGCCCGACCCGGACGTCATGCGGCCACGGCTGCTCGCGCATTTGCGCAGCGAAAGGAACGCGACTACACGGGACAGGTCGCCCGCGATGTCGTTCGCCTGCTCAAGGTGAGCGCCGACCCTGGCGAACTTACCTGGGAGGCCACCCGACTGCGAGGTAGTGGTCCGCCCCGAGTCGGGTGTTTCCGACGCGTTTTCCGCGCTGCAAACACCCGACGCACCGGAAACACCCGACTCGGGTGGCGGTGGGTACCGGTGACGGGTGTTTCCGACGCGTTTTCCGCGCTGCAAACACCCGACGCACCGGAAACACCCGACGCACCGGAAACACCCGACTCGGGTGGCGGTGGGTACCGGTGACGGGTGTTTCCGACGCGTTTTCCGCACCGGAAACACCCGACGCACCGGAAACACCCGACTCGGGTGGTGGTGGGCTCGGGTGGTGGTGGGCTCGGCTGGCGGTGGACTCAGCTGGCGGCGGCGGCGGCGTCGGAGGCGGTGGTGTCGATCGGGAGTCGACCGGCGTTGACGCTGATCTTCCGCGGCTTGGCCTGAGGTACGACGGGAATGCGCAGTGTCAGCACGCCGTCGTGATAGTTGGCCTCGATGCTGTCGGCGTCGAGGCCGTCGCCGAGGCTGACCTGGCGACGGAACGTGCCCTGATGGCGCTCGGTCAGGTAGGGCTGATCGCCGTCCTGACGCTGGAACACGCGTTCGGCGGTCACGGTCAACACGTTGCGCTCGACGGAGACGTCGACGGTGTCTGTGGCGACGCCGGGCAGGTCGAGGTGGACCCAGACGTTGTCGTCACGTCGATACGCATCCATCGGCATGGGACGACCGGCGGAGCGGGCAACAGGGCTGTCGGCGCCGACCATCTGATTGAAGAGCGCGTCGAGTTCGCGGAATGGATAGTTCTGCAAGAGCATGGCTTCCTCCTGATGATTTTCTTGATATTGAGTTCTCAGTACTCAATAAAAGAGTACCGACAGCAAGAGAAGTTGTCAAGAGATGACTCAAGTTAAGTGAGGGCAAGCGACACATTCGCTGGTTCGCACCCCGCACTACTCGCGGCCGAGCTGCGACTCACCGGCGGCGTGGTGATCGACCTCCTGGTCCGTGATCAGGTCGACCGTGACCTTGAGCAGCGTGCCGGTGAAGGCGAAAGGGCCGACGAAGCGTCCGCTGAGGTCGTAGTCGGCCACGGTGGTGCCCCGGTCGAGGCCGATGTCGAGCCCGCTGAACGAGATCAACAGCCAGAAGATCTGGTCGGTCTCCATCTGCCCGGCAGGCTCCCCGTCGATGAGCAAGGCGCCGGCGCCGTGGGGGAACGGGCCATCGCCCGGCGATCGTGTCATCCGGAATCCGAGCGTGTGCGCCCCACCGGTCGGGACCGGGCGATCGGACGTGACGAGCTGATGGGTCCCGCCGATGTTGAGGTCGTGCACGAGCAGACCGTTGCGGACGAACAGCGAGTAGCCGCTGGTGGCGTCGCCGTGTGCGATCAGCACGCCGTCGGCTCCCGCGTCGGGGACCTCGACGTGCGCGGTGATGGTGTAGCTCCGGCTCCGCAGATCGGGGGCGACGTCGGTCGGCACGTGGCCCATCCCCGCCCAGAACGTGAAGCCGGTGCGCTCGCCGTGGAAGCGGGCCGCGTTCTCGCGCGAAGCGTTCCCCGAACCGATCGTCGAGTGGGAGCACCTGGTGCGCGGCCGCCTCCGCCCACCACAGTGCCTGCAGCTCGGCGAGTCGCTCCGGTTGCCCGGCGGCCAGATCGTGGTTCTCACTGAAGTCGGCCGACAGGTCGTAGAGCTCCCAGACGTCGTTGTCGAACGGGCTGCCCGGCCAGTGATAGGCAACGGCCTTGTACCCGTCGTGCCAGATCCCCCGGTGGCCGAACATCTCGAAGTACTGGGTCGTCTTGCCGGTGACGGCGTCAGGGTCGGTGAGCGTCGACGCGAAGCTCACGCCCTCCATACCAGGGTCGGCGTCGAGCTGCAGCATCTCCAGCAGGGTCGGCGCGAGATCGGTGACATGGCAGAACTGGTGACGCAGACCGGAGGCGCCCCCACCGAGACGCGGTGCGCGCACGATCAGCGGGTCGCGGATCCCCCCGCCGTGGGTGTTCTGCTTGTAGCGCTTGAGCGGAGTGTTCGCTGCCATCGCCCAACCGTGCGGGAAGTTCGAATGCGTGTCCGGGCCGCCGATGTCGTCGATCCGGGCGATCTTGTCGGCCATCGGCTCGGCGATCATGTTGAACGGCCCCATCGCGTTGACGAACCCGAGCGGGCCACCCTCCTGGCTGGCTCCGTTGTCGGACAGCACGACCACGATGGTGTCGTCGAGTGCGCCGGTCGCCTCGATGAACGCGATCAGGCGGCCGAGGTGCTGGTCGAAGTGCTCGAGCATCGCCGCGTACGCGCCGGCCAGCCGGGCGAAGAGTCGTTGCTGGTCCGCGTCGTGCTCGTCCCACGCCTGCACCCCGGGGTTTCGCGCCGGGAGTTCGGCGCCGCGGGGGACGATCCCCATCTCGATTTGGCGGGCCAATCGCTCGTCGCGGGTCCGGTCCCAGCCCTTCTCGAACACCGCGGCGTACTTGTCGATCAGCTCGCGCGGCGCCTGGTGCGGTGCGTGGCATGCTCCCGGCGCCACCGTGAGGAACCATGGGGTGTCGGGGATCGAGGCATGATGGCCTGCGAGGTAGCTGATCGCCTCGTCGATCAGATCCGCGGTCAGGTGATAGCCGGTCGAGTGGTCGCCCGGTGCGCTGACGTGGGTGTTGTCGCGGACGAGTTCGGGGGAGTACTGGTCGGTTTCGGCATCGAGGAACCCGTAGTACCGATCGAAGCCACGCCCGAGCGGCCACCCGTCGAACGGCCCGGTCGGACCCGTCTCGGTGAGTCGGGTGACGTGCCACTTCCCGACGAGGTAGTTGCGGTACCCGTGTGGCCGGAGGATCTCGGCGATCGTCGGAACGTCGGATGCGATCTTGCCGCGGTAGCCGGGGAAGCCGCTGTCGAAGTTGGCGAGGCATCCCATTCCGACCGAGTGATGGTTGCGGCCGGTGAGCAATGCGGCGCGGGTGGTGGAGCACATCGCGGTCGTGTGGAAGCCGGTGTAGCGCAGGCCGTCGGAAGCGAGGCGATCGATGGTCGGGGTGTCGATCTCCGAGCCGTAGCAGCCGAAGTCGGCGAACCCGACGTCGTCGAGCACGACGAGCAACACGTTGGTCCGTCCTGCCGGTGCTCGAGGATCCGGCGGCCACCACGGCGTCGACTCGCCGATCGTGGTCCCGACGGTCCCGCCGAACGGCTCAGCACTCATCGCACGAAACTAACCGGCGCGATCGGGATGCTCACGACGATGTCGCCGACGCCTCGCACGCGACCCCGAAGCCGGCCGCGGGCAGCCTGCTCGTTCAGCCGGCGTTCGGTCAGCCGGCCGCGGGCAGCCTGTGCTCGGTCAGCCGGCGTTCGGTCAGCCGGCGCGCAGCCGGCGTTCGGTCAGAGGAAGGCTTGTTCGTCAGGTTGGGCAGCAGGCGTTGTCGTCGGCGCGACCGAGTGACACGTTCAACACGGAGTCGGTGTCGCCGGTCTTGACGTACCACTCCCAGCGCGCGCCGTCGGGTGACACGACCCAGGTCTCGGTCTTCTCGGCATAGCAGCACTGCGTGTCGTCGATGCCGGTGGTCTCGACCCCGGCGGAGCGTAGGCGGGCCTCGGCGGTGACGACTTCGTGCGCCGTTTCGGTCTCGACGCCGAGATGGTTGAGGTGGTGGAAATCGCTTCCGGTCGCCGCTTCGGGATGTTCGCCGTCGACTTCGAACAGCACCAGCTTGAGCGGCGGGTTCTCGATGGCGAAGTTGGCGTAACCCGGCTTGATCTTGGTCGGGGGTGTGTCGAACAGCTTCGAGTAGAAGTCGATCGCTTCGTCGAGATCGTGGACGTTGAGGGCGAGTTGCAGACGCATGGGGGCTCCTTGTTGTCGCTGAGCGGTATTGGTGAGCGGTGTCGGTGAGCGGTGTCGATCAGCGATGACACGATTATATCGACCGGGGTCGATATAGCGATCGAACGGTGACAGCATCACCTGACCGCATCACCTGACAGCACCTCCTGAACCCGCTCCTGAACCCGCTCCTGAACGCCGTCCCGAACCTCCTCGCTGGATGACCGGGTCGCTGCATGCCAAGCTGCGGCGATGGATGTTCCCGTCGCCCTCTACCTCCAGGACGCTCACCCGATCGCTCAGGGGATCGAACTCGTGAAGTACGCCGAGTCGAAGGGCTTCGACGCCGTGTGGCAGGCCGACAGTCGCCTCGTTCGTGACGCGGTGGTGCCGATGGCCGCCTTCGCCGCGACCACTGATCGGATCAGGATCGGTTCGGGCGTGATCGACTGCTGGACCCGCAATCCGGCGCGGCTGGCCAGCACGTTCTCGACGCTCGACGACCTCGCTCCGGGTCGGATGATCTGTGGTTTGGGCGCCTGGTGGGACCCGCTCGCGGCCAAGGTCGGCGTCGACCGAAGCCGTCCGTTGCGGGTCATGCGTGAAGTGGTCACCGCGGTCAGGGCACTGCTCAACAACGAGACCGTGACGATGGACGGCTTCTACGTGCATCTCGACGGGGTCGAGTTGGACTACGTCCACCAGGAGCGGCGCCCGAAGGACGTGCCGATCTACATCGGGGCAACGGGATTGCAGATGATGGAGCTGGCCGGTGAGATCGCCGACGGCGCCGTGCTCAACTACTTGGTGTCACCGAGTTACAACGTCGGAGCACTCGCGGCGCTCGAACGAGGGGCGGCCAAAGGTGGTCGCTCGCTCGACGACATCGACCGGCCTCAGCTGATCGTGTGCTCCGTCGACGACGACCGCCAGGCTGCGCTCGACGGCGCCCGTCTGCTCGTCACGCAGTACCTGGGTCAGCAACCGCACATCATGAAGGCGTCGGGGGTGCCGCAGGAATTGCTCGATGACATCGGCCGGGTGCTCACCTGGCCGGCGACCCACGACGAGGTCGTCACGGCAAGCAGGCTCGTGCCCGACGACATCGTGCAGATGATCACGGCATCGGGTACACCCGACGAGGTGCGGGCCAAGGTAGACGAGTACGTGGCGACGGGGTGCACGTGCCCGATCCTCTACCCACTCGCACCGGACGTCCACAAGATGATCGACGTGTTCGCCCGCTGAATCCCGCGCCTGTGCGCTTCAGCGGGCGCGGAGTTCGAGGCGGTCACGCTGCGTGATGCGGTACGACCGGTCGTGCTGTTCGAGCCAGCCGAGTCGGATGAAGCTGGCGATCGCCTTGTTGACCCGCTCACGTGACGCCCCGACCATGCCGGCGAGTTCTTCCTGAGTGACCGGGAGGGTGAACTCGTCGGAGCCGTTGGCCAGCTCGAGCAGCCGCTTCGCGGTCCGCCCCGTGACGTCGAGGAACACCGAGTCCGCGAGTGCCTCGTCGGTCGTTCGAATGCGTTGTGCCAGCATGCGCGTGACGTTCCACAGCAGCTTGGGGTTCTGGTCGAACAGCCGGAGCACCTCGCTGTAGGGCACCGACAGCACGGTCGTCGGCTCCAGCGCGCGGGCCAGTGCCGATCGGGGACCGTCGTCGAGCAGGCCCATCTCGCCGAACAGGTCGCCGATCTCCATCAACGCGACGACGCTCTCGCGGCGATCGATCGGGTTGGCGATCGCGATGGCCAACCGACCGCGCAGGACGAGGTACAGCTCGTCGGGCGCGTCGCCCTCGTTGAACAAGACGTCGCCGCGGATCAGGTGGTGTTCGTGTCCGGTGGCAGCGAGGGCCCGGAGCCCATCGGGGTCCGCGTCGGCGAAGAAGTCGGTGCGGGCGAGAATGTCTTCGTGAGCCATGACGCCGGTCACGGTACTACCCTCCGGCGATGTGCCAGGTGCTGAACTCGTGTGGACGATCGTCGTGGCCGCCGGCAGCGGCGATCGGTTCGGAAGCGCGAAACAGTACGAATTGCTGGACGACCGGCGGGTGATCGATCACTCGCGCTCGATCGCGGAGGCGGCATCCGACGGCGTCGTCGTGGTCGTCGCCGAGGCCGACGCCCAACGCGAGGGCGGGGTGGCCGGCGGAGCGTCCCGCAGCGACTCGGTGCGCGCCGGGCTCGCCGCGGTACCCCTCGAGGCGACGATCATCTGTGTGCACGACGCCGCCCGCCCGCTGGCAACGGTCGAGCTCTACGAGCGGGTGGTCAACGCCGTGCGCGACGGCGCCGATGCCGCCATTCCCGGGGTCGCGGTGACCGACACGATCAAGGTGGTCGATCATGGCCTCGTGACGTCGACGCCCGAGCGCGCGAGGCTCGTGGCCGTCCAGACTCCGCAGGCATTCCGCGCGTCGGTACTCCATGCCGCGCATCATCAGGCGGGCTCCGCGACCGATGACTCGGCACTCGTCGAGGCGATGGGTGGTCGGGTCGTCGTCGTGGCAGGTGAATCGACCAATCGGAAGATCACGCATCCCGACGATCTCGACTGGGCGCGTCGCCTGCTGACTTCGACGAGATCCGACGGCGGCGAGTCGTGATCCCGTCGTTTCCGGAGATCCGGGTCGGGCAGGGCTTCGACATCCATCGTTTCACCGACGATCCGGGGCGAGTGTTGGTGCTCGGCGGCCGGCTGTTCGCTGGGGAGCGAGGGCTCGAGGGGCACAGCGACGCCGATGTGATCGCCCACGCGTGTGCCGATGCGCTGCTCGGTGCTGCCGGGTTGGGCGACATCGGCATGCACTTCTCGGACACCGACCCGCAGTGGGGCCGCGCGGATTCGATCGCGCTGCTCGGGCACGTCGCGGCGATGCTCGCCGAGGATGGCTGGGTGGTGGCCAACATCGACTGCGCAGTCGTCTGCGAACGGCCGAAGCTGGCCCCTCATCGAGAATCGATGCAGCGGAACCTGAGCGGGGCCGTCGGCGCCCCGGTCTCGGTGAAGGGGAATCGGGCAGAGCAACTGGGCTCGGTCGGCCGAGGCGAGGGCGTTGTCTGTATTGCGAGCGCCTTGATACTCCGACCGCCGAGGCCGCCGGCGACTGGGGAACCGACATGAGCCGTCCAGCCGGCAAGGGTTCGGTGGGCAGGGGTCCAGCCGGCAGGGGTCCAGCCGGCAGGGGTTCGGCCGGCAAGGGTTCGGGCCGCCCGCCCAATCCGTCCGGGCGTGGGCGGCCGCATGCCCGCACGCCGGTGGGGCGCGGCCCAGGAGACTCGCCGGCTCGTGACGGTCAACGCGTTCGTGATGGTCAACGCACGGGCCGCGCATCCGGCGCCGGCACGGCGGCGAAAGGCCTCGGCGGCCGACAGGTCGAGGGCCGCCAGGCCGTGCGTGAGCTCCTGATGGCGGAGCGGCGCAAGGTCCATGAGGTCTGGATCAGCGCTGAACTCGAAGGTGACGCCGGGGTGAGCGACATCGTCGAGATCGCCACCGCGCGGCGGGTTCCTCTGCATCATGTGGCCAGGGGCAAGCTCGATCACGAGGCTCGAAGTGAGGCCCCTCAGGGAGTGCTCGCCCACGCAGCCGAGCTCCCCGAGGCCGATCTCGGCGTTCTGATCCGGGGTACCGCCAAGACGCCTGCGTTCCTGGTGGCCGTCGACGGAGTGACCGACCCGGGCAACCTCGGCGCGATCATCCGCAACTGCGACGGCGCCGGAGTGACGGGCCTGCTGTTGCCACGTCATCGCGCAGTGCACATCACGCCGACGGTGGCCAAGGCGTCGGCCGGCGCGATCGAGTACGTGCCGATGACATTGATCCCCGGTCTGCCGGCAACCCTCAAACAGTTGAAGGACCACGGCATCTGGACCATCGGCCTCGACGACGACGCGGACCGCGACCTGTACGACATAGCGACCCTTGCCGTCGAGCCCGTGTGCATCGTGCTGGGCGCCGAGGGCGCCGGCTTGGCGCGGCTGACCCGTGAACGCTGCGACACCGTCGTGTCCATCCCGATGCTCGGTCGGGTCAGCTCTCTGAACGTGGCGGCAGCAGCAGCGGTTTCGCTCTACGAGGTGACGCGAGCGAGGAGGGGCCGCGCGTAGGATCATGCGATGCTTGGCAGCCCCGACGAGCCGAGATCCGAAATGGAATGCCGGCGACCGAGCCTGGATTCGAACTCAGCGGTGACTCTCGGTCGTCGAGCGTTCATCACCGGCGCCGCCGGAGCCATTGCCGGAGCGGCGCTGCTGTCGTCGTCCGCCAATGCCGCCAATGCCGTCGAGCCCGGCGCCAGTTTCTTCGAGTCGTTGTCGCCTCAGCGCCTGTGCGATACGCGGGCGCGGCCGGGTTTCCCGATCGGGTACGGCTACGAGCGGATCAACGAATCCACGATCCGGGTCAAGGTCGCGGGCAACGGTGCGATTCCCGCCGATGGGGTCGCCGCGGTGCTCACTGTCACCGGTGTCAATCGCGGCACGAACAACTACCTCAGCGTGTACCCGGCCGGCGAAGCGTTGCCGAATGCGTCGAACGTCAACTTCACCCCGTTCGATTCAGCCGTCGCCAACCTGGTGACCGTCAAGCTGGGCGCCGACGGCGCGGTCGACATCTACGCCTATGCGCCCAGCGAGGTGATCGTCGACGTCGCGGGCATCTACCGGCCGACGACGGCCCCGGTTTCGGCCGGGCGCTTCAAGTCGCTCGACTCCGCCGTTCGAGCGCTCGATACCCGTCGGGTTCCCGGCAGGCCCGGCGCCGGCGCCATCGTGAACGTCAACTTGAACGGCATCGTTCCGGCGAATGCCTCGGCGGTCGTCGCCAACGTCACGGCAGTCGATGCGGCGGCGGCGGGCTACGTCACGTCCTTCCCGCTCGGTGAGGCGTTGCCCGATACGTCGAGCCTCAACCTCGGTCGCGGTGAGACCCGCGCCGTGGGAGTGATCACCAAGCTGGGCACTGTGAACGGTGTGATCGGCATCAGTCTGTTCACCTACGAGGGCGCTCACCTGTTGGTCGATGTCGCCGGGTACATCACCGGGCCGGGCGACGCGTCGTCGTCGGTTGGTCTGTTCGTTCCGATCTCCCCCGTCCGCCTGCTCGACACCCGGCTGGACAACAAGCGGCTCTGGAACGGTTGGACGCGCGCCTTCACGCTGCCGGCTCCGATCAACACGCGCGCTCAGGCGATCGTGATGAACCTGACCGCCACTCGGACAGGAGGTTGGGGTTATTTCACCCTCTACGCCGCGCAGACCGCGCTCGGCGACGTGTCCAACCTGAACGTGAACGGCCCCGATCAGACGATCGCCAACCACGCCATCTGCCGGATCAGCAATCAGGGCGTCGCGTGCTACTCGTACAACAGTGCTCACGTCATCTGTGATGTCAACGGCTGGTACACGGGTGCTCCGGCATACGCGTACCTGGCACCCCCGGTCGATCCGCCACCACCGCCGGCAGCGACCCCGTACACCGTGAACGTGCCACGGATGGGCCTCAACAACGGGGTGTTCGACGGGGGAGCGGACCCCATCACCGATCGCGGGCAGTCCTGGCACTGGACGGGGACCGGTCTCGCCGGTCAGGGCGCGAGCATCGTGCTGTTCGGTCACCGCACCAATGCGGGTGCGCCGTACTACTACCAACACCTGCTGCGTAGTGGAGACATGTTGTATCTACAGACCGCCGACGGTCGTATGTACACGTACCAGATGGAAGCGGAGTTCATCACGAGCAAGTATGCCGATGACATCTTCGGCGCGGCGCGGTGGATCCCCGGCGAAACGGTGGCGTTGGTCGCCTGCACGAAGACCAACCGTCTGCCGACCAGCCTCCAGTACCGGCTGGTGTCGGTATTCCGGTTCGTCGAGTGGGTCGATCTCGGCTGACCCACCGGCGGTAACCTGACGCGGCAGACGCCGGGTTAGCTCAGTTGGTAGAGCACTTGATTTGTAATCATGAGGTGGCGAGTTCGATCCTCGCACCCGGCTCCACCAACTATCGGGTTTGCTGTCATCGATCCTTTTCGATCGGGTCACTTGGGGGAATGCTGGGGGGAACCAGCCGGCACCGGGCATGACCCGCAGCGATCGAAGAAGTGAGAAAGCGCACCGACTTTGACCCGACGCGATTGGAAGCACACCAACGTGAGTGGCGCACATGGACAGCGCAGGACGCCAAACGATTCCTCGAAGCACTCGCCGACGACCGACTCGTCGGCATGTGGACCCTGGCCCTGCGCACCGGGATGCGACGCGGTGATTTGGTCGGGCTGCGATGGAGCGACGTCGATCTCAAGGCCGGCACGCTCACCGTCGCCCAGCAACGCACCTCGGCCAATTACGAAGAGGTGATCACCGCCCCCAAGGCGAGCAGCTATCGCCAGCTGCTCCTTGCCCCCGCCACGGCGGCGGCGTTACGCGAGCATCGAAAGCGGCAGCGCAAGGAACGACTCCTCCTCGGTCCCGCCTGGACCAACAACGGGTACCTCTTGGGAGTGCATCCCAAGGGCGTGCAGGAGCAACTCGGCCACTCGGCGATCGCCGTCACGCTCGACACGTACTCGCACGTCCCCCAGGCGGTGCGACGTGACGGAGCCGACAAGATCGCGGCCCTGTTCGGTGACTGACGACCTCTGCACTCTTTCGCTGATCGACGTGGAGCACGAATCGCACCGGGCCGCAGCGGTCCGCATCGTAGACTTCGCTGCATGAGTTCGGAATCGTCCGCTCAGAGCTCGCTCATCGAACGGCATCGAGACGAGATCATCGACCTGGTGCATCATCATCGGGCGCGCTCGATCGCGGTGTTCGGTTCGGTCGCACGCGGAGACGCGACGAGCGAGAGTGACATCGACTTCCTCGTTGAGTTCGATCCGTCGAGTTCGCTCCTCGATCTCATCCACCTCGAGGAAGCGTTGAGCGACCTTCTCGGCGTGAGTGTCGATGTCATCTCGGCGGCAGCGCTGCTCGACCGTGACTCCGAGATTCGACGCGACGCCATCGCGTTGTGAGTCGATCGGACGCTCACCGGCTGGCCGACATGGTGATGGCGATCGACGAGATCGCCTCGATTGTCGAGCGGGGACGTGCAGCGTTCGATGACGATGTTGTGTTGCGTCGGGCCGTTGAGCGGTGTCTCGAGATCATCGGTGAGGCAGCCAAGTCAGTGTCGCCATCGCTGGCCGAGGCGCATCCGGAGATTCCATGGTCGGACATGGCCAAGGTGCGCGACCGGCTGAGCCATCACTATCACCGGGTGGATCAGGGTCAGTTGTGGACGATCGCTGCCGAAGATCTCGCTCTGTCGGCGGCGCACGTTCGCCGTCTCGCGGCGGAGACGTAAATGACGCGATTCGAGCGAGCAACCGCCGTCGAGCGCTGGGCAGACATCGTGCACGCCGACGATCTCGTACTCATGGACACCAGCCCGCTTCAAGCGATCACCCAGCTTGCCGAGCAACGCAACGACGTTGATGCCGCTCTCGTGGACGCGATCCGAACAGCACGATCGGCAGGTCGATCGTGGGGCAAGATCGCGGCGATGCTCGGAGAATCGGAGCAGGCGGCACAACGGAAGTACGAGCACTCGGTCGAGACGTGAGACGCGTCGTCGCCTGAGGCACGGTCAAAGACAGCTCCCGGACCGCAACGCGCCTGGCCGAGCAGTGGCGAACACTGCACCACGACGGACTCCTGGCGAGCTGGACTTCGCCTTGCCTGGCGTTCTCGCGACGATCGACGATGATGCGACCTTCGCTGGAGTCACGGTCGGCTCGGTTGCCGGCACGATGTGCCGGCCGAACGGCGTCGATCTTGACCCTGACGTCCTGCACGGCGACCAGCCGTCAGGGTGTCGGACGGTCGGGCAGTGACAACGCTGACGACGTGGTCGTCGGGAGCTACTCTTGAACTCATGGCGTCGAGGATCATCACCGCAGCGGAGCTGGAGAAGATGACGCCGGCGCAGCGCCAAGCAGCGTTCGATGCAAGCATCGTGACTGATCTCGACAAGGCGCCGCCGGAACTGCTTGCCCGTACGCGACGGCGGGTCGAGCAGATGATCGCCGAGTCTGATTCGACCTCGTCGACTTGAGCAACGACCGACTTGAGGTTCGCGCAGCGCTCGAGTTCTTTGCGGATCTCGATCGGCAGCTTCCTGCCGAACGCGGGCCTCAGGGGGAGCCATCGACGAACGACTTCCAAGTGTCGAGCTGCTCGTCATCGTCGAACGATTCGCGGTCGGATTTGCGGATTTGCCCGAGTTGATCCCGGGCCGGTCCGACTACCGCGTGATGATCGCTACCGGAGTGCTCCTGCGCGGATACTCGGTCGTCGGCCAGCTTGCTCCTGATGGCGCAGTCGAGCTCGTTGCCCTTGAAATCGATCTCGACAACGACTGGTCGTAGCGCGCTCCACCGCCTCAATCAGGGGCCGAACTCGCCGAGTGCATCATCGAGTTCGGTCACGGTGGTGGCGGCGCGCCGGAGTTGGTCGTCTGGGCTGGTGTGATGGCGGTTGTTTCGCCGCCGGTCGTGGTCTCGGTACTGGTCGAGGATCGATCGCAGGTGCGCCTTGGACACCTCGAGTTCGACGCCGACCTGTTCGATGAGTTCGGCCCGGTCGGGCTCGATGCCGGGCGAGCGCCTGTCTGCTCGACGTACGGCGGGAATGTGCGCTGGCTATCTGTACGTATGACGCCTTACCCTCTTGTACACTTCAGACATGGACGTTGCAGTCACCGAACTCAGAGCCCACCTCGGCCGCTGGATCGACGCGGCACGCGACGGGAACGACATCGTCATCACCGATCGAGGGACCCCGGTTGCCCGAATCGTGGCCCTCGAATCGACACCGGTGATCGAGCGCCTCACCGCACAGGGGGTCATCAGTCGTCCGAGCAGGTCGACCCGGCCAGTCGCCGGTGACCGACACCGGCCAACGCCGAAACGACCGGTAGCAGACATCGTCGGTGAGCAGCGTCGCTGAACGTGGCCCTCGTCTATTTCGATTCGAGCGCTCTCGTCAAACTGGTGCTCGACGAGGCTGGGTCAGACATCGCCGCAACGTTGTGGAACGCGTGCGACGCAGCGGTTTCCAGTCGACTGGCCTATCCCGAGGTTTGCGCAGCGCTTGCAGCGGCAGGCCGCAACCATGACTTGACAGAGTCCGAGGCGACTGCAGCTGCAGCTGAATGGAAGGTGTTCTGGGCCTCGATGCGTCCGGTCGAGTTGTCAGCCGACGTCGAGCGTACTGCAGGTGCGTTGGCAGCATGTCGACAGCTCCGTGGGGCTGACGCCGTTCATCTCGCCAGTGCGCTTGCACTCGGCTCCACAGATCTCACAGTCGCAGTGTGGGACAAACGTCTTCACGCCGGGGCCACTGCCGTAGGCCTCGCTGTCGCTCCAGCCACCTTCGGTTGACGTAGCGATCTGCAATCTGAGCGATACCGATTGTCATCGCCTACACATCGCACCCGAGAGTGACGTTGTCCATGCAGGGACGGACGACGAGGGCGGCCCCGATGGTGACGTGTGCCGTGCACGGATCAAGGGACAATCGCTCGCTGCACCGGATCTGCTCGGAGTGGAGGCGATGTCGGTCATCCGTCGTCAACGAGCGAACGGTGCGCTGACCGCGAAGCAGGCGACGAATGCGATCGACGACCTGTGGAACCTTCCCATTGAGATCTACCCGACAGCACCACTGCTGCGCCGTGGATGGGAGCTGCGTGACAACGCCACCGTGTAGACGCGTTCTACGTCGCGCTCGCCGAAGCCCTGGACTGCCCCCTGGCCACAGCCGACCAACGACTTGCCAACGCTTCAGGGACCCGCTGTCGGTTCGACATCGTGTAGAGCGTGGTGCCCGTCGCTGTGCCGGCGAGTCGGACAGCGGTTGCGATTGGCGGCGAGGAGTCGTCTGGCCGGTGTTGGTCGTCGGCGAAACTGTCGTCGAAGTCGATCGAATTGGGCCCTTCGACAGCGATGACGTGCCAGTAGCCGAGCAGATGCCGGCCGGTGGGCATCATGCGGCGCCATCCACGGCGTCGCCGGCGGTGGTTGCAGCGGCTTCGCGTCGCCGAGCACGGACGACGGCGATCGTGTCGGACGGTGCGGGCGCGTCGTATCCCCGTAGGAGGAGCCGCACGGCATTGATCGAGTCGCGTGGCGCCCCGCGAAAGTCACTCAGCGCCGCGACCCAGGCGACGAGGGCAGCGACAGCGAGCACGATGCCGATGGTCAGTCCGGTTCCCTCGGCGGCCTCCCAACCGGAGTACACCATCGCCGTCGCTGCGGCCGCGAGGACCACCATCGTGACAATGATCGTCGCGGACTCGTACTGGGTCGTGTGCTTGTCGAGGTAGACGTCGCGGTGCTCGCCGACGCCTGGTGTGTGGCGCTGGATCGTTCGGAGCGGAGCGGTGACGCTGCGCGCCGCCAACGGCGCCCACACGACGTATGCGAGCGCGACGAGGAACAGGTAGCGGTACGGAAATCCGGCGACGAACTTCCCGCCGTCGGGGTCCTCGCGGACTGCCTGCTCGACGAGGCCCGACGCTGCGAGCGTGATCACCACGGTGGAGATGATCAGCAGCAGGGCCTTGCTGTAGCGCAGCACGACCGTGCGGATGGAAAGTACGTGGCGCGCCAACAACGCCTCCGTGCGGGCGACGTCGCGCGCCAGCGTGCGGTCGCGGTTGAGGCCGGCGAGCCTGAACGACTGGCGAACTCGTTCGGTGTCACCGGCCGTGCCCTCGTCGGCGAGCACTCCCCACACCTCATGGGTACGAGTATCGAACCGGTCGCGCCAGCCGTCATCGTCCACGCTGCGAGGCACGAGCAGACCCCGCGTCCACTCGTCGTCGCGACCGTCGGCGAGCATGTCGCGAGTGCGCGGGCTGAGTTCGTCGTTGTTGAACCCGAGCCCGGGAATGATGAACCGCGGACTGAACAGCACCCGACGGGTGGGATGCGCGCCGCTCGGATGCGCGCCGAAGGTATTGCTCGTGAAGTAGAAGGCGAGCAGGTCGCCGACCAGCAGGAAGATCGATGGGATCGGCAACAGGATCACGAGCGTGGCGGCGATGCCGATTGCCATCGTGGGGAGCCAGGGCTGGTGGGCATCGTACGACGAAATGAGGACGGTCATCATCTGAGGGAACGCGTCGCGAAGGAACAAGGGGAGCAGCAACACCAGTGCGGAGCCGCCGAGCAGCGCCTGGGCGACGCGGTGAATCGTTGACAGGCGGACCTCGCTGCGTTGCAGAAAGGCGCGCATGGCGGCACGTGACTCCTCGTCGCTGATCGTCAGCTCGGAGTCGTCGAGATCGTCGGTGATCAACTCGGAACCTCCGCATCGAGGTCGGCCAGGAGGTCGCGCGTCTCGGTCAGCGACGTGATCAAGAGACGCTTGGCCACCTGGAGAAGTCCGACGATCAGCGGGTCCTTCAGTCCGTAGAACACGGACTGACCCTCCTTGCGGCTGGTCAGGAGCCCGGCGCGGCGCAAGACCCCGAGCTGCTGCGACAGGTGGGACATCTCGATGCCGATCGCCGGCTGCATTTCGCTGACCGAACGCTCGCCGGCCGACAGGGCCTCGAGGATGCGGATGCGGGCCGGATGCGACAGCGCGCGAAACAATTCCGCCTTCATCTCGCTGATCACGGCGCTCTGTTCCTGATCGGGTCCAGGCCGCCGTGGAGCATCATCTGACAACATCATGAGATGTGAACGTTATCAGACTGTTATGTTGTTGTGTGATGGATCGGATGATCAGCGGACCGCAGCGTGAGGGCCATGCCATGAGGTCGGGGTCGTTGTGTTGAGACTGGCTCGTCGGATCGTCAGCCTGGGACGCGCTACCGAGCAGGCCCGGCCCGCCCCGACACCGGCGGCGGTATCAGCTGCCTCACCACTGCGGGGATCGTTGCAGATTCGACAGGTGGATGCGGGGTCCTGCAACGGATGCGAAGCGGAGTTCGCTGCGGCATTCGGGCCGGTGTACGACGGGGAGCGTTTCGGGATCCGGTTGGTGGCATCGCCCCGCCATGCCGACGCTTTGGTGGTCACGGGCCCGGTCACGCGGAACATGGAGACGCCGCTTCGTACCACATGGGAGGCGACGCCGGCGCCGAAGCTCGTGATCGCTCTGGGCGACTGTGCACGTAACTGCGGGGTGTTCGCCGGCGGGTACGGGGTGGTCGGTGCGATCTCCGACGTCGTACCGGTCGATGTCGAGATCGCGGGATGTCCCCCGTCACCCGACGACATCCTCGCCGCGCTGCGATCAGTCGCAGGGACCTGATCGTGACCGGCGCCTGGCTCGTCATGGCGACAGTCGCTTCCATTGCCGCGTGCGCCTCCGCGCTCATCGCTCCGACACGAGCGCGGGTGCGCCTGGTCGGCGTGTTGACGGCCGCGGCCGCGGCGGCCGGCGGTGCGGCTGCTGTGACGGTGTTGGCGGGCGGAGACCGATTCGTCGCTGAGCTGGCGAACGTGTTCCCCCTCGGAGGGGTGCGGATCGAGTTCGACGCCCTCAGCGCCTGGTTCGTGCTGACGACCGCAGTAGTTTCCGTTCCGGCGGCCCTCTACGGGATCGGCTACAGCGAGCGGGGACCGTCGAGTCGACCGGTACAAGCGGCGTTCCCGCTTCTCGTGTGGAGCGTCATGATGGTGCCCGCGGCCGGGAACGTAGTCGGGCTGATCGCGTTCTGGGAGCTGATGGCGCTGTCGTCGCTGGTGCTGGTGCTCGCCGAACACCGCCACAACGACCAGGTGCGCTCGGCGGCGCAGTGGTACGCGGCGATGACCCACCTCAGCCTGCTGGCGATCGTCATCGGCATGTTCGTGCTCGCTCACGAGGCCGGTGGCGAGTCGTTCGCCTCGATCCGAGCCGGTGCGGATCAGGTCGGACCAACCGCCGGTTCGGTCGTGTTCATCCTCGTGCTCGTCGGGTTCGGCGCGAAGGCGGGCGTCGTGCCGCTACACGTCTGGCTCCCTCGCGCTCATCCCGAGGCGCCGAGCCATGTGTCGGCGCTGATGTCCGGGGCGATGGTGACGCTCGGGGTGTACGGCGTGATCCGGGTCGGCTGGGATCTCCTCGGTGGTGGACCGCAGTGGTGGGGCGTCACCGTGCTGGTGATCGGTCTGGTTTCGGCGATGTTCGGGATCCTGCATGCACTGGTCGCCAGTGACCTGAAGCGGCTGCTGGCGTACTCAACCACCGAGAACATCGGACTGATCTTCGTCGGCCTGGGCGCCGCCGGGTTGTTCGCAGCCAGTGGCAACCGATCACTCGCCGGAGTGGCGATGGCTGCCGCGTTGCTGCACGTGCTCAACCATGCGGCGTTCAAGGCGTTGCTGTTCCTCGGCGCGGGGTCGGTGCTCACGGCGACCGGCACCCGCGACCTGGACAGGATGGGTGGACTCGTGCGTCGGATGCCGGTGACCGCGGCAACGTTCGCGGTCGGAGCGCTGGCGATCGCGTCGCTGCCGCCGCTGAACGGCTTCGTGAGCGAGTGGCTTCTCCTCCAGTCGCTCGTGCACAGCTTGCCGTCGGACTCGACCGCCGTTGCCGTGGCCATGCCTGTCGGTGTGGCGGTCGTCGCGCTGACGGGTGGATTGGCAGCAGCCGTCTTCGTGAAGGCGTTCGGCGCCGGCTTTCTGGCGATGCCCCGCTCGACCGAATCAGCCGACGCACGCGAGGTCGGGTTGTCCATGCGCGTCGGCCTCGTCACGCTCGCGGCGACGTGCATCGCGTTGGGGCTCGCTCCGACAGCGTTGGCCGATCCGCTCGATCGAACGGTGGCCGCCGTCAGTGGAATCGCCGACGGCGCGCCGATCGAGACGAACGGCATCTACCTGAATCTGGCGGGGATCCAAGCCGGCCTGTCACCGCTGCTGATCGCTGCCGGCTTGCTGATCGGCATCACGGCGACGTTCGCTCTCGTACGGCGTGCCCGGGCGACTCGCACCGTGGGTGACGTCCCCGCATGGGGATGTGGTCGCACGGGGCACACGGCCAGGATGGAGTACACGGCCACCTCCTTCGCCGAGCCGCTGCAGCGAGTGTTCGACGATGTGTTGCACCCTGAAATCGACGTCAGCGTCGACCATCGTTCCGAGTCGCGCCACTACGTCGAATCGATCCGGTATCACCTCCACACCCGTGACGGCATCGAGGCCCGCATCTATCTTCCGCTTCTCGCGGTCATGCGACGCCTGGGCGACGCCGCGCGCCGCCTGCAGAACGGCAGCATCCACCGATACCTTGCGTACGCGCTGGTCACCACCCTCGTCGTCATGGCGGTCTCGCGATGACGCCGTCCGGTGTCCTCGTGGCCGTGGTGCAGGCCGTGTTCGTCGTCAGTGTCGCGCCGCTACTCGTGGGGATGATGCGTCGCCTCCGTTCACGGCTCGAGGGTCGGGTCGGACCACCGATCCGCCAACCGTGGCGTGATCTGCGCAAGCTCCTCGGCAAGCAACGGATGGTGTCGCAGCACACGAGTTGGGTGTTCTCGGTCGCGCCGCTCGTGCTCTGCGGAGCGGCTCTGCTCGTCGCCGCGATCGTGCCGACGTTGTCGACGGCATCCTCGCTCGATCAGGTCGGGGATCTGTTCGCCGTCGTCTATCTGCTGCTGCTCGGCACCGTGTTCCTCGCTCTCGCCGGTCTCGACGCCGGTACCGCGTTCGGTGGGATGGGATCGAGTCGGGAGATGGCGATCACGGCGATCGCCGAACCGACCATCCTCGTGGCGATCTTCGCGCTCTCGGTAACGACCGGTTCGTCGAACCTCGGCGCCATCGTTGCGTCCACGCTCTCGCACCCGTCGACGGCTGCCTCACCGGCGAGCCTGCTCGCGTTCGGAGCTCTTGGCGTGGTCACGATTGCCGAGACCGGTCGCATCCCCGTCGACAATCCGTCGACACATCTCGAGCTGACCATGATCCACGAGGCGATGACCCTCGAGTACTCGGGCCCTGACCTTGCCATGATCGAACTGGCCGCCCACGTCCGTCTCGTCATCTTCCTCGGGTTGCTCGCCAACTTGTTCTTGCCCTGGGGTATCGCCACGACTGCTGAACCACTCCAGCTCCTGTTCGCCGCCGGCGCCGTGCTGGTCAAGCTCGTCGTGTTCGCCACGGTCATCGCGGTCGGCGAGGTGTTCCTCGCCAAGGTGCGATTGTTCCGAGTGCCCGAGTTGCTCGCCACGTCGTTCGTCCTCGCCTTCCTCGCCGTCACCGCCTCGTTCTTTCTCGCCTGACCGACGATGAGCCAGATCCGCTTCGTCCAACTGCTCGACCTCGCGGTCGGTGGAGTACTCGTCACCGGCTTTGCTGTGCTGTGGCTCCGTCAGCTGGTCAGCGTCACCCGTGTGGTCGCCGTGCAGGGCTTCGCGCTGGCGGCGGTCGCGGCGGTCATCGGCATCTACGAACACGAGACCGAGCTGGTGGCGGTGGCGCTGATGGTCGCGGCGCTGCGCGGCGTCGTGCTGCCCACGCTGATACTGAGAGCGGTGCGGTCGGGCGACGAGCACCGCGAAGTCGAGTCGTTGATCAACGTGCCGGCATCCTTGCTGGCCGCCGCAGTGCTCACGCTGTTCGCGTACTCCGCAACTCGTAACGTCGTGCTACTCGCCGACTCGCCGCAGGTGCGCGCCATGCCCCTCGGGGTTGCTGTCACCCTCATCGGCTTGCTGGTCATCGTCAGCCGCCGCAAGGCAGTTCTGCAGATCATCGGCGTGCTGATGCTCGACAACGGCATTGCACTCGTCATGTTTCTCGGCACCTCCGGTGTGCCACTCGCGGTCGAGCTCGGAATTG
>CAVPET010000047.1:0-19390 GCA_963703525.1 Ilumatobacteraceae bacterium | reverse complement strand
AGGTGAGCGACAAGGTCGGCAGCAAGGTCAGTCATGGCGTCGGATACCGATCGTGTAGGCGAGATGTGGTTCATGGGTGTCGTGCGTCTCCACCACGGCAGAGGGAAAGAGGCTCTCGACGTGGCCGCGCAGCGCGTCGTCCGCTCGGGCGTCGCCGAGGTCCCCGATGAGCAGCACCACCGCCTCGAGCCGGTCGCCGACGCCGCCGTCGAGCGCCTCGATCAGTAGGTGCATGGCAAGGACAGCGGCGTCGAATGGGTCGCTGCCGGCGGTGGTGAAATCCGGATGGTGTCCTCGAGCCAGCCAATCGCCGGGAGCGACCACCTGGCCGTCCACCTCGGCGGGCCTCACGACGGGCAACACGTCGGCCCAGGCGAGACGACCGAGACCCACATCCATTCCGCAGGCAACGGCCTCGGCCGCATCGCGGGGGTTGAACGCCCGCATGGCTTCCAGCCCTTCCATCATCGAGCGGGTGGGGACCACGACCACCGGCCGGTCGGCGGCCTGCGCTGCCCGCCGGGCGACGTCGACGCTCGGACCGTCGTTGGGGAGCACCAGCACCGTCTCGCCTCCGGCGCGTGCGATGGCGTCGGCCAACGCGCCGCCCGAAGGACGCGCCCCTCGCCCGCCCGAGACGACGACCGCGCAGCCGAGGGCCTCGAACTGGTGAGCGAGTTCGTCGCTGGCGGCGACGGCCACCACGGTGCAGACCGCCGACGGATCGGGTTGCAGCGGGGACCTCGCCGCGACCTGTTGATGAAGGTCGGTGCGCTCGCAATGGCGCACGTCTCCGAGCGATGTGGCGATCGCCAGGGCAGCGTCCGGATCGTCGGTGTGGACGTGTGCCCGCCACCGCGGGGCATCGCCGACCACCGCCACCGAGCCGCCGACACGCGCCCAGGCCCGGCGCAGCTGATCGATCGCCGTGGGACCGGCGTCGATGTCGGCCACCAGCTCGTAGCGCGGCCCGAGGGTCCTGGGCCCGCGCGCCACGCTGGGAACGGCAACGCCACCCGGCGGTAGGTTCAGCGCACGTTCGGGCACTTCGCCGCCGACGGCGACCGCCAGCGCGTCGAGCCACAACGCGTAGCCGGCCCCGCCGGCGTCGACTACGCCGGCTTCGGCGAGTGCCGGTAACAGCAACGGGGTCCTCGCCACGGACGCCCATGCTTCGTCGGCGGCGGCACGCGCGACCGCCACATCGTCGGCAACATCGGCATCGTCGAGCGCAGGTGCGGCGACGGCGGCAGCGGTAGCGGCGTCGGCGGCGACGGTGAGCACCGTGCCCTCCACGGGATCGCCGACGGCCGAGCGCGCTCGACGTGACGCTTCCTCGAGGGCACGGACGAGGCCGGACGCGTCGCCGTTGGATCCCGCCAGCGAGGCGGTGAAGCCCCGCAAGGCCTCGGACACGATGATCCCCGAGTTACCGCGGGCGGCCCGGCTGGCGGCCTCCCCGACGACCGAGGCCAGGGCCCCGAGGTCGCCGTCGAGCGACGTGCCGGCCAACGCGGCGCTCATGTCGCTGATCGTCGCGAGGAGGTTGGTGCCGGTGTCGCCGTCTGGCACCGGGTACACGTTGAGCGCATCGAGAACGTCGCGATGCGTCGTGAGCAGAGCCTCGTATCGGGACATCGCCTCGCTGATCGTCGCCGGTGAGATGATGGTCAAGGCGCCACCGGGGGAAAGTCCATGCCGGTCGGGAACGCTGCGTATGCGACCCCGACGACGCCCGGCCCGGTGTGGCAGCCCATCACCGGCGTGAACGGGACGATGTCCACCGGCCGGCGCAGCGGCAGAGCTCCGATGCGCTCGGCCAAGCTCTCGGCGAGCTCGGGCGCGGCGCCATGGGTGACGATGGCTTCGAGCGCCATGGCCGTGTCGCCGGCGCGGCGAACCAGCTCCACGATGCGGTCCAGCCCTGCATCGACGCTACGCACCACACCGTCACCGCCGATCTCTCCGTCGCGTACGAGGAGGATCGGCTTGAGCCCGAGTCGTTCGCCGGCGAAGCCCCGGAGACGCCCGATCCGTCCCCCGCGGCGGAGGTAGGTGAGCGTCGGGATCACCGCGTGCAGGCTGACGCAGCCCGCCATCTTCTCGGCGGCCGCCACCACGTCGATCGCCGGCGAGCCGGCCGCGGCGAGCTCGGCGCAGTAGCGCACGAGGATGCCCTGCGCTGCTGCCGCGGTGCGGGTGTCCACCACGTGCACGGGGAAATCGAGCGTCCTGGCACCGGCGCACGCAGCCTCGTGACCTGACGAGAGGCTGGCCGCCAGCGTGAGCACGACGACCTCGCTCGCGCCCGCGGCGAGGGCCCGCTGACACGCCGCCGCGTACGCCTGTGGCGTGGCCGCCGACGTGGTCGGCTCTTCACCGGCGGCCATGCGACGGTAAAACTCGTCCACATCCAAGTCGGCGCCGTCGAGGTACTCCTCGTCACCGAAGCGCACCGGCAGAGCCACCACCTCGATGCCGAGACGTGCCAGATCGGCCGAGGGGACGGTGGCGACGCTGTCGGTGACGATCCCGACAGGCGACGACGACATGAATGTCACCATATCGGCGCCATCGAAGGGAGCTACCGGGCGGAGCTACATCACCGGTGGTCCCAGGCGGAGTTCCTACCAGTGTCTCAGGAGCCCCAGGACGGATCCGGCCCGTCGGTGTGCTCCTGAGGACCGTTTTCGCCAGTGGCAACCTTTCTCAACGATCTCACCACGCCCGTGAACGATGCGAGCGCCACCAGCAGCACCGCGGCGGCGATGACCAGCTCGATCACCGCGAGCCCGGACGATCTCGAGAAGTCAGGAAGGGCGATCACGGTCAACCCCAGGGCGCCGGCGAAGTTGATGACAGGCAGCAACCTGATGGCGAGGCTCGACACGAGCCCGAATCCGATGGCAACGACGAACGGGATCAGACGGACGACGACCGGTTGCGGGTCCGATCGGGCGCCGAGCCACCACGTGCCGATGCCCAACTCGACGCTCACCTTCCACACCGCCGAATAGGCGAATACCACGAGCACCCAGGTCATCACGAGTGCTGCTCGCCACGAAGGTGTCGGCTCGCCCGGCCTGATGGGCCTGCCGGATGGCGCGGGGAGCACCGCGTCGTCGGTCACCGTCGATGCGTCGGTCACGATGGTGCACTGTACGGCGCCGATGGGGGGGCAACACGGGCCGGTACCATCCCCGACCGTGTCTGTGCCGATCTCGCCGGTCGATGTGCCGCCCATCGAACCGTTCGAGAAGCTCTCGATCTTCTATCCGATGTGGAACGAGGAGGAGTACATCGAGCGCGCCATCGAGGCCGGTCGCCGGGCCTGCGAGGGGCTGATGCGGGCGGGCGAGATCCTCGACTTCGAGATGATCGTCGTCGACGACGCGTCGACCGATGCGACCGGGGCGATCGCCGACCGGATCGCCGGGGAGGACCCACGCGTGCGGGTGGTGCATCACGAACGCAACCGCAAGCTCGGCGGGGCGATGAAGACCGGGTTCCGCTCCGCCACGGGGGATCTCATCCTCTACACCGACGCCGACCTGCCGTTCGACATGGCCGAACTGCCGCGGGCGATCCGGCTGATGCGTAACTACGACGCCGACATCATCAGCGCATACCGCTTCGATCGCACCGGTGAGGGCTACCTCCGCTCGGTGTACACCTTCGTCTACAACCTGCTCATCCGCACCGTGTTCGACGTCAAGGCCAGAGACATCAACTTCGCCTTCAAGCTCTGCCGGGCCCGTGTGTTCGATCACGTCGAGCTGAAGAGTGAAGGGTCGTTCATCGATGCCGAACTCGTGATCCGCTCGACCAGGCTCGGCTACGAGATGCAGCAGTTCGGGGTCGACTACTTCCCCCGCACGCGCGGCGTGTCGACGCTCAGTTCCCCCGGCGTGATCGCCACGATCATGCGCGAGATGTGGAGCCTGCGCGCCGATCTCAAGGAGATCGAGCCGATGGTCACCCGGCGCTGAAGCTGTCTTCCGGCCGCCGGCGGTGAAGCAGGCACAAGATGACGAAGTGTGTGTTGCGGAAGGCTGCGCACGCGCCCGCCTGAGCCGGCGGCGTTGGTAGCCTCGATCGACACCACGATGCCCACTCGTGTCACCAGATCCCCGTGAACCAGAACCGCCGCAACCCCAATCACGCCGCCAAGTGGCTCCCTGCCGTCGCGGCTGCCGGGTTGCTCGGCGCCGTGGTCGTCGCCGGCGTCGCACTCGGTGGCGGGAGCGAATCCGCTCCGCCGACCTCGGCCGAATCAGCCGAATCGGCCGAATCGGCCGACGTCGCCGCGCTGCAAACCGACGTCACGGTCACATCGACCGCCGTCGTCGAGACGCCCGACACGACGACGCCGGTCGTCAAGTCCCAGCTCAGCCGCAACCTCACGTCGGGCGTCGCCGGCGACGACGTGACGCAGGTGCAGCAACGTCTGACCGATCTCGGATACTGGCCGGGGCCGGTCGACGGTGTCTACGGGCCCGAAACGATCAAGGCGGTGTGGGCCTATGAGAAGCTGATGCTCGGCGTGGCAAGCAACGCGCCCACCGGCCAGATGACGCCCGAGATGTGGGATGGGATGCAGGACCCCTCCGCCGTACTCCGGCCACGTCGCCCGAACTCGACGCCCGACCACGTCGAGGTGTACCTGCCCGAGCAGGTGTTGGCGATCTTCCACGACGACAAACCGGTGATGGTCACCCACATGTCGAGCGGCGACGGCACGGAATGGTGCGCCGAGGTGACGATCAGCCCGGGCGAGTACAACAACCGCGACGGGACCGAGCCGCTGGTGCGCGGTGAATGCGGCCGCTCGATCACGCCCGGTGGCGTCTTCAACGTCTACCGCCAGGTCGAAGGCGTGCGCGAGAGTTCCCTCGGGGGCATGTGGAACCCGGTGTACTTCAACTACGGCATCGCCATTCACGGTGCGCTCAACGTTCCGCTCAAGCCCGCGTCACATGGTTGCATCCGGGTGCCACTGACGCTCGACGATCAGATGCAGGATCTCATCGCCAACGGTGATCAGGTGTTCGTGTTCGACGGCGTGAGGGAACCCGAGGCCTACGGCGCCCAGAAGCCGGTCTTCAACTGGATCGATCCCGACTACGAGACGACCACTACGACGAGCACCACGACGAGCACCACGACGACCACGACCACCATCGCTGCGTCGACCACCGTGCCGGCGACCACCAACGCTCCGGCGCCTGCGACGACCGTGGCGACGGCAACCACGACACCGCCCACAGTGGTCGCTGCTGTAACCACCACGACGGTTCCGCCCGGCTGAACATGACCGAGCGGGCTGATGCCGGGAACACCGGCGATCCTGGTGTGGCCTACGACGAATTCGGCCTGCTCGACGAGAACATCGACGAGTTCGGCCTCGAGATCGACGTCGTGCCGTCCGTCGAACGGATCGAGACGGTGGTCGACGGGGCGGGCCGTGCGGTCAGCGCGTTGCGCTGGGGGAGCGGACATCCCGAGTTGGTCCTGATCCACGGTGGGGCACAGAATGCACACACGTGGGACACGGTGGCGCTGGCGCTCGGTCGGCCGCTGCTGGCCGTCGACCTGCCGGGCCACGGCCATTCCGGCTGGCGCGCCGATGGGGAGTACACCCCGATGAATCTGGCCGACGACGTCGCTCTCGTGGTCGCCGCGCATGCTCCGGACGCGTCCGGCGTCGTCGGTATGTCGCTCGGTGGGCTGACCGCCATGGAGCTTGCCGTCCGGCATCCGCAGCTCGTGCGCTCGCTCGTCATGGTCGACATCACACCGGGCGTCAACGCGACCAAGGCCAAAGCCGTGATCGACTTCGTCGACGGACCGCAGTACTTCGACAGCTTCGAGGACCTGCTCGCGCGAACGGTCCAGTTCAACCCGACGCGCTCGGAGTCGTCGCTGCGCCGCGGCATCCTGCACAACGCCCGCCGGCTCGAGGACGGATCGTGGCAGTGGCGTTACGATCGGAGCAGCCATGCCCGTTCCGCACCGGCGAGCGACGACTCGCCCGTTTCGCCGCAGGGAGTTTCGGATGCTCCTGCGCTCTCACCGATGTGGGATGACTTCGGGTCAGTGCGCTGTCAGATGACGCTCGTTCGTGGGTCGCTGTCGCCCGTCGTCGACGACGACGACGTCGCCGAGGCGGTGCGCCGTCAGCCGGGCTTGGTGGTGCACCTCGTCGACGGCGCGGGGCACAGTGTGCAGGGCGATCGCCCCGTCGAGCTTGCCGAGCTGTTGCGCGCCTGGCTCGATCGCGTCGGGCGCGGCTGACCGGGCTCGATTGCGTCGGGCGGGGCTGACCGGGCTCAGACGTTCTGGCTCAGAAGTTCTGGCTCACAGGTCCTGGAGGCACACGTCGAGGCCGCCGAGCACGCCGTGGCGGAACGCGTCGATCTTCTCGAACGCGCTGCCGAACACGTTGTCCGAGCTCGCTGCGTCGGAGAGGAGGATCACCGTCTGGATCGCTTCGTCGAGGTCGCCCGGCGACACCGTCACGGTCCGTTCCGCGCCACGCGGCGTCGGGAGGTACCCATCGACCGGGATCGTCGTCTTCACCCACGCCCCGGTCAGGCAGTCGTCCAACAACGCTCGCGGTTCACCGGTCAGCCCGGCGCCGAGAGCATCCTGGACGGCCTCGCTCCACGCCGTCCCGATGAGATAGCCCACCGAGAAGTCACCCACCGCCTGGTACACCTCCTGTGCCCGCGGCTCGTTCAGGTACACGGTCGCGGACGACGCGCAGTACACCGCACCCCGTTCGAAATTGCCTGTCGGATCGTCACAGTCGACCTCGGAGCTGGTCGTGGCGTTGACGAGCGTCAGGCTGCCGAGGCCGCCCGCATGGGCCTTGACGTCGCCGTCCCAGTACAGATTCAAGTCGGCCGGGATGAAGTTGAGCAGCTGATCGGTCCCGTAGCCGAACGCTGCATCGCCCCCGGTCTGCTGGTCGTCGAGACTGTTGAACTCGTTGGGGACGAGCGGCAGGGGGTCGTCGAGGATCCCGGAGCATCGGCCGACACCGTCGTTGAACCCGACCTGGAACGCGCCGACGCGGTCGAATGCCGAGCCGTGGCCCCCTGGCACGAACTGGTTCAGCCCGACGGGGTCACTCACCTCCGTCATGGCGATGAGGCCGCTGCGCACATCGGCGTCACTGAAGCCCACGATGGCAGATTCCTCATGGCTCACCCTGGCCGCCCACGCGCCGGCGAAGCAGTCGGATTGCTGCTCGGTGTAGATCGTGGGCAGGTTGCGGTCGAGTTCTCCCGCCCGCAACTGGATCGCGTGACCGAACTCGTGAGCGAACACGATGCCGATCGCGGCGGGCCCGTAGCGGTCGGCAAGCGTCGCCAGCAGACCGTCGTTGCCGTCGTCGTAGATGATGTAGTCACCGACGCCGCAGTAGAAGGCGACGAACTCCTGGACTTCGGGGTAGGTGGTGCGCGGTTCGCCACATCCCGGCAGGTCGTCGGGGCGTTCGGGATATGCGGCGTGGACACCGCCCGACAGCGGTTGGAACGTGTCGCCGTAGATGGCCGGGTACTGCTCATTCCACCACGTGTTCAGATCGGTGATCACGGCGAGCAGGAAGTCGTCGTATGCGCGCGGGGGCTTGTTCGGCCCGAAGTCGATGGCCGCCCGGTCCACCTCGTCAGGGGCGATGCTGGGCGATGGCGCAGTCGTGGGGGGGTCGTCGCCGCTGTCCGGGGGAGATTCGGGAGCGTCGGTCGAAGCGGGCGGGGCGGGCTCGGTCGTCGGGGCGCCCGCGGGGATCTGGTCGGAGCGTTGCGCGGTGACGGTGGCGTCGTTCGCACAGGCGGCGAGCAGGACGTAGGCGGCGAGCAGCATGACGTAGGCCCGCCGGCCGCCGGGGACTCGCGATCGCATGATTCGACTCTACGTTCACCGCCCGTGCACGGTGACTCGTCGCAGCCGGGAATTACCTGCCTCTTACCGACTGTGGCGTGACCGTCGGCTCGCCCGGGGAGCCGGTAAGACCGCCCGGCGCTCATGGACGGATCCGGACCGGGTGATCGGCTCAGCTGGCGAGGGTGATGCAGCTCATGACGGCGTCGATCAATTCCGTCGGCGCCTCGGTGTCGCTCCCCTCGGCTGCGGCGAGGCTGGCGAAATCGACGTCCTGGAGGCCGTCACGAACGCAGTCCTCGTCGAACTCCTGGCCTGAGGTCTTCATCTGGGCGATGAACATGTCGATGATTGCTCCCTTGTCGGCGCAGTTGAGCAATTGTGCCCCGATCGCCGTGCCCTCCGCGCTCAACTCGGCATCACCGTCGGGCCCGGCCTCGACGATGGCCGCCGCGTCGGCGTCGGAGAGCTGCGACGAAAGATCGTTCACGCAGCCCTCGTCCAGTTCCATCCCCTCGGCCGCCGCGGCTGCTATAGCGGCGTCGGCTGCCTCGCCCTGGGCGCCGCCGGCGCTGCCACCGGAATCGCTCCCGCACGAAGCGAACACGAGCAAGCCCACGGCGACGGTTGCAATGACTGACTTCTTCATGACGCTCTCCCTCGGTCTGTTCGGTGACACACATCGTTGCACGTCGGCGACCGGGGCGCGGCGACCCGCATCACGGATCGGCGTCACGGATCGATGGGGAACCGTGAGACGTTCACCTCGTACTTGTTCGATTCCCGGATCTTGATCTCGAACTCCCAGTCGGCGCCTTGGTCGTCGACGGCGTTGCACACGAACGTGGCGCCGACGTTCCGGTTGGCCGGTTCCTCGCATGTCGCCGACTCGAATCCGACACCGAGGTCGTCGGCGAGGCCCTGGTCGCCCAGGATGAATGTCTCGGCGTCCTTGCGGTAGTCCGCGGCGGTCGTGAAGCATCCGGCGAGGCCAACGGCGATCAGCATCACGATTGGCGCCACGAGGCCTCGTTGCATGGTCCGACGGTAGTTCAGGTTCGGGTGACCGCGAGGGGGTCGACGGATCGGCGGGCCACCGACACGCGGTCCCAGACCACCGCGACGAGTGCCACCCAGACGAACGCGAAGCCGATCAGCCGATCGGGGGGCATCGATTCGCCGTAGATCGCCCAACCGAGCACGACGTTGATGACCGGCACGATCAGGTTGAGCGGGCCGAGCAACGTGAACGGGATCGACTGTGCTGCGCCGGCGAACAGCATGAGCGGGACGGCTGTGATGATCCCGGCGCCGAGCACGAACACCCAGTCAGCCGTCGTCGCCGTGTTGACGATGCTGTCGGCGTGGCCCGACAGGATGAGGACGATCACGAGTGCGGGGAGGAACGACACGAACGTCTCGCCGGCCAGGCTGTCGATCGGCCCAAGAGGCGACTGTCGTTTGGCGAGGGCATATGAGCTCCACGTCACCGCGATGACGATCGCGATCCACGGTGGCCGCCCGTAGGACACGCTCAGCACCGCGACGGCGATCACGGCCGCGCCGAAGGCGAATCGTTGAGCCCCGGTCGGCTGCTCGTGGAAGAGCAGGACGCCGAGCAGCATGGTGAACAGCGGCGCCAGAAAGTATCCCAGCGCCGTTTCGAGGATCCGGTCCTGCCCGACCGCCCACACGTAGCTGCCCCAGTTCATGGACAGCAGCGCCGCGGCAACGGCCAGTCTCGTGATGCCTGACCCCTTGCTCAACGCGCCACGGATCGTGGGCCACGTACCGCGAATCGTGACGATCACCGCCATGACCACTCCCGCGCACATCATTCGCCAGGCGATCACTTCGATGGCGTCGAACCCCGTGAGCCGCTTCCAGTAGATCGTGAGCAATCCCCACATGACGTACGCGGCGACCCCGACCTGAACGCCCCGAGCCGACGACGTGCGGCCACTGTGCCGGGCACGATCAGAATGGGCACGGTCGGGCACGGCACGGTCGGGCACGGCACGGTCGGAGGCTCGCTCGGACCTCGATCCTCGGTCGTTCGACATCGCTCCGTACAGTAGGGATACGATCCATCTCCCGGGAAGACGGTTCACATGGGCGAGCAGAATTCGGGCCAGGCATGGCAGGAAGCGTTCGATGTGTCATCGACGCGTGATGCCGATTTCACGACGATGTCGGGGATCGCGTTGGACGCGGTGTACGGCCCTGCCGATGGGGAGTTTCCCGGGCGGTATCCGTACACCCGGGGGCCCCATGCGTCGATGTACCGGTCGAAGTTGTGGACGATGCGCATGTTTGCCGGGTTCGGCACAGCGGACGACACGAACGGGCGGTTCAAGGAGATCATCCGTTCGGGTGGCGACGGGCTGTCGACGGCATTCGACATGCCGACGTTGCTGGGGCTCGATTCGGACGATCCGCGTGCACTCGGTGAGGTCGGACGTTGTGGTGTGGCCGTCGACAGCCTTGCCGACATGGAAGACCTCTACGCCGGCATCGACCTCGCTTCGACCACGACGTCGATGACGATCAACAGCCCCGCGGCGCCGGTCCTGGCGATGTTCATCGCGCAGGCCGAGAAGACCGGAACCGGCCGTGCGCAGCTCGGCGGCACTCTCCAGAACGACATCTTGAAGGAGTACCAGGCGCAGAAGGAGTTCGTGTTCCCGCCCCGGGCGTCGATGCGTCTCGTGCGTGACACGATCAGGTTCACGGCAGCGGAGATGCCGCGCTGGCACTCGATCTCGATCTCCGGCTACCACATCCGAGAGGCCGGGTCGACCGCGGTCGAGGAGCTCGCGTTCACGCTGGCCAACGGGTTCGCGTACGTCGAGCTGGCGATGCAGGCCGGCCTGCCGATCGACTCGTTCGCGCCGCGGCTGTCGTTCTTCTTCAACGCGCACATCGATTTCTTCGAGGAGATCTGCAAGTACCGCGCGGCCCGTCGGATCTGGGCGAGGTGGACGAAGGATCGCTACGGCGCGACACTCGAGCGTTCGATGCAGTTGCGGTTCCACACGCAGACCGCCGGGGTGTCGCTCACAGCGCAGCAGCCCGAGGTCAACATCGTGCGCACCGCGATCGAGGCGCTCGCCGGGGTGCTGGGTGGAACGCAGAGCTTGCACACCAACTCGATGGACGAGGCCATGGCGCTGCCGACGGAGAAGGCGGCACGCATCGCACTGCGCACGCAGCAGGTGATCGCCCACGAGACGAATGTGGCGCACGTGGCCGACCCGCTCGGCGGGTCGTATTTCGTGGAGGCGCTCACCGATGAGATCGAGCGCCAGGCCGAGGAGATCTTCGATCACCTCGACCGACTCGGCGGCGGGTCGATGCTCGATGGCGTGATCACCGGGATCGAGGAGAACTGGTTCCAGGGTCGCATCGCCGACTCGGCCTACGAGCTGGAGCGCAACTTCAACACCGGCCGCCGGGTCGTGGTCGGTGTGAACGGCTTCACCGACGGCAACGACGACTCCGACATGGCACTGTTGCGGATCACCAATGCCGACGAAGCGCGCCAACTCGAGCGACTCGCGACGGTTCGTCACGACCGCGACGCCGCCGCGGTCGCCGCGGTGCTCGCGAGGTTGGCCGCCGAGGCCGCCGACCCGGAGGTCAACTTGATGCCCACCCTGATCGATGCGTCACGGGCCTACGCCACCCTCGGCGAGATGATGGGCACGATGGCCGGCGTCTTCGGCCGACACATCGAAGTCCCCACCATCTGACCCGTCGCCCCGCCCCCCGCCCTCCCGCTGTTCGCCCCGCCCCCCGCCCTCCCGCTGTCGGGTGTTTCGTCGGCGTCGGGTGTTTCCGGCGCGTTTTCCGCGGGCGAAACACCCGACAGCGCGGGCGGTCCGTCGTTCGATGAAGGGTGGGATCGGAATGCGGCGACACGCTGCTCGTAGAGCTCGGCGAGTTCGTCCGCGGTCGTCTCCAGAGACAGCAGATCGAGTGTGGTGACGCGCTCGATCTGCCACCCGAGAAGGTGGCTCTGACGATCTCGCTGCTTGTCGTCGGTGGTTCCCTCGATGCCGAGGTGGGTCGGATACACGTCGATCTCCACGCCCCACTTGATCGACTCGACCGAGAGGTCGAGCCGGGCGCGACGCCCGTTGGGCAGGTCGAGCCATGTGGTCTGCGCCTCGACCGGCACACCACGTCGTCTGAGCGCCTCTGCAACGAGGATCTCGGGGTCGGACTCCAACGCCTTGCCCGATCGTGTGGCCAGGGTGTCGAGGAATCGTTGGGACCCCGGGCGGGTCGGGTGGGCCAAACGGGCGGCGAGCGCAGCGAGTTCGTCAACCGTGACCTTGCCGTCGTGGAGGAGCTGCTCGACGATCGATCGATGGGAGCGCGCGTCGAGCGTCGCCGCGAGATCGAATGCCAATCGTGGTGGTGACGCGATCGCGATTGCGTCCCGCCGTAACGTGACATCTGCCACCGTGACGTTCGTGCTGCGTCGGAGGAGTACCCCTCGGTGCTCGACGTGGAGCGGATGGCGCGACGAGATCGTCAACGGCGCGTGGCGCGGCATCTTGCGGAGCCCCTCGAGCGATCCGGCGGTCGCACCGGTGATGAACACACCAGGGTGAGCCAAGCAGATTTCGGCACACCGCTGTTGCAGCGACCGCCGGCTCGATCCCAAACGGTAGACCGCCTTGAAATCTCGTTCGAAGACGCCGGCCCGTTCGAGCCGCACTCGGGTTCGTTCGCTCACGCCGGATCGGGTGAGTTGGGTCGTCGTGATGTTGCCGTGCTGGCGGCGTGCGATACGCAACGCCGCCGGGGTCAGGTCGGCCATGGTCCACCTCGTGGTTCGGTGTCGTGGTGCAGCTGGAGACATCGAGGAGAGCCGGAACGCCCACGCTACCGGCACATCCGGCTGCTCCGAGTCGCCGCCCGTCGGGTGTTTCCGGCGCGATTTCCGTGGGTCAAACACCCGACGCTGCCGAAACACCCGACTTGGCTGGGGAGCGGGGTTGGGGGAGCGGGGTTGGGGAGAGGGGGGCGGATCGGGTCGTAAGGTTCGGGAGTGGACGTTCGAGTCGGCATCGATCCGTCCGGCGATGCGGCGCGTTGGATCGCGCGGCGGCTGCGCGACGCGGTCCGTCGGCGTGGTAGCGCATCGATCGCGATGAGTGGCGGGAGCACGGCCCCGGCGATGTTCGCCGTGCTGGCGGACCTCGACGTGCCCTGGCACTCGGTGACGATCTGGCAGGTCGATGAGCGGGTCGCACCCGATGGCGATCCCGACCGCAACGCCGGCCAACTCGATGCGCTACCGGCTCGGACGAAGTTGATGCCGGTCGCCGGCGCCGACCTGCGTCGCGCCGCCGATCGATACGGGCGCGGCCTGCCGGAACGCTTCGACGTGGTCCATCTTGGACTGGGCCGCGACGGCCACACCGCTTCGTGGCCGCCGCATCACCATGTCGTCGAGAGCCGCCGTCCGGTCGAGGTGATCGGTGAGTTCAACGGCTACCGCCGAATGACAATGACACCTCCAGTCGTGAACGGGGCGCGGTCTCGTCTGGTGCTGGCCCACGGACACGACAAAGCGGCGATGGTCGAGCGCTGGCTGCTGCGTGATCCCGAGCTGCCGGTCACGCAGTTGCGCTGGACCGACACGATCGTCTTCCTCGACCCCGACGCGGCGTCGCTACTCCCGTCGTAGGTTCGGTGGCGTTGTAGGTCTTGTAGGTTCGACGGCGATGAACGTCGCAGCCGGCCCTCTCGAACCGCTCGATCTGCTCGCCCGGACGGGATCGTTGCGTTCGCTGTTCGACGACGATCCGACCCGTGGCGAACGATTCGTCGTGTCGGTCGGTGACCTGCGGATCGACTACTCCAAGCAGTTGGTCGACCGGGCGATCCTCGACGGGTTGTCGGCGCTGGCGGTGCAGCGCGGGGTCGAGGTCCGGCGGGACGCGATGTTCGCCGGTGAGCACATCAACGTCACCGAGGACCGCGCCGTGATGCACGTGGCACTGCGTGCACCGGCCGGCGTATCGATGATGGTCGATGGCGCCGACGTCGTGCCGGGGGTGTACGACGTGCTCGAGCGCATGTCGGTGTTCGCGCGACGCGTACGTGGCGACGACCGGATCACCCACGTCGTGAACATCGGCATCGGCGGGTCCGATCTCGGCCCGGCGATGGCGACCCGGGCACTGGCGGCGTTCGCCCATCCGCGCCTCAGGTCGTCGTTCGTGTCGAACATCGATGGCGCCGACATCGCCGCAGTGCTCGCCGACTCCGACCCGGCATCGACGCTGTTCATCGTGGCATCCAAGACGTTCGGCACCATCGAGACGTTGACCAATGCCCGCACTGCGCGGTCGTGGCTCGTCGATGCGCTCGGCGAGGGGGCCGTCGCCGACCATTTCGTCGCGGTGTCGACGAATGCCGAGCGGGTGTCGGAGTTCGGCATCGACACCACGAACATGTTCCCCTTCTGGGACTGGGTCGGGGGCCGCTACTCGGTTGGCTCGGCGATCGGACTCTCGCTGATGATCGCGATCGGGCCGGACCACTTCCGCGAGTTCCTCGGCGGGATCCGCGTCGTCGACGAACATTTTCTCCTCGAACCGTTGGAGCGGAACGCGCCCGTACTGCTCGGTCTGATCGGTGTCTGGAACGCCAATGCTCTCGGCTATGCGTCGAAGGCCGTGCTGCCGTACGCGATCGAACTCGCGCGCTTTCCGGCGTATCTTCAGCAGCTCGACATGGAGTCGAACGGCAAGTCGGTGGTGCTCGACGGGTCACGGGTCCGGTACGACACCGGCCCGATCGTGTGGGGGGAACCCGGTACGAACGGACAGCACGCCTTCTATCAGCTGCTCCATCAGGGGACCCGGATCGTGCCGGTCGACTTCATCGGCTTCGCCCGGCCCCACCATCCATATCAGCAGCACCACGACCTCCTCGTGGCGAACCTGTTCGCGCAGTCCGAGGCCCTCGCCTTCGGTCGATCGGACCCGCGAGAGCCGCACCGCAACTTCGAGGGGAATCGCCCCAACACGGTCATCCTCGCCGCCGAGCTGACGCCCTCGGTGCTCGGCCAGCTGATCGCGCTCTACGAGCACATCGTCCACGTGCAGGGCACGATCTGGGGGATCGACAGCTACGACCAGTGGGGCGTCGAACTCGGCAAGGAACTCGCCGACGTGATCACTCCCGAGCTGACCGGCGGTCCGCGTTCGTCCGGTTCCGCCGTCGCGCGTGGCCCGGTCGGGTCGGGCGGCGTCGTCGGGTCGAACGACGTGGCAGCCCATGACTCTTCGACCGCCGCCCTCATCGACTGGTACCGCGCCCACCGGTGAGGCCGTAGGCCGGTCGGGGTCACTGCCGTAGGCCGGTCGGGGTCACTGCCGCACGCCGGTCGGGGATACTGCCGCACGCCGGTCGGGGTTATTGCCGTAGGCCGGATGTCGGTGTCGGGGTCGGTGTCCGGCGAGGGGCCGTCCGACTTCGGCGGCTCCGCGCCGGTGAGGCAGACTAATCGGCATGCGCGACTACATGAACATCTACATCGACGGTGCCTGGGTCCCTTCCGATGGAACTGGGAGGATCGAGGTCATCAACGCCGCCACCGAACAGGTCATGGGTTCGATTCCGGAGGGCACGGCGAGCGACGTCGACAAGGCTGTGGCCGCGGCCCGGCGGGCCTTCGACGGTTGGGCGGCCACCCCCGTCGAGGAGCGCCAGAAGTACATGATCCGTCTCAACGAGGCCCTCCAGGCCCGTTCGCCGGAGATCGCCGAGGTCATCTCCGGCGAGGTCGGTATGCCGATCACCTGGTCGACGATGGTCCAGGCCGGGCTGCCCACCGGCAACATGCAGTCGTATGCCACGCTGCTCGACGGCTTCGAATTCGAGGAGAAGATCGGCAACACCCTCGTCGTCAAGGAACCCGTTGGCGTCGTCGGCGCGATCACGCCATGGAACTACCCGTTGCACCAGATCGTCTGCAAGCTCGGCGGTGCGCTGGCAGCAGGCTGCACCTTCGTGCTCAAGCCGAGCGAGGTTGCGCCGCTCAACGCGTTCATCCTCGCCGAGATCGTCCACGAGATCGGCCTGCCGGCGGGTGTGTTCAACCTCGTCACCGGCACCGGCGCCGTCGTCGGCGCAGCGATTTCGGCTCACCCCGGCATCGACATGGTGAGCTTCACCGGTTCGACCCGCGCCGGCAAGCTGGTCGCGGCATCGGCGGCCGCCACCGTGAAGCGCGTCGCACTCGAGCTCGGTGGCAAGTCCGCCAACATCATCCTCGACGATGCCGACTTCGCGACGGTGATTCCCCGGGGGATCTTCGCCTGCTACCTCAACTCCGGTCAGACGTGTACTGCGCACACTCGCATGCTCGTACCGAACAGTCGCTACGACGAGGCGGTCGCCATCGCGGTGGCGGCGGCCGAAGCGATCGAGGTCGACGACCCGACCAAGGAGGGAATGCACCTCGGTCCGCTCGTCTCGCAGGCCCAGTGGGACCGCGTCCAGGGCTACATCCAAAGGGGAATCGACGAAGGCGCGGTGGTCGTCGCTGGTGGCCTCGGCAAGCCGGAAGGCCATGAGACCGGCTATTTCGTGAAGCCGACCGTGCTCGCGAACGTCACGAACGACATGACGGTCGCCCAGGAGGAGATCTTCGGCCCGGTGCTGTCGATCATCGGCTACGACGACGACGACGACGCGGTGCGCATCGCCAACGACAGCCTGTACGGGCTGTCGGGCGCCGTGTGGTCGGGTGACCAGCAACGCGCGATCGGTGTCGCCCGCCGGATGCGCACCGGCGCCGTCGACGTCAACGGCGGCGGATTCAACATCGCCGCTCCGTTCGGTGGCTACAAGCAGTCCGGTTACGGACGGGAGAACGGCGTGTACGGCATCGAGGAGTTCCTCGAGACCAAATCGCTCCAGCTCTGATCTGAGTTCCGGCACATTGCCGGGTTTCACTCCTCGACGATCACCCCTCGACGATCACTCCTCGACGGTGACGACCGGTGAGCCATGTTCGACCACGAACGTCTTCCATGTCGACACCGCGGAGTCCGGGTCGAAGACATCGTCGACCGTGCGGAACTCCGCTGTCCACCGGTCGGGTGTCACCGTGTGGCGGGTGTAGCCGCGCTTGGAGAGTTCCGCATCCACGACGTTGCGGTAGGCGGCGAGCGCGGGTTGGAGCTCGGGTGGCACGTTTGCGGCCGACGAGCTCCGACCCCGCGCTGCGCCGCCTCGTGGATGCGAAGACTCTCCAAGCGCGGCTACACCCGCCACACGGTGACACCCGACCGGTGGACAGCGGAGTTCCGCACGGTCGACGATGCCTTCGACCCGGACTCCCGCGGTGTCGACATGGAAGCATTACGTAGTAGAACATGGCTCACCGGTCGTCACCGTCGAGGAGTAGTGGTCCGAGGGCATCGTCGAGGAGTGAAACCCGGCAATAGTGCGTCATAGAGCTGGAGCGATTTGGTCTCGAAGAGAACTCCTCGATGCCGTACACGCCGTTCTCCCGTCCGTAACCGGGACTGCTTGTAGCCACCGAACGGAGCCGCGATGTTGAATCCGCCGCCGTTGACGTCGACGGCGCCGGTGCGCATCCGGCGGGCGACACCGAATTCACCGCGCGTTGCTGGTCACCCGACCACACGGCGCCCGACAGCCCGTACAGGCTGTCGTTGGCGATGCGCACCGCGTCGTCGTCGTCGTCGTAGCCGATGATCAGCGCGCCGACGTCCTGGGCGACCGTCATGTCGTTCGTGACGTTTCACGAGCACGGTGCGCGCTTCACGGACCTGCCGCTGCCGAGCCACCAGCGACGACAAGGCTTCGATTCCCCTTTGGATGTAGCCCTGGACGCGGTCCACTCGGCCGTCGAGCGGACCGAGGTGCATTCCCTCCTTGGTCGGGTCGTCGACCTCGATTGCTTCAGCTCCGCCACCGCGATCAGCAAGAGTACCGCCCTCGTCGTAGCGACTGTTCGGTACGAGCATGCGAGTGTGCGCAGTACACGTCGACCGGAGTTGAGGTAGCAGGCGAAGATCCCCCGGGAATCGCCGGTCGCGAAGTCGGCATCGTCGAGGATGATGTTGGCGGACTTGCCAGCCGAGCTGAAGTCGGACGCGCCCCAGGTGGCGGCCGCCGATCCGCACGACCAGCTTTCCGCCGCGGGTCGACCCGGTGAAGCTCACCATGTCGATGCCGGGGTGAGCCGAAATCGCTGCGCCGACAACGGCGCCGGTGCCGGTGACGAGGTTGAACACACCCGCCGGCAGGCCGATCTCGTCGGACGATCTCGGCGAGGATGAACACGTTGAGCGGCGCAACCTCGCTCGGCTTGAGCACGAAGGTGCAGCCTGCTGCCAGCGCACCGCCGAGCTTGCAGACGATCTGGTGCAACGGGTAGTTCCATGGCGTGATCGCGCCGACGACGCCAACGGGTTCCTTGACGACGAGGGTATTGCCGATCTTCTCCTCGAATTCGAAGCCGTCGAGCAGCGTGGCATACGACTGCATGTTGCCGGTGGGCAGCCCGGCCTGGACCATCGTCGACCAGGTGATCGGCATACCGACCTCGCCGGAGATGACCTCGGCGATCTCCGGCGAACGGGCCTGGAGGGCCTCGTTGAGACGGATCATGTACTTCTGGCGCTCCTCGACGGGGGTGAGCCGAACCGTCGAAGGCCCGCCGGGCCGCGGCCACAGCCTTGTCGACGTCGCTCGCCGTGCCCTCCGGAATCGAAACCCATGACCTATTCGGTGGCGGCGTTGATCACCTCGATCCTCCAGTTGCCATCGGAAGGGACCCAGGCACCGTCGATGTGATGTTCATGTAGTTCCGCGCATGCCGATTAGTCTGCCTCACCCGCACGGAGCCGCCGAAGTCGGACGGCCCCTCGCCGGACACCGACCCCGACACCGACATCCGGCCTACGGCAATAACCCGAGCCCTACGGCGGGTGTCCCCAACCGGCGTGCCACCCGACCGGCCTACGGCAGTGACCCCGACCGGCCTACGGCCTCACCGGTGGGCGCGGTACCAGTCGATGAGGCGGCGGTCGAAGAGTCATGGGCTGCCACGTCGTTCGACCCGACGACACGGCCCGACCCGACCGGGCCACGCACAACGGCGGAACCGGACGAACGCGGACCGCCGGTCAGCTCGGAGTGATCACGTCGGCGAGTTCCTTGCCGAGTTCGACGCCGCTCGTCGTCGCTCTCGATCCCCCAGATCGTGCCCTGCACGTGGACGATGTGCTCGTAGAGCGCTATCAGCTGCACCGACGCCGAGGGCGTTCGGCGGCGAGGATGACCGTGTTGGGGCGACCCTCGAAGTTGGTCTCGCGGGTCCGATCGACCGAAGGCGAGGGCAACTGCGCGAACAGGCTCGCCGCGGAGGTCGTGGTGCTGCTGACATGGATGGTGGGGCCGGGCGAAGCCGATGAAGTCAACCAGCGGTCCGGTCCCTGAT
>CAVPET010000046.1:0-15212 GCA_963703525.1 Ilumatobacteraceae bacterium | reverse complement strand
TTTCGGAGGCGGACGACGTTGTCGATGTGCCGGACCTCGCCGACCTGGCTTTGCCCGGCTTCGGCTTCGGGCCCCACACGAACACCGTGCGCGCCCTTTCCATCGATTCGATGTCGATCACCCGCTCGACACCGGAATCGAGCAGGAGCGTGGCCGTGCGATCGTCGGCCGACACCAGCACACCGTCCAACCGTCGGGGGTCAGCCGACGGATCGCTCAGTCGCACGGTGACGGGCTTGCCGAGCTCACGCTGGAAGTGCGCCGCTGTCCGCAGCTGGCGTTCGAGCCCGGGACTCGTGACTTCGAGCGTGTAATGGCCAGGGATCGGATCGACTTCATCCATTTGGCGCGAGATCAGCCGGGTGGCGAGGGCGAGTTCGTCGAGGTTGATGCCACCGGGCGACCCGGGCAGGGAATCGAGCGTGACGCGGATCGTGCCGCCCCGGCGTTCGATGTCGTACACATCCAGGTGGAGATCGGAGGCGATGGGGTCGACGATGGCCCGGACGCGATCGATTTCGCTCGCTGCGCTCATCTGACATGCCTCCTTTCAACAAACAAGGCGTGGGGACGAGCCCCACGCCTTTCGGTTCCGAACCAAATGGAACCTTGATCATATCTCGATTCCCGGCATTCGTGACCAGGGTCGAGGGCCGGATCGCCGGGGCCGGTTCCTCGGGTCGGATCGTTACAGTCTCGGCCGTGCTGCGCATGTCGACTCTGTTCCTGCGAACTCTCCGCGACGATCCCGTCGATGCCGAAGTGGCCAGCCACCGATTGCTCGTGCGTGCCGGCTACATCCGTCGGGCCGCGCCGGGGGGTTTCTCCTGGCTCCCGCTCGGCTGGAGGGTGCTCCGCAAGGTCGAGCAGATCGTGCGTGACGAGATGGATGCCGCGGGCTTCCAGGAGGTCCACTTCCCCGCCCTGCTTCCCCGCGAGCCCTACGAGGCACTCGAACCGTTGGACCGAGTACGGCGACAACCTGTTCCGCCTGCAGGACCGGCGGGTGCCGACTTCCTGCTGGCACCGACCCACGAGGAGATGTTCACCCTGCTCGTCAAGGACATGTACGGCTCGTACAAGGATCTGCCGCTGTCGACCTACCAGATCCAGACGAAGTTCCGTGACGAGGCCCGACCCCGTGCCGGCCTGCTGCGCGGCCGCGAGTTCGTGATGAAGGACTCCTACAGCTTCGACCTCGACGACGAGCCGGGCTCCAGGTCTCCTACGACGCGCATCGCGCGGCGTACATCCGTTTGTTCGAGCGTCTCGGTTTGCCGTTCGTGATCGTGTCGGCGATGTCGGGTGCGATGGGTGGATCGGCGTCCGAGGAGTTCCTGGCGCCACTCGACGTAGGGGAGGACACGTTCGTCCGCTGCACCTCGTGCGACTACGCCGCCAACGTCGAGGCGTTCGTGACCCGGCTGCCCGCGGCGATCCCGTTCGAGGGCAGTGCCCGACGCCGTCGTTCACGACACGCCCGGCACGCCGACGATCGCCACGCTCGTCGACCATTTCAACGGTGTACGACGCGACGGCGCCAGTCGACGGTCGGCCGGACAGCGGCACGTCGCTCAGGCATCCGGATCGTGACTGGACGGCGGCCGACACGTTGAAGAACGTCATCGTGAAGCTCCGTCACCCGGACGGGACGTCCGAGCCGTTGGCGATCGGGCTGCCCGGCGACCGTGAGGTCGACCTCAAACGGCTGGAGGCCAACGTTGCGCCCGCCGAGCCCGAGGCGTTCGCCGACGAGGACTTCGCCGCCCACCCCTCCTTGGTCAAGGGCTACATCGGGCCCGGCGTGCTCGGGCTCCGGAACGCCTCCGGCATCCGCTACCTCATCGACCCTCGGGTGGTGTCCGGCTCGGCATGGATCACCGGCGCAGACACGATCGGCCGGCACGTGCTCGGACTGATCGCCGGGCGCGACTTCGCCGCCGACGGCACGATCGAAGCCGCCGAGATCGTGGCCGGCGATCCCTGCCCGTCATGCGGGTCGGCGATCGACATCGCCCGCGGCGTCGAGATCGGGCACATCTTCCAGCTCGGCCGCAAGTACGCCGACGCACTCGACTTGAGGGTGCAGGACCAGCACGGCCGGCCGGTGACGCCGACGATGGGCTCGTACGGTGTCGGCGTGTCGCGTTGTCTCGCCGCGATCGCCGAGGCGACCCTCGACGACCTGGGGCTGTGCTGGCCCCGGTCGATTGCGCCTGCCGATGTCCACATCGTCGTGGCCGGCAAGGACGGTGGCGTCCAACTCGGGGCCGCTGAAGTGCTGGCCGGCAACCTCGAGTCCGCAGGGCTGGACGTACTCCTCGACGACCGTGCGGGAGTCTCGCCCGGCGTGAAGTTCAAGGACGCCGAGCTCATCGGCATTCCGACGATCGTCGTTGTCGGCCGCGGCATCGCCGATGAGACGAACCCGACCATCGAGGTCAAGGATCGCCGCACCGGCGACCGCATCGATGTCGCCGTCGCCGACGCCGTTGCCCACCTCACCAGCATCTGCAAGCAGTGACCGGATGGAGCAGTGATCGGATGGAGCAGTGATCGGATGGAGCGTCGTCAGGAGTGCCGGAGGAGGCCTTGGTCGATGACGATTCGATCGGTCGAGGGATCCGACGGGTCGACCGCGCTGGTCGTGAACACCGACTCGCCGTCGCCGATCGTCCACATCCGAATGGTCAGCGCATCGCCCGGCATCACCGGCGCCGCGAACCGCCCCTCGACGTGGTGGAAACGCGCCGGATCACTACCGCACAGCGTGTGCAACAGCGCCCGCCCGGTGAAGCCGTAGCTGCACAGGCCGTGCAGAATCGGACGGTCGAACCCGCCCATCGCAGCGAACGACGGGTCGCTGTGGAGCGGATTGCGATCGCCGGAGAGCCGATAGACGTACGCCTGATCAGGTGAGGTCTGGTAGGTCACGACGTGGTCGGCGTCCCGCTCCGGCGGCACGTTCTTCGGCCCGGACGGACCGCGTTCGCCGCCCCATCCACCTTCACCGCGCAGGAAGATCGACGACGTGGTCGTGAAGAGCGGCTCGCCGTCCATCTCGGCCGTCGAAGCGGTGACGACGACGGCCGCCTTCCCCTTGTCGTACATGCCGGTGATCTCACCGGTGATCGTGGCCGTTCCCTCGACCGGGATCAGCCTGTGCAGCGTGATCGCCTGTTGTCCGTGGACCAACATCGCCGGGTTGAACGTGCCGATGTTCCCGAGCGACATGCCCCTCCCCATGCCGATGACGACGGGGAACGTCGGAAAGACGAGTTGGTCGATGCCTTTGGAGTTCTCGGTCGTGAACGCCAACTCATCTCGGCCGGCGCCGATGCCGACGGCATACAGCAGCGCATCCTTCGATGTCCAACTCGCTTCGAATGGCTCGCTCTTCGAGCCGACGGCGTCAGGGTTCAATGGCATGTCGTGTCCTCCGGTGGTTCGTGTGGTGGGTTCGTGTGGTGGGTTCGTGTCGAGCAGTGGCTCGGGTCAGGCGTTGATCGTCATGCCTTGATCGTCATGCGTTGATCGTCATGCCTTGATCATGGTCTGCGGCGGGGTACCCGGGCGGCCATCCATCCCCGAGTTGCCGCGAGCCTTTGCCAGCAGGTCGGCGACCACCGGGCCGAGCTTGGTCGGGTCGTCGAGTGGCGCCGTCGACGGGCCGCGCTCGCCATCCCTCGGCGACGGCGAGGATCTGGCCGGACGCCTCGAACACCCGCCCCGTGACGCCGGCAGCCTCGTCGGAGCAGAGCCACGTGACGATCGGGGCGATCCAGTGCGGGGAGCGTGCCTCTCGGTCCTCGTCGCTCTGTGGCGCCGACCCGAGGCCTTCGGTCATCCGGGTGAGGGCCATCGGGCCGACGGCATTGACCGTCACGCCGTACCGTGCCACCTCCATCGCGACGATGTTGGTGAACGCCGCGATTCCGGCCTTCGCGGCGCCGTAGTTGGCCTGGCCCGGGTTGCCGTAGAGACCCGACACCGACGTGGTGTTGACGATCCGGCCGCTCACCGGTTCACCGGCCTTGGCCCGCTCACGCCAGTACGCGACGGCCCAACGCGAGGGAGCGAACGTCCCCTTCATATGGACGTTGATGACGGAATCCCACTCCTGCTCGGTCATGTTCGCCAACACACGGTCACGAAGGATGCCGGCATTGTTGACCAGTGCGTGAAGGTCGCCGAACGTCTCGATTGCAGTGTTGATCAGCCGCTGTGCGCCCTCCCAATCAGCCACGTTGTCGCCGTTCGCGACAGCCTCGCCGCCCATCTCGACGATCTCGTTGACGACCTGCTGTGCCGGCGAGAGATCGTCACCGGTACCGTCGACCGCGCCGCCGAGATCGTTCACGACGACCTTGGCTCCGTGTCGGGCGAGGCTGAGTGCATGCTCACGGCCGATGCCGCGGCCGGCCCCCGTGACGATCGCAACACGTCCTTCGCAGAGTCGGGCCATCGTGATTCCTTTCCGATCTCCGCCGCGCGGCGATCGTGTTCGTCGAGTTCGATCCGTCAGTGGTGACGGCTTGCGCATCGTAGAGTGCAGCGGGTGTGTGACTGCGAGTCGACGCGACGAAACCTTCTCACCGCCGATCCCACTGCCGATCTGACCGCCGATCTGACCGCCGACGTCACCGCCGATCTCACCGCCGACGTGGTGGTCGTCGGCGCCGGGCCGGCCGGGTCGGCCGCAGCCATCTCGCTCGCCCGGCTCGGAAGATCGGTCATCATGCTCGACAAGGCGGTCTTCCCCCGCGACAAGTGCTGCGGTGACGGTCTCACGACGCTGGCACTGCGCGAACTCGATCACCTCGGCCTGGACCCGGGCGAGATTGCCGACTGGTACGACGTCGACGGCGCAACGGTGCGCTCGCCATCCGGCCGCGAGGTGATCCTCCCGCTGCCCGCGATCGGTAAGTACGCCGCCGTCGCTCCCCGCCTCCAATTGGACGACGCGCTCGTGCGACTCGCCCTCAAGGAGGGCGTCGACGTTCGAGACGGCCACGGGTTCCGCTCGATGGAGCAGGATGCCGACCGCGTCGTGGTCGACGCCCACGGGTTGCGGATCACCGCCCGCTACGTCGTGGCAGCCGATGGCATGTGGAGCCCGGTGCGAAAGGCGCTCCATGCCGGAGATCCCGGTTACCTGGGTGAGTGGCACGGCTTTCGGCAGTACGCCCGCAATGTCACCGGCCCGGCGGCCTCCCGGTTGTACGTGTGGTTCGAGCCGGATCTGACGCCTGGCTACGCATGGTCGTTCCCGCTGCCCGACGGCCGGGTCAACATCGGCTTCGGAGTACTACGCGACGGCCGGCGGCGGATCCGGACGATGAAGACGCTGTGGTCCGATCTCCTCACTCGGCCGCACATCGTCGAGTCGCTCGGCGCGGGATTCGAACTCGAGGACCGACACCTGGCCTGGCCGATCCCCGCCCGTGTCGACAAGGTCTCACTGACCCGTGGGCGTACCTTCTTCGTCGGCGACGCCGCGGGTGCGACCGACGTGATGACCGGTGAAGGCATCGGCCAGGCATTGCTGACGGGTCGTCTCGCCGCCGAAGCGATCGTCGCCGCCGGAGCGATGCAACCAGGCATCGCCACCGACCGATTCGAGCGAGCTGTGCGCCACCATCTCGTCGCCGATCACAGGATGTCGTTGTCGCTCGGGCGCATTCTCGCAACCTCGTGGGGCGCTCGTGGCGCGGTCCGTGTCGTCGGCGCGAGCGGCACGTGGGGACGACGCAACTTCGCGCGCTGGATGTTCGAAGACGAACCGCGCGCTGTGCTGCTGACACCGACTCGCTGGCGCCGCGGCCTGCTTCGACGGCCGGGTGCGTATCAGCCGCTCGCCTGATCGTCGGTCGGTTGCTCCCGGCTCGCCGGAGGCGGCGCCCAGACGTCGACGTCGCCGACGGTCACCGCGATGCCATCGGTGTCGATGTCGCCGGGATCACCGGGGCTCTCGGCGACCGCGACGATGGTGTCGTCCTTCGGCGGACCCTCGAAGACGTCACGCAGACCGAGCATGACGCCGGCCGCCGCCGCTCCGAACAGCCCGGCCTTCCTGCGCCCCGCCTCGATCGTGGCGCGACGTTGTGACGCCAGCCGCTCTTCGAACTCGATCCGCTCGAGGTCCTCCGCGGCAATGTCGACACCGACGAGGGCCACGAGGTCTTCGGGGGACACCTGTCCATCGAAGCGATCGGATTCGGCCACCCACTCAGGATAGGAGTGATTCGCGAGACGTGTGATTCGGGAGACGTGTGATTCGGGAGACGTGTGATTCGGGAGACGTGTGATTCGGGAGACGTGTCCGGCCGTGCCGTCGGGTAAGGGCGGTACATGAATCGGCGGGCACGACGTCGGACTCGGTGGAAGCGGAACTACGGTCACGTCCGAATGAGCAGCGATCATCAGGCGGCAGGACTGACCGCCGCACCGTCCATATCCACCACCGGGTTCGGCGCCTCACCGGCGTCATCGGCGTCACCGGCGTCACAGGCGTCACCGGCTTCACCGACGTCACCCGGGCCATCGGCCGCGGGCACGCCGATGGACGATGCGCGCACCGCCGAGATGTTCGAGAAGATCTTCTTCGAGATGCGCAAGGTCATCGTCGGCCAGACGCGATTGCTCGAACGGCTCCTCGTCGGTGTGTTGTGCCGGGGTCACTGCCTGCTCGAGTCGGTTCCCGGCCTGGCCAAGACGCTCGCCGCCGAAACCCTCGCCGATGTGGTCGGTGGGTCGTTCGCCCGCATCCAGTTCACCCCTGATCTGCTGCCTTCGGACATCGTCGGCACCCGCATCTACCGCGGCAGCAGCGAGACGTTCGACGTCGAACTCGGCCCGGTGTTCGTCAACTTCCTGCTCACCGACGAGATCAACCGAGCCCCGGCCAAGGTGCAGTCGGCGCTGCTCGAAGTGATGGCCGAACAGCAGGTCACCATCGGCGGGGTCACCCACCAGGCGCCTCGTCCGTTCTTCGTCGTCGCCACGCAGAACCCGATCGAGTCCGAAGGTGTCTACCAACTCCCCGACGCCCAGCGCGACCGGTTCATGATGAAGATCGTGCTCGATTACCCGAGCGCCGACGAGGAGATGATGATCCTCGATCGGATGAGCATCGAGGCGCCGATCCCCGATCAGGTGATCACGCTCGAGCAGCTCGCGGGCCTGCAGGCCCAGGCCGACCGGGTGTTCGTCGACCGCTCGGTCAGCCAGTACGCCGTCGATCTGGTGCAGTGCACCCGATTCCCCGACCGGTTCGGGCTCGCCGACCTCGCGAGCGTCATCGGGCTCGGCGCCAGCCCGCGCGCCTCGCTCAACCTCGTTCGTGGCGCACGAGCGTTGGCGATGCTCCGTGGCCGTTCGTACACCACACCTCAGGACGTGTTCGACCTGGCCCCCGAGATCCTGCGGCACCGGTTGCTGCTCACCTACGACGCGCTCGCCGCGCGACATCAGCGCCGATCATGTGATCCAACGGATACTGGCCACCGTCCCTGCGGCGTGGGTTTCGCCGAAACCCAACGGCGCCCCTGACGGGAGCTGACCCGTGCACTCCCTCCCGCCGGCGAGCGTGTCGCCGGCCCGTGCGAAAATAGCGGGCGACGCCTGGCGGCCGCCGCCCGTGGCCGCCGCGTCGGTCGGCGGTGGCTGGGCGCAAGGGCCACCGACGGAGACCGTGGCCGAACTGCTGCGCACGCTCGAATTGACGATCAACGGCCGCCTCGACGGTGTGTTGCACGGCAACCACCGGGGCCTCACCCCCGGTCACGGCTCGGAGGCGGGCGAGTCCCGCCAGTACCAGCCAGGCGACGACGTGCGCCGAATCGACTGGAACGTCACCGCCAGGACGAACGAGACCTACGTTCGAGAACAGATCGCCGACCGTGACCTCATCGCGTGGCTCGTGGTCGACGCGTCGGCGACGATGCAGTTCGGCACGGCGCCCGACGACAAGGCCCGCACCGCGATGGCCGCAGCGGCCTGCGTCGGGTTCCTGACGGCACGGAACCAGAACCGGCTCGGCGCCGTGATGATCGCCGGCCCGTCGATTCATGTGCTGCCACCGCGCAACGGCTCGAATCAGGTGCGGGCGATCCTGTCCACTCTTGCCGCGGCGCCGCATTCGGAGGGGCTCGGCCGCTCCGACCTCGCCGGGGCCCTCGATCGGGTCGGCGCGTTGGCAAGTCGTCGTGGGTTCATCGCCGTGATCTCCGACTTCCTCACCGACGACTGGAGCGCGCCGCTCGGCCGCCTGGCGATGCGCCACGACCTGCTCGCGATCACGGTGAACGACCCTCGGGAGTTCGACGTCCCGCCGATCGGTCTCGTCGAGATGGCCGACCCGGCAACCGGCGCGACCAGGGAGATCCGAGTCACTCGCGCAGTGCAGCAGCGCTATGCCGAAGCAGCCGAGAAGATGCGCGCCGAACGTGACGACGCACTCGGGCGCGCCGGCGCCGATGCGATCGCGCTGACGACCGACGGTGACTGGCTGGCGACGATCGTCGACCACACCCAGCGCAAGCGGGCCCAGGCCGTGCGCGGCGGAGTCCGGCGGAGATGAGCACCGACTTCCTCGAACCCGGGCGCCTCTGGCTGCTCCTCGTGCCGGCGACCCTGCTCGTGCTGTACGTCGTGGTGCTGAGGTGGCGCAAGGCAGCCACTGTTCGATTCACCCAGGTCGACCTGCTCGACCGCGTCGCTCCGAAGCGTCCGCGGTGGCGTCGCCATGTCGTCGCTGCGGTCCAACTGCTCGGCCTCACCGCTGCGGTGATCGCGATCGCTCGGCCCGTCGATCGCTCGACGGAACGCACGAAGAGCGAAGGACGGATCCTCGTGTTGTTCGACGTGTCGTTGTCGATGGAGGCGACCGACGTCGACCCGAGCCGCTTCGCCGCTGCACAAGATGCGGCGCGCAACTTCGTCGACGAGGTCGACCCCGGCGTGGAAGTCGGGTTGGTGTCGTTCTCCGGCGCCGTGAACGTCGATGTCGACCCGACGCTCGATCGCAGCGCGATGGAGCGGGGCATCGACAATCTCGAACTTGCCGAGTCGACGGCGATCGGTGATGCGCTCGCGGTCGGCACACGTCTCCTGGTCAACTCCGCGGACCCGCAGGACGACACCGACGTGGCGCCGGGAGTGATGGTGCTGTTGAGCGACGGTGAGACCACCGTCGGGCGCCTGACGTCGGAAGGCGCACAGGAAGCCGCCGACGCGGGCATCCCGGTGTTCACGATCGCGTTCGGCACACCTGACGGCACGATCACCGACCCCGTCAGTGGCGACACCTTGCCCGTCCCGGTGCGTCCCGCCGACCTCGAACTGGTCGCCGAGACGACCGGCGGACAGGCCTTCGTCGCCGAGACCGGTGACGAACTCGCCGACGCCTACGGGCAGATCCAGGAATCGCTCGGCGAGACCCTCGGCGAGGAGATCGAGATCGTCGACGAGCTCACCTGGCAGTGGGCACTCACCGCGTTCGTGCTGCTGTCGCTGGCCTGGGCGCTCAGCCTCTGGTGGCTGCGCGGCATGGTCTGAGGCGGCACGGTCTGAGGCGGCACGGTCCGAGCCGGCACGGTCCGATGCGGCACGGTCCGGGGCGGTGCACCGCGGTCGGGCGCCGACGCACCGATTGTCAGAGCAGCGAGCGGAGTTGTTCGATGGTGGCGACCGGATCGTTGCCGACGGCGCTGACCGACAGGTGCGTGACGCCGGCCTCCTTGTAGGCGGCGAGACGCTCCTTCACGAAGCCTGCCGGGCCGACGAGGTTGGTCCTTTCGAGCATCTCCGCCGGTACTGCGGCCGCAGCTTCGTCCTTGCGGCCGGCGAGATAGAGGTCCTGGATCTCGATGGCCTCGTCGACATAGCCGTACTTCTGGCAGATCGTGTTGTAGAAGTTCTGGTCGCGCGCGCCCATCCCACCGACGTACAGCGCCATGTGTGGCCGTGCGAGATCGAGCAGGCGTGACTGCGCATCGCCGGTGAGCTCGTCACCGATCGCGACCATGCCGCCGGCAGAGATCTGGAGGGGCCCGAGTCCGGGATCACGGTCGGCCTGGCCGGCCTTGAGGTCGTCGCCCCAGACGGTGTGGAACTTCTCGGGATCGAAGAAGATCGGCAGCCACCCGTCGGCGTACTGAGCCGTGTTCTTGACTGACTGACCCATCAGGCTCGCCCAGAAGATCGGGATGTTCTCGCGCACCGGATGGTTGATGAGCTTGAGGGGCTTGCCGAGGCCGGTGCCTCGGCCCTCGGCAAGCGGGATCGTCACGGTCGGGCCGTCGTAGACGACCTTCTCGCGCTTCCACGTCATGCGACACACGTTGATGTAGTCGCGGATGCGCGGCATCGGCTTTTCGTACGGAACGCCGTGGAACCCTTCGATCACCTGCGGCCCCGACGCGCCGAGGCCGAGGATGAAGCGGCCGTTCGACACGAAGTCCAGCCCGGCAGCAGTCTGTGCCATGCATGTGGCCGTACGGGAGAACACGTTCAAGATGCCCGACCCGATCTCGATGGTGGACGTCTTGGCAGCGAGGTAGCCCATCTGTGACACGGCGTCGAAGCTGTAGGCCTCCGGCACCCACACGACGTCGAGCCCCGCCTTTTCGAGTTCCACGACCTTGTCGACGTCGGCATGGAAGTCACCGGAGTAGTTGATCGTCATCGACAGCTTCATCGCGGCGACGATAGGTGGGGCTGCTGCGGGCGTCAATCGGAGGCGAACCCATCCGGGGGACTCGGGCCGCTGGTCGCCTGCCGCGGATCGCTTCGACAACTCGGCAGGATGCCTCCGTCGGATCCTCGTGCTCCCACACCCGCACAACGAGCCAGCCGGCGGCGGTGAGTTTCCGGTCGGTATCCAGATCGCGTTCGACGTTCTTCGTCAGCTTCGCTGCCCACCACTCCCCGTTGGCCGACGGCGCGGTTGCGTGCGCAGGGCACGAGTGCCAGAAGCACCCATCGACGAAGACAGCCACCCTCACCCGGGGAAACACGATGTCGGCTGTCCGTCGCAGCTCGGGGAGTGGTCGTACATGAACCCGATAGCGCAGGCCGAGCGAATGAAGCTGTGTGCGCAGCCGCATCTCCGGGGCTGTGTCACGCGTCGCCTGGCGGCTCATGCGCCCGCTTGCCGGCGAGGGGCCGCAAGTCTCGGAAGTCACCTCTGGTCGGGCCTCCTCAGGTGTGGATCGCCGGACCGGCGAGCCCACCGTCGTCATCCATCGCCGGAAACTACTCGGATTGCGTCTCCGCGAAGGCGTGCTCGAAGACATACTCCGCGATCGCCTTGCCGAGCAGTGGCGGAACGGCGTTGCCTATCTGACGGGCGATCGCGATCTTCGAGCCTTCGAAGACGTACCAGTCGGGGAATGACTGGAGCCGTGCCGCTTCCCTGTGTGAGATCACTCGGTCGGCGGTCGGGTGGAGGTAGCGGCCCTTCTCCGGTTTGAAGAACTCCGTGCGTATGGTCGCGGATGGCCGATCCCACCACAACCTGCCCATCACATCCGTCGTGCCAGTGGGTTTGTTGAGCCAGCAGGCAGGAGTGATGTCGGGTCGGTTGCGCATCAGATCGAACCGATTTCCGCCGGGGGGGATCGCTCGGTACCGCTCCCTCGATGTAGCCAGAGGGCGGCGTCCGAAGTGGAGATGCTGACGGTCGTCGTCGAGGATCGGATCAGTGCCCCGTGTTTGCGCAGGTAGGTCGCCGATCGCGTCTTTCACCGTTGCGTATGGACGGCCCGACTCCGAAGATCGGCCCCGCGTCGGAGTCGGGGGCCAAGGCAACGACACCTGCCGGCCGCGGATAGCTACGAGGATTCCTCGCCGTCGACTCTGTGGCACCCCATAGTCAGCAGCGTTCAGCACCCCATAGGCGACCGCATACGCGCTCAACTCCGTGTCGGTTTCGAGTAGGTGGAGCAACTCGGCGAACTGTTCCGAGCGCTGAAACTCGGGCACGTTCTCGATCACAAACACCTTCGGCCGAATTGTTCGGACTGCGTCGAGGTAGTGCTTCCAAAGTCCGTTCATTCGATCACGACTCCCGCCGTCCCGGCCTCGTCCGAGCGGACTGAAGCCCTGGCACGGCGGCCCGCCGATGATCACGTCGGCCTCGGGGTATTCGGGGCCATATTCGATATCGCCGTCGAACACTTCACAGCCGAAGTTGCGCTCGAAGGTAGCGGCCGCAGCGCTGGGTGGTCGTAGAGGAGCTTCAGCCATGATGTGATCACCGTTCCGGGCGGTGCCGGGGAGCAAAGATCTGGCTCTCCTGCTGTTGCCGTGGGTCCCGCTGTTTGGGTCTGACCCTGGTGTGTGACTGACCGACGTGTTCTGTCTCTGAATTGTCGGCCCTTCACGCGGGACCACCGGCCGTCGTCGGCCGTCGTCAGCCGTTGAGGTTTCCGCTGCGGAACCCTTCGAGGTCGAGCGTGACGTAGCGATAGCCGGCCGACTTGACGACACCGACGATCTCGTCACGTCGGGCGAGCACGGAACGCAGTTCGTCGAGATCGATTTCGATTCGGGCGGTGTCGTCGTAGTGGCGGACGCGGACTTGTCGGAAGCCGAGCCGGTGCAGGCCCGCTTCAGCACGGTCGATCCGACCGAGGAGCCCCACCGAGACCTCGGTGCCGTACGGGATCCGGCTCGCGAGACACGCTGCCGACGGCTTGTCCCACGTTCGTAGCCCGATGCCGCGCGACGCTGATCGAATCTCGGTCTTGTTGAAGCCGGCGTCGATGAGTGGGAACGTGGCGCCGGCCTCCGCCGCCGCCCGCTGACCGGGACGATGATCGCCGAGGTCGTCGACGTTCACCCCGAGCACCACCGTGGCCCGCTCCGCCGCGGCGATCGGCGCGACCACGTCCATGAGTTCGGCCTTGCAGTGAAAGCACCGGTCGGTGTCGTTGATTCGGTAGGCGGCGCGCTCCATCTCCTCGGTGACGATCGGTGTCCAGCGCAGGTTCCATTCGGCGGCGAGTGCCCGACAGTCGGCCTCCTCCTCTCCGGCGAGCGAGGGCGACACCGCGGTGACGCAGTGCACCCGATCACGCCCGAGCGCTCGTGTCGCGACGGCCGCGAGAAATGCCGAGTCCGCCCCGCCGCTGAACGCGACGACCACCCGTCCGAGCCGCTCCAATGCGCCTTCGAGCACAGCCAATTTGCCGGCCGTGCGCGGGTCGGCGAGAGGGTCGGCGAGAGGGTCGGCGAGAGGGTCGGCGACGCGTTCCACGCCCGCAGTATGGCCCGCATCATGGCCGCACCGCGCCGGCGCGCGAGACTCGTGGTCCGATGACATCGGCGGCGTGGTGGGGAGAGCGACGTTACGGGCTGTTCATCCATGCGAACCTGGCCACGGTGCCGGCATGGGCGCCGATCGGCGAGCACGCCGACTGGTACTGGAGCCACCTCGGCGATGATCTGCCCGACGTTCGGCTCCACCCGCATCCGATGGTCGAGGTGCTCGCCCATCATCGAGACCGTTGGGGACACATCGCCCACTACGACGACTTCCTCCCGCTGCTCACGTTCGACCGCTTCGACGCCGAGGACTGGGCCCGCCTCGCGGTCGATTCGGGCATGGGATACACCATCCTGGTCGCCAAGCATCACGACGGATGGTGCTGGTGGGATGCCCCGAGCACGACGCGCACGATGGTCGACGCTGGCCCGAAACGCAACGTGCTCGCCGAGTACGCGGCGGCGTGCGAACGTAACGACCTCACGTTCGGCGCCTACTACTCGCTGCTCGACTGGGGCGACGACCGCTACCCGGGCGACGATTACGTGAGCGACGTGCTGCACCCGCACGTGACCGACCTCGTCGAGCGGTACGGATCACGGATGATGTGGGGAGACGGTCACTGGGGTCACGGTCCCGAGCACTGGCGAACGAGAGATCTCCTCGACCGGCTGCGTGTGCTCGACGCCGATCTCGTCGTCAACGATCGCTGGTGGGCCGCGCCCGGCGACGTGCCACCTGGCAGCCCGCCGAGCGTGCGGACGTTCGAACACGTGGCGCCCGCCGACATCGTCCACGAGCCGTGGGAACTGTGCCGTGGGATCGGCGCCGGCTTCGGCTACAACCGCACGGAACATGCCGAGCACCATCTCACTGCGTTCGGGATCGTGAGCCTGCTGACCGAAGTGGTCGCCAAGGGTGGCAACCTGCTGTTGAGCGTCGGGCCCACCGCCGACGGCACGATCCCCGAACTCCAGGCGACGCCCCTGCGAGCCGCCGGGCGCTGGGTCCGAGCACACGAGGACATCGTGAACCGGTCACGGCCCTGGGTCACGTGGGGAGACGAGCGCGTTCGCTATGTCACCGTCGACGGCACGCTCCATGCCATCGACCTGAGCGGGCGCGGACACTTCGCCGCGCTCGACCCCGCCGCGCACCGCGTCGAGACGGTCACTCGCCTCGACGCGGCAGGTGATCCCGGCGAGGACGGCGGTGGCCTCGACGCGCGGCCCGTAGCGTTCCGACAGGACGACGAGGGCCTGCGCCTCGACCCCGTCGAATCGACGGCGGCACGTGCCGGGCATCAGCACCGCGCACGTCACCACCAGGCCCATTACCACCAGGCCCATCAGGTCGGCGAGATCGGTGACATCGCCGTCTATCGAATCGACGTGTCGGCCGTTGAGCGACCGGTCGCCCTGTTCGAACACGAGGATCGGATTGCGATCCCACTCGGCCCGCTGGTCGCCGATGCGCTGCCAGGCGACATCATCTCGCTCGGCGACAGCGCCTATCGGGGTCCCGCCACCGTTCCCGCAGGTGTGGTGCTGCGCGGTGTCGGGCGCCGAACGGTCATCGACGGGGGCGGAGCGGTCGCGGTGACACTGGAGCAGAACGCGCGGTTGGAGCATGTCCACGTCACCGGCGCTGCGGCAAGGATCGCCTGGCTCCCGACTCCGGCGGTCGAACTCGCCGGACCGTACGCGACCGTGCTCGGATGCAGCGTCGATGGTCACGTGATCGCACGCGCCGACGATTGCGTCATCCGGGCGACGACGGCCGCGGGAATCGTCGCGGACCACTGCGAGCGCCTCATCGTGTCGAGATGCCAACTCGACGGGATGCGCTGGGACGTCGGCATCGAACTGGACGGTGGGGCCGATCACGAGATCGATTCGTGCACGATCTCCGATCACCTCTGCGCCATCAGCAATATGGAACA